>NZ_JASATU010000066.1:0-360342 GCF_032906605.1 Leptothoe sp. LEGE 181152
GCTATTTGACACCCAGCGAATTTGAGGAAAAGTGGAGGAAGGAATTGTAGGATGTCTCAGATTGATACATGTCAGTCTAGACTTGCTATCATCTGATTTTACTGTCCAAATTCAGGGGTTCACTTCACACTTTCAAGACCGGTGAGTTTGCAGTTCTATTTCAGCAGGCTTCAAACACGATCGATCTCATTTTCAAAGACGGCATCAATTGGCAAGTGTTTTACCAGACTTTTCAAAGCCTTTGCAGTCAATACGCTGACAATAATTTGTCTATTCAGGCTATCGAAAGAAAACAAGGTAGGGCTTTTGTTATTCGCTTAGAAGGAGCTGAAGGTGCTGATAAGCCAGCTATAGAAAGCAGTGCGAAAGAAATCTATGAAACCAAATTAGCGTTCATTGAGGAACGCTACCGAGCTGAACTACAAACCAAAGACGGCGAGATTGTCGCTTACCGAGAACAGAGTGCAAATTTGATGAAGATAACTGAGATGTTAGCTGCGAGGCCCCCTATGTCTGAAAGTCCTAAGTATGATTTTCGTGGTGCTCAATTTGCTGGTGGTTATATCGGCGGCAATGTTGAAGGTGACCAAACTGGCGGGACCATTAACAACTATGGTTCCAGCGCTGCGGATATTACTCGTTTAATTACGGCTCTCCGAGAGCATGCCCAGGCTTTCCCTGATGAGCAAAAGGATGACGTCCTCGATACGCTGGATGATTTAGAGGGTGACCTGGCTAAGGCAGAGCCGGACCCAGGCCGTATTGGTCGGCGTTTGAAACGATTGGCTGCGATCGCAACTGCCCTCACCATTGATACTACAGGTTTTGCTGCTGACCTAGCCCAACTAGCTGAAACCCTAAATGTGCCACTACCCACAATCCAAGTAGAACAAGCCCAGCCAGAGCAATTACCACCAAGTAATTAGGCTAATCAACATTTTCATTGAGCGATTATGGCGTTCTGTTAAATTAAATCCCCCAGCACTGTGACCTGAGATCTATGGGCCAAAAACGGGCATTCAAAGCGAGTGCAAAAAGGCTAACTCAGGCTGGAGAGGATTGATGCTAATAAGAACTCGGCCAAAGGTAGAACCGGATGAAATGCCGAATCCCTGTTCTGGGGGAACGATTGAGCGTCCGGCACTGCGTTACTTCGGTGGAAAGTGGCGATTGGCTCCATGGATTTTGCAGCATTTTCCAGAGCATCGGATCTACTGTGAGCCGTATGCGGGCGCTTTTAGTGTTGGCTTACGCAAGCGCCCAGCTGCTGTAGATGTACTTAACGAGCGCAATCTGGGGGTGACGAATTTCTTTGAGGTTTTGAAAGATTGGCCACAGGAATTAATCGCAGCGCTGAATGCGTCGCCTAAAACACGGGATGAGTTCAAACGATGCATGGTAATCGAAGGAAATGCTTTCGAGCGAGCGAGGCGTTTCTATCTCTTTTGTCAGATGAGTTTTAGCAATGGGGGCGGGCGCTGGAGCAGTGGCACGAGTGAGGAACGATTGCGCCTGGTGCAAAGCCAGGACTGTGATTATCTGATGGCCGTTTCTCAACGGTTGGCAAATGTACAAATCACGCATGATTTAGCTGAGGTTGCGATCGCAGTATACGACAGTCCAGAAACACTGTTCTATATTGATCCGCCCTATGTGCAGAGTACGCGCGGCAGTAAGGACACACGCCACATTAATGGAGCCCCCAGACGGCAGTATGCCTATGAAATGGATGATGACGGCCATCGGCATCTAGCTGAGCAGCTACATGATGCGCAGGGGATGGTGGTACTCAGCGGCTATGAATCTGCTCTTTACGCTGAGCTGTATCCAGGCTGGCGCTGTGTCAAGAAACAAATCCAGACTAGTCAGGGGTTACGGACAGAATGCCTTTGGCTTAAGCCCACTGCAGGTGAACGGATTTATGTGCCTTTATCCTTTGGCAACAAGTGTGTTTGGGCTCCTAGCTTAGTTAGATCTGACGGTTTGATTGAGATTCACGCTC
Source organism: Leptothoe sp. LEGE 181152 (assembly GCF_032906605.1). Taxonomy (NCBI): domain Bacteria; kingdom Bacillati; phylum Cyanobacteriota; class Cyanophyceae; order Nodosilineales; family Cymatolegaceae; genus Leptothoe; species Leptothoe sp. LEGE 181152. Next base: position 2,003 of record NZ_JASATU010000066.1, read on the forward strand.
ATACAAACGGGGAGCCGATCACGGCGTACCACCTCTGGAATGCTGTGACATCAAAAAACTGTCGACAGCAGCCTCCGACTACAGCAACGTCGGTAATCACTGACAGCAGTAAGTCTAAGCACAGAAAGCATAATCAGAAAGGGCAAGCTAGCGGCTGGCTGGAGACTCGCACTGGCAATCGAAAACGGAAGACGCCGAGTATCAGCTACTACTATCGGTGGGATTCTCCCCAGGGTCGGATTACCGAGTACGTAAGTACTTCAAAACTGTCTGAAGTGTCCCGAATGCTGGCGGAGAACTGCCCAGCGCTGGAGATATTGAGATATGTGGTGAAGGGCAAGAAAAAGCTTTCAAAATCAGTTCAGAGCTTATTAGGTAATAGTAGAACTGGAGGAGTGTAGACAGCTTTTTTAGATTCTATCCAGAACAAACAGAATTATTTTTGTTAATTACCTACGGATTTATTGCCATTCATAATTAATATTATGAGAAAACTTTTTTTCTGGTGATTCACAGAATCTTTACCAGAATTCGGGGAAATGGCTGTGACTTTTTTTTCTCAGAGCTTTTCATAATATGGGAGCTGAGAAAAGAAACTTTTTCCATGACTGAGCAGAATTCTACCGTTGAGCACCAGATTCGTCCGACTGTTTTGCAGGACCAGCTTGGTATTAAAAAGGATGATTACTATGCTTATCTGAAGCATTTGGGTATCACGGCTGAGAAGGATTCTACGGGTAAGGCATTTCTAAATTCTGAGCAGGAAAATTTAATCTGATCGCTCCGTAAGCATGTGGTTGCTGGTGGAAAGATTGAGGCTTTTGAGGTTGATGAGCAACCGGCGGCGCTGGCTGTTGCCGATGGTGGCGAATTGGGACAGGTCACTGAGCAAACCGTTGAGGAAATCAATCCAGCCCAGGGGTTAGATATGGAAGCGCTGTATCTGGAGGCTTCTGAGCTTGCGGCTCAGCGGCTCACGGCAGGGCAACAGGTGGTGATGGCGATGGCTAGCCGCATGACCTATGAGGATTTGCATCCTACCGCTAAGGCTAAGGTTGACCATGTGCGGACGGTCACTGTCCCAAAGTTCAATGCTCAGGAGGTGGCGGAAAACCTTCTGAATCAATGCCGCCAGCAGATGCAGGTGGCTTAGGGCAGACAACCGAGGGGTTTAAGCATGTGTGCGCTGCTATCGATTCGGGTAGCAGCGTTTTGGTACTGGCTGAGTTGGGCATGGTGGGGACGATGCCCCAGGACCTGGCCAAGCATTATGGGGGTGAGTATGAGATCGCAACCGCTATTTATAAGGGCAGTGGTAAGAAGTTTTTCGTCTCCATAGCTGAACAGTTAGATATCCCAACGACTGAGCCGAGGTACAACAAGGAGGGTGAGCCAGTTGGTGAAAAGGCAATGACCATGGATGCGCTCAAGGATGAAATCGCTGAAAATATTGGCTCTCAGACGTTGCTGATTTTCCCTGAGGCAAAGCGGTTGACGACGGGGGTGAGGTATTGGTTGGAGGATGCGATCTCAAATGGCGTAAAGGTCATCTGCTTTGCAGCGGCGAATCCTGGCCGGGATATTTTCTTGGAGATGCTGGAGGTTGAGTTAGAGCTGCCCAGCGATAAGTTGATCCGCGAGACGATGCAGGCCGAGGCGGAGCGGATGGGGTTGCAGTTGAGTCGGTCTCGGTTGGCGGAGCTGCAGCCGTTGGCCGGACGGAATCCGATGCTGGCGCGTAAGGTGATCCGTAATGAGCGGCTTGGATTGAATCGTGGGGCTAGTCCTCAGCACACTCAGTATGTGGTGATTATGCCGATTCTGATCGCCTGTTTGATGGCGTTTGGGGTGGTGCGATTTATTGGAATGGGAACGCGGAATAAGAGTTTGTATATCTTTGGTGGTGTGGCATTGATTGCGGGGATGACGTTGAAGCAGGTTGGTCAGGTGCGAGGTGCGAGGAAGCGGTTAGGACAATAAGACACACTCTCATGTTTCTCAAATTTCTGATTAAAAAGTAAAGACTATCTGGTGTGTTTTTCGGTTTCCGGGTTGATGCCTAGTCGTTCGCAGTCGCGATTGCTGTCTAAGAATTTGAGAAAAAAGGATTTTGGGAGAGTTGTACGGCATAGTTTGGCCATCTCAAGACCACCACCACTTCCTCCAACTTTAGCTCCGCTAAGGTTAGCGTTACTGAGATTTGCGTCGAACAGGAAAGCATCTCTAAGGTCTGCACCTCTGAGGTCTGCATAGCTAAGGTTAGCTTCCATTAGCCCAGTGTCTCTGAGTTTGGCATAGACCAGGCTGGCATTACTTAGGTCTGCTCCACCGAGTTTAGAACCGCTCAGGTCTGCCCCACTGAGTTTAGTCCCGCTCAGGTTAATGCCACGAAGATTAGCATTGCGAAGATTGGCAAATTCTAGGTTGATATCGCTGAATTGAGCCTTGCCAGTGTCTAAGAATACGAAATTTATCCCACTGAGATCGGCATGGCTTAGATTAAATATGGTTTTGCCCAAAATATCAACGTCTAACAAAAACTGGATGACAGCTTCTTTTCTCACTGGATCATCTTTAAGTCTTCGAAGGATAGATAATGTTCTAGCACGAATGACATCCATAGCAGTCGTTACTAACTCCCGTTCTTCATCTGTTGGGATGGGATGCTTGACCTGTAGATTTTTATAAGGGGCGATGGTAACTAATGTTTTGGGATTCTCATAAACTCTCGTTGATATTGCTAATAGGTTTTTTTCTATTATCAAAGATGACAAGCGGTCATAGTAGGTTTGTAAAATCTCCTCTTTTTCATTATCGGCAATACGCTTTTGTTCCTTCCGTTGGTAGTAAATACCAAGTACCGCAATGGATAATGGCACTCCCAGTAAACTGAGCCAGTCCCAAAGTGTTTTTCCTGGTTCTGATGTTGCAATGGAAACAATGTCTCCGCTCTTATCCCTTTTGATGCCAATTTCTATTGCGTCTCCCTTTCCAAATCCAGTCCAATCAGCCCAGTTATCTACGATTACCATCACTACTAAAACCTGGATGCTAATTGCAATAAGGCCAAAGATAATTGGTGTTCGATGTTTATTTATAAAATCCTGAAACTTTTCCTCAAGAAACTCTCCCAGGAAAAATAGCCTTACCAGTACTTCTGCAAACAGTTTTCCAAACATTGTTATCCTTGCTCAAAGCCATATATTTCTATCTGTAGCATTACTTCTATTTGTGTTGTAGGCATGTAGGTGTGAATGAAAACCGGAGCATAGCAACACGGAAAAATTGTTTAGCTACCAGTTGCTAGATTTTTACTATCAGCCGTCACTTATTGCAATATCGCAACTCCCTCAATCCCAACCTAACCCTCATCCCTGGGCAACTTAGGGCTGTCCCACACCGACTGCGACGATGGAGCCCTACGACGATTAAGATCGACTATCCCGAGTGGATGAGTGACGCAGAAAAACAGGCGATGGACGATAGCTCAACGCTCTGTTGGAGCATCGTCAGTTTGCCAGTGAAGCGAAAATGAACCAGGCGATTCAGGAAGCGGTGAAAACGCTGGGTATGGCTCTACATTTTGCCCCGTCACCAGCGCCGCTCTGGCTAGAGCGGTTGCCGTTGATTATCAGTGCGATGATTTTGGTGGTGGGGCTTTCCTGGCGCTATGGTTTAGGCCAATGATGGCGATTACCCATGCTGCGTTGGCAAAGCCTCTCCCCTGGAGAATCGCAACCGCAGGCGTATCCCTATTCCTAGGTACAGCGGCTCCTCTACCGTTAGGGTTGGCAGTATTAGGCTCTCAGCTGCCCGATATCGATACCACCACCAGTCTGATCGGCCAAATCTGCTTTCCCATCAGCTCATGGATTGAAGACCGCTATCCCCATCGATCCATCACCCATTCCTTAGTGGCCACGGTCACGCTCACTGCGATATCCCTAGGAATAGGGTTTGCGCTAGGGGCAATAAAACCATGGCTAGCGTTGCCATTGGGTCATGTGTTGGCCTGCTTTGCCGATTGCTTCACCCGTCAAGGAGTCCAGCTATTTTGGCCGGTTCCAGTGTGGGCTATCAGCATTGGCAATCCTAAACGCAGAATCTGTACAGGTGGCCCCGGTGAATATTGGGTACTCTCCATTGCCATCGCGATTTTGGTCACTGGCCTATGGCTGGCAGGTGCAGGTAGTGTGCAAACCCAGGTAAATCAAGGTTTGGGACTGCGAGATGGTGCGATCGCAACCTATAACCATAATGCAGCCACCGCCGAGGTGTATGCCGATATTATCGGCGTATGGAGTCATGACCGTACAGACGCCACTGGCAGCCATTTGATTCTCGGCAATGAAGGCTCGGAATTTATCGTCACAGATGGTCAAGGTGTTTATAAAACAGGTGAAAGTATCATTGCTGAAAAGCTCACGACTAAGGCAGGTGAACTAATACAGCGATCAACAAAGACTCTCACACTGAATGATCAAGACATAGCTACAGCGTTGGGAAATCTGATGAATTCCTATCCTGGTAACAGCATTTATCTCAGCGGTTCGATTGTTGTTGATTTTCCAGAGGAGATCCAGATTGTTAGCGACGGGCGGCAGCTGGAAACCATAGCCGTATCTGGTGAATCCGTGACTCTTATTATCACCTTAGGAAATAGGCGTCCCCTGAGCGGAGTCGAAGGGGGCGCTGGTTGGGGTGTAGCTTCGACTTCGCTCAGCTAGCAGAACATATTGAGCATCCAACTATCTAGACAGCCAACCATTCAAATAGCCGACTAAACCTTCTCCACCCGCCAGGATGTTGCGCGACAAGCTAGAATCCAGGCCGAGCTAGATACCTACGGCCATCTAAAACAGCGCCGCCTGGAAGGGGGCCAATCTTGAACGTCAACCGCGATACCCACGGCATCATTACTAACAAAGACTTAAACGCCCAGGGATAGGTCCGTTAGCATAGACCCACACCCCACAAACTAACCCCATGACCAGCATCACCCTCAACCTTCCTGACACCGCCTTCTCGGCCCTACGCAAAACACCTGACGAATTTGCCCAAGAAATGCGTATCGCTGCCGCTGTCAAATGGTACGAACTGGAACAAGTTTCCCAAGGCAAAGCTGCCGAAATCGCAGGATTAACCCGTGCTGACTTTATCCAGGCACTTTCCCGCTATCAGGTATCCCCGTTTCAGTACACCGAAGCTGACTTAAGCCAAGAACTCAGTAATGCCGATTAAACACGTCATCATTAATGCATCTCCTCTGATTACCCTCTACAAAAGCCAGCTCGCTGACCTATTGCCTCAGCTATTCGGTCAGGTAAGCGTCCCTCCTGCTGTATGGCGTGAAGTAACCGCTTGCAAAAACGACATTGCAGCCCAAAGCTTACCTCAAGCGACTTGGGCTAATCGACTGGAAACCATCACTATTGCCCCAAAAGTATCGGCTTGGGATCTGGGAGCTGGTGAGTCAGAAGTCCTCAGCTATGCCCTGGCCCATTCTGATTACACCGCCCTCCTCGATGACGCCGCCGCTCGTCGCTGTGCTGTAAGCCTCAAAATTCCCACACTGGGAACAGGCGGAATAATCGTACTTGCCAAACGCAGAGGCATTATTCCATCTGTTGCAGAACCGATTCAATCTTTGCAAAATGCTGGCCTATGGCTTTCTGAGAGTTTAGTCCAGTTGCTCAAACAACAAGCTGGTGAATAAGGTTTATCGATGATGTCCCTTTCTGAAATTAATCGAATCGGCTACGAAGCCCTAGTCAACGCCCTAGGCTTTGACGGCATGATTCGATTTCTGCGCCAATTTGACACTGGCTCCGGTGACTATACCCAAACCCGCCATCAACTGCTGGATAACTTCACCGTTGATGACATCTTTAACCAAATCGAGCAACGACGCAGTCAGGACAGCGGCATGTCTGGTTCGTAAGACTCAGCACTGCTACACAATAGTTCTCAAACCGCTATGGCAATCCCAAAACTAACGGTATCCTAGAGCCAAAGCCAACTTACGTCACGATGAAGCTGCTCGAACTAAAAAAACGAGTTTGGAACGCCTGGACCCGGTTTAACGAGGCCAGTGGTGTGGTGACGCAGTCCAAAAACTACGTTCAAGACGTCAAACAATTTGGGGACCGTCGCTATAAAGTCACCTGGATTAAGGCATTAGCTCATTTCTCTGCCCAGGTCAGCTACGAAAGCTGTTTAGATGCCTACATGCTGGTATTAAACAGTTTTAATTTCACCCCAGACCGTTGGGACTACGAATCTCGTGCCGGTATTCTAGATGCGTTTTTGATGTATCCCGATGGTCTAGAGCTAATCAAAACAGGATTAGAACAACTTTTAGGATTTACACCCCAGGAACAGAACGAAGCCCATGGCTTTTTTGAATTGGTGGAAGAACGAGGCACCCAACCAGGAAGAGACCGCCTCCCAATTAGATTTGAGCGGAAACTCACAGGCGCTTATTCCGCCGCGTAAGCGGGTGGATGGGGCCCTGGTAAATCGGCGGTTTAATAAGTCGTTACAAGCTATCTTGTTGTATTCGTGGGGGAGTAGGAAACCTATGGAATATTCCTAGCAGACGTCCTCCAAAAACAGGCTGGCTGATGATTGGTGGAACACTGCTTGTTGGATTACTATCCCTAGGATTTTTTGCAGGCGCTATGCATTTTGGAATCATTTACTCTGCTGAACACACATCTCTTGCGAGTGTTCGTAGCTGTCTCTTTTGAGGATATAACACCTTTATTTTATCAGCCATTATTGGGGCGTATACCTGTTTCTCAGCGATGCGAGCGCGTCAATAAACTCTTTTCACAACAGTAGCTCTAGTCATGATTAAAATTAATCATCAGGTCCAGATACAAGAGTTGCAACAGGTGATGCGCTATATTTTGGCAGCAGCGAACAACGCTCTGGTCATCTAAATACAAAGATAGGGCGTCATGATACTTCGCAACAATTTTCTGTCAAGTTATGTCAATCAACAAAAATATGTCAGCATCCAATTTAATGACAGAGGAATTATTGAAAATTAGCGGTTGCTAAATAGCGATTGCCTCCTTATGCGACCACACCATTCTAACGTTAGTTATCAAACTAAAGAAAATATTTATTCAACTCATGTTTAATTTTACATTAGATATCTTAAATGAATTCATATACGACATAATTAGTGGAAGAAGTGCTGACAATAAAAACACATCCATTCGAACTTTGATATCTCTATATGACTCAATCAAACATATTGAAGTCAAATCAGAAAAATTACTCCTAGTATTTGAAAAATATAGCAAATCGCCTCAAAATAATTTTGACGTTTCTATGCTCAGGGTAGCAATTCGAAATTTTTCATCGGTGACATGTGACTTTTCTGAACGCTTTCGAAGAGTTGAGAGATCGCTGCCACTCTCTGCTACAGAATTAACTAAAACCTTTCGAAATATTGGTCATAAAACAGTTACTTGTAGAAGTTTAATAGAAATCACAACTCCTGATATTTGCTTTGATAGTTCATTACCTTTAGCACAGCAAAAGTATCTATTTAGGGCATTAGACTACGCAAAGTATAACTTCTCTACCCATAAGGTTCAGCAACAATGGAGTGAGTTGCTGACACAAGCAAGAGCAGAAAAGAAACCGCTTTGGAAGTTAGATGATGAAGCCTCAAAAGAGGTTAATCAACAAAAATGGACAAGTGAGTCACGCACATACTCACGGTATGAAGGTACACAAAGAGATAACACGATGCGTTACGTCGTTCCCTTGGTGAAAATTAATGAGAATGTAGTAAGAACCGTATTCGGCTTCAAGATTTTAAGTTTTACTGATATTGAGAAATTAAACCAAGAAATTCAAACTGGGAGAGAAGGATTAGAAAGTTTACGAATAAGAATAAAAGAATTAGAATATTTTCTGTCAGAGAACTACAGCATATCCGATTTTTTCTGATACTTTTTTGTAGACGGTAGTGGATAAGCCACATTTGCTAGCGGCACGGCTGTCGGAACCGGCGCTGCGGTTTATTGCGTTGCGGGATGTAGTGGTGCCGTTTTAGGGGTGGGGGGTGCATCGCACTTCCCAAAGGCCTTCTGTCCACTTAAGCAGCCGCTGTATAGAAAGGTGATGGTAGTACAGGGTAAACCTTGAAAACATGTCGAAAGACTTTCTCTGCAGTTTCCTTAACCTCGTCGTCGGTATAGCTATCAACAGGTAGGCCAGTCTTATCACTCCACAGAAAATCTTCATTCGCAAATACGGCAATCGCCTCTACAGCGAATACCTCCAATGGCTAGAAGGCCAACACCAAACCCAGCAAAAGTTAGAACCCATCAACCCAGAACCCGAAACCCCAGACCAGCGCCTGCAACGTTACCAAATGCTCTGGCAAAGTCCCACCTGCCGCAAAGGCGTCCGCACCGCCATCCAAAATCACCCCGAATGGCATCTAGAAATCGGCCCTGATGGTCCACGGTTCCAGCAGTCCAAGACCCAAGCCCCATAAAATCCCGTTATCATTTGAAAGCCACATATATCAAGACAACCGACCAGGCCAGTGCTGCGGAGTATCCCATGAATACCCAGCTGATCGACTCCCTCATCCAAGTCATTGAATCCCTCACCCCCGAGGAAAACAAGCTGCTGCGCACCAAACTCCATGCCCGCACCATTCAACAAACACCTGGCGTCTGTGGCGGCCAAGCCCGCATCCGCAACACCCGCATCCCCGTCTGGACTCTCGTCTCCTTCCATAAACAAGGAGCCGACACCGAAGAACTCCTACGCAACTACCCCAGCCTTATCCCTGCAGACCTCGACGCCGCCTGGGCCTACTATCAAGAAAACCAAAACGAAATCGACCAAATTATCCAGGACGACCTAGTCCATGGTTGATCTCTACTCCAACGAAAACTTCCCCATCGACATGGTGGTCCTCCTCCGCAATCTCGGCTACGACGTCCTCACCTCCTACGACGCAGACCAAGCCAACCAAGGCATACCCGACGCAGACGTCCTCACCTACGCCACCAAAAATAATAGACAATCCTGTAATGGAACCATCAAGAATGCTTGTTCGTCTTTCCATACAGTTGCTATTTACTGCAAAACAATGCAAAGACTAATAAAGTTTGGCCTAGCTGCTCTTGGAGTAGCTACGGCTAGTGGTTTTTCAACTCAAGCTCAAGCAGGCGTAATTTTTGATAATGGCGTGTTGGGTGATAATGGCTTCCTCGACAGGGGGAGTGTAACTAATGCGCTAATAAGCGATTTTAATTTTGGCCTTTCAGCAGCCGATGATTTCCGCTTAAGTGACGGCAACAACATTATTACGGATATTCATTGGTTTGGCATCTACAATGAAATTCCAGAAGTAGATAACTTTACGATTGAAATCTATGAGGAGGATGCGGCCCCTGGACCTACCCCCTTCTTTTCACTCAATCTCGGTGATGTGGGACGACAACAAGAGACTGAACTGAGTTGTTGCGGTCTAGCCGGCTTTGATCCTGTATTCAAGTATTCGGCTAGGATTCCAGCTTTAGAACTCACCCCGAATGATACTTACTGGCTTTCGATTAGAAATGTGAATTGGGCCTGGTCTTCTCCCTTTGGTATCCCTGGAAATGCTCATAGCCGACGGGACGGTAAGGAGTGGGTAAATAGTGGTTCAGAAGCAGCTTTTTTCCTGACCGATGATTTTGTGGAGGACGGCCCTACGTCTGTTCCCGAGCCTCTCGGTTTAGTTGGCATGACAATTTTGCCGTTATTAGGGCTGAGCCTGAAACGTCAAAAGTGAGTAAGGTTTCTGTTTCTGAAGACTGCTCAGAATTAATGATGTAATTCGCAGTATATGCCAGAAAATGGGGGACATCGCCGCCACCAGGGGCGTTGGCTCATAAAGGAATAAACAGCATTTCGAAGGAGATGTGTTGCTCTTCGCTAAGCGTTTCTTGATGGCTCTGTTGCTTCATTGGCCACGCAGTTAGTTTTTGCTCTACTTATATTGCTCTACTTATATTTTATCGAGAAGACATCATCGATACTTTCGATGCTGGCAAATTGTGCGGGTAAACGACGCAATCGGAAAAAACAATCCAATACCGCAGAGGATCGGTAAAAGCGATTTTTATTCGCTAGCACGGGGTATGCCTAGACAAGAATGAGATCGCTCAATGACGGCTGGCACTGTTTAGCACGCTACAAGCCATAACAGCAATCCTTAAATTCCAGTCAATACCTAGCAAGCTACCCATCTAAAGCAGTGAGCCTGGCTTGCCACGATGTTGCACGTCAATCCATAGCCTTGATGCAAATTTCTAACAAAATCATTTTTGTCAAGCTAATTTGCAATTTGTAATAATCTGCGTTACATTGGTTTACATAAGAACAGCCACTTAAAGGACATCGCATTATGTACACCACCATTAACGAATCCGGGCAGCTCAATAACTACGCCACAGAGCCTGAAATGTACCTAGCTTCCTATCCCGCACCTGAGCAACAGCGTCGTTACATGCTCCAGGGGGGTATAGCCGTCTTACTGATCAGCGTACTGATGCTGACTGCACTAGGCGTTAGCTAGATCACGTAAACAGTATTGATAGTCAACGTGTGATTGATAGTCAACGCTTGACTACTTCACGACACACTTTCAAGTAAGGAGACAAAATTATGTTTGGTATCTTATTAGCTGTCATTATTGTTGGTTGGGTAGCCGCATCCATTATTGGAACCCAAGCCTACTTCTTCGGAGAGCAGTCTAAGCCTATCCACGAACGCAACTGGAACTCTGAAGGCTTTGAGAATCTGGCCAAACTGGTCACCGGTCGGGAAACTGATTTCAACGAACGTGTTTATCAATTTGGTGGTGATGCTTACACTAGCAAAGCTGCTAACAGCTAATTATGCTAATTTCAAGTTTCACTAAAGTTTAGTTTGAAGGGCATTAGCAAACAGGAGATTTCCTGGGCTAATGTCCTAACTTTTTACAGAATGTCAAACAACCTTTAATTTATGATCTGAGGTAGTCGCCTTGGAGCAATGACATTGTAGAAAAAGTGAGCCTGGCTAGTCTTATTCCTTGGACTCACTACAGTGAGTATTCTGATTAGCCATAAGGTTAAGCAAGGATATTAGGTCTCTACAGAAGTTCTTCTAACTGGCCCAGAACAACCTGTCACAGAAATTCCTCAACGATTCGTAGAGTTTGTCTACGGTGAGAGAATGGCATTACTTTTATCAACAATGCCCCTATTCAACTTGAGCTAAGTCAAGACAGTAGACATTGGGAAGGGATGGTACGCCCTGATGATCAAGGCCTTCTGGTAATGGCTGACAAGCTTTCCGAGACTATTCTTGGCTTTGTTGCCATGCCCCCTGTGGAGGAGTAATAGTCGCGATATACAGGAGCGCAGGTATCACAGAGCGGGGGCAGTGCGGAGAGGTGGCGACAAACATTATCGGGCGTGGCTCATGCTGGGAGTTAAGCATCGGGCAATGACTGTTCGCCCTTCGTGACCATGAACGCGCTCTACCATGGCAACACTCTCATACCAAAATGTAGAGCCGTGGGGGTCAAGCCAGTGGAGCATCACCCAACGATCAAACTCAAACCCTACAGCCACTAAGCCTGTACCACTGATACCGCTCCAGTCTTCATTACGCTGTAGATAGAACGTTCTCGCATAGCCGGCTGTGGTTAAAGGGGCATCCATTGTTTCAACAGTTCGCCCAGGACGTTTATCCTGCATTGCCTTAAAGATTTCAAAGCTAGGAAACACCCCATGACTATGACAAAGACCAAACCAGCTGAGGGCAAACTGACCTGACGGTAATTTTACCCCTGCTGCTATGGGTCTATTGTCCTGGAACACTTGAACGTACTCTAGATGCTGCATACGGATAGTGCACTCCGAACTCATATCAGATTCACAAACTAGGACAGCAACACTGGCTACCCCAGTTCGTCCCAAAATGCCCATAAAGCGTCAAAACATAACAACTTGATATGAATGAGAATCAAGCTTAAGCATTTCTTTCTACTGTGCTCAATCTAGTAGCTCTCTGAATGCTGGCTCAGAATTTATGGATTGGTACCCATAGTTCACAACATCGGGTATTGCTGAACGCTATAAATAGCAATAGCTATATGCGCAGCCCATGGCTGAAGAGAGTTTTAGCCAAAATAAAACGGTATAGCTTTAATAGCTACACCGTTTTAACTGAAGCTTTGGTCTCAGACTACAGCCTTTGACCTGAATCGGATTTTTCTATCTTAGGCAGCAACTTTTTCCTTGAATGCTTTACCTGCAGAGAAGGCAGGTACTGTTGTCGCGGGGATGGTCATAGTTTCACCAGTCTTGGGATTGCGACCTTCCCGCTGTTTGCGATCGCGAGGTTCAAAGCTACCGAACCCCACTAGGGTCACCTTATCACCGCCGGAAACAGCCTCCATAATGGAATCAATGGTTGCGGATACAACAGCATCTGCAACCTTCTTTGAAACACCGGCCTTTTCAGCCACAGTATCTAACAGTTCACCTTTGTTCATAGCAAGAGAAATCAATACTTCCAGGTATTTTTAGCACAGGTCCAAATCGAACACAAGTACTAAACCAACTAAAACGTCCATGATACAGAGGTTTCCGCATCATAAACGCCTTCGTTTTTTAAACTGAGCCTACATTAGCTCAAATTAAACCGGGGTTTTCTGTAAATCAGGTTTTTCTTCAGGTAATATCGCGCCTTCTACGGGGCAAACCTGCAGACAGATACCACAATCAATGCACACATCGAAGTCGATCCAGTACCAGTCAGTCCCTTTCTTATTTTTCTTGGGACCCTCGTGAATACAGGCTACAGGGCAGGCATCAACACAATCAGCAACGCCTTCACAAACGTCAGTAACAATAGAATGGGCCACGGCGCTCCTTGGAATAATTGTTCTTAAAAACGTACATCCATCCAGGCAACAGACTTGAAGGATCTACGGATAAATAGTTACATTTGTTTATCTTAAAGGGCGATTGGACTGAGTGCTGGGTGAGTTAGGGTTAATCGGTCAACTTCTCTACCTTGACATCCCCTTGAGCTGATACCCATGCAATATTGGCAACTCTACATTCGGTAGCAAATTGACGTAGCTGATCCTCGGGTAGGGATGGATCCAGGCTCAGCTCTACTCGGGTAAGGGTATCTGTCTGCCGCAGGGTTTGGGCATGGGTAATGGCAGCTGCGGCAGCTGAGTGGTTAATGGGAACCACTAGCCACTCACTCTCGGCCACTACAGCGGGTAAGTGTGGTTGCAGAATCTGTTGTAGGGTTTCACCATTGAGCACAAAGCCCACACCTGGATAGGACTTGTGGTCAGGGTGGAAGAGGCTCAGTAAGTTATCATAGCGACCCCCCTGACCTACCACTTCACAGGTATGCTCGGTGCGGACCACCGCTTCAAATACAACACCTGTGTAGTATTCAAAGGTTTGCATTAGGCTCAGATCGAGCACGAGCCGAGGCGGATTCTCTAGGGTGTTTTCCAACAGGTCAATCAGATTCTTTAGAGAGCTGACGCTCTGTCGTTGCTGAGCGCTGAGATCAAGCTGGCTAACTTTAGTCAGCACTGAACGGGGCTCCCCGCGTAAATCCATGATATTGAGGGCTAATGCCTTCAGATCATTGGATAGAGATAGGGTTTCTAAGGTGACCCGGTCTAGATTTGCGATCGCCACCTTCACCTGCTGCCGCACCCCAGGCGGAAACGGCTCTAGCAACGAGCTGGTTAAACTCGCTTCACTTAATAACAAATGCCAATGCTCCAGCCCTAATGCCTTCAGGCAATCGGCCATAATCAGCAAGACTTCTACATCGGCCAGGGAGCCGCTCGCGCCCAACAACTCTACCCCCGCCTGGTAAGCCTCGTGCTGCCCGCCCTGGCTACCCGTGGACGACCGTCGAAACACATTGGCATGGTAATAAAGCCGCTGGGGGTAGTTACTAATGCGGGTAACTGCAGCCCGAGCAATCGACGCTGTAAGCTCAGGTCGCAATCCCAATCGTTCACCTCGACTGTTGAGCTCGATCACTTCAGACTGTTGAATCGCACCGCCCGCCATCAGTGTATCCATGCTTTCAACGGTCGACGTAATAATCCGTTGATAGCTCCACCGTTGAAAAACGGCCTCAATACGATCTTCAATCCAGCGCTTTTGCGCTACATCTACCGGGAAGAGATCGCGTCCACCCGTGGGGGGTTGGTAGGTCATAGCTTTACTAGCTGCGGTTTCTGAGTGCTATACCAGCTTAAAGCTTTAAGGGGATGACAGACTAGCGCTCCAAACTACTTACGTTTCTTGCCGCCAAACAAACCACCAAACAGGCCACTGCCACCACTGGGCTTTTTAGGTCCCTTACTGGGGCGCTTACCAGTCGAAGGAGCATCCGGGGGAGGATTTCGCCTATTGTAGGTATCTAGTTTCTTTTTCACATCGGCGGCCATCTCGTTATCGGGTTCTAACTCTAGCGCTCGTTTAGCGTGGATACCGGCCATTGTGAGTTGCTTACTACGCATGTACATTCGTCCTAGCTCAGCATGGCATTTGGGATTTTGAGGATGGGCTTTAACGGCTTCTCTCAACTCAATGATTGCCCTTGAGAAATTTCCCTTATACTCAAACTCCTTCGCCCGGTTGATAAAGCTTTCAATCAGCTGGGCACGACGCTCACGGGAAGACATCACCGTTACTGAGCTTTCATCGTTGGCAGCCACTCCACCCTCTTGGGTGGGGGGCTGGGGGTCTTTACCCGCCTCAATTTGACCAGGAGCCCCCCCCTGGCGCATTACATAAATAGCGTTGAGTTCGCTAATCTCACCGATGGCATCAACGACATCCTCCAGGGACTCATACTGTTCAAGAGCCAACGGTTTTAGAGCATTACTATAGGCATATTCAATATTGTTACTACTGGCAACTTTCTTAAGGTGATCTGTGGAAAGTGCCAGCAAAGACGGCTGAGATTGAAGCTGCTGCCCCTTGAGTTTCAAACTCACCTTATGTTCCACTGAGGACTTTTCTTGACTGAGGACCTCATAGGCTGGGTTGACCAGCTTAGATAACAATTCGCTAGCCTGCTGCTTCTGTTCGTCAGTGGCAGTTCGCAAACTATCGGGGTGTAGCTTACGCGCAATCTTGAGATAACGCTTTCTCACCTGCTTCGCATCAGCATCTAGAGGCACCCCTAAAATTGCGTGGTGGTCGACTAGATCTAATTTGAATAGTCCGCGGTTTACCTGCATCTTTGCGATCGCTGTTTGTGACAACTTATTTTAGTTTATTCGTCTTGGCATTTAATACCTGTGATGGGATTGACGCCAAACATATGCAGATTGTGTCTAGAAAAACTCATAAATATGAAGATTAGAAATATGAAGGCATTATGCTGGCTTAAACTGCGGCAGTGGCTGTACCTTGGCCAATTCCTGAACAATCAGCTGGTGCAACGGGCCATTGGTAGCCACCAATCGACCGGAATAAATATCAAAGGGACTGCCATCATAGGCACTTAATTGTCCACCCGCTTCTTCCACTAGGACAGCGCCTGCTGCCAGGTCCCAGGGAGATAACCCCCGCTCCCAATAGCCATCCAAACACCCACAGGCCACATGGGCCAAATCAATGGATGCCGACCCTCCTCGACGCACACCCTGGGTGAGATGGGTTAAGTGACAGAATTCCGCATAGTTATTGTCACTAGTTTCTCTACGATCGTAGGCAAATCCGGTCACCAATAAACTGTCTGACAGCTGAGCCGTCGCCGATACTTGCATGGGCTGACGATTGTGGGTCGCACCCAATCCTTTGGCGGCCCGATAGAGGTCATTCAGAATTGGGTTATATACCACACCCACCGTGGGCACCCCAGCCACCAGCAAACCAATGGAAACCGCACACAGAGGGTATTGATGGGCATAGTTGGTGGTACCATCTAGCGGATCAATGGCCCAGAGAAAACGATTATCACACTGCCCAAGTTGACCAGACTCTTCGGCCAAAATGGCATGGTCAGGAAAATGACGTTTGATCACGTTCAGTACGTCTACTTCAGACGCCCGATCTGCTTCAGTCACCAGATCGCCGGACCGTCCTTTTTCTTGGACCGATGACAGATTGCCCCAATATTTCTGCAAAACAGCACCACCAGCCATGGCTGCTTCGGTGGCGACATCGAGAAAACGCCGCAAGTCTTCGGGGGCAGGGGTAGTGCTCATGGGTGGTTTTAGGAATTATGGGGTCGGGCTCTGATGCTCTAATGCGGCTCTTGGGAATCGATAAAGGCAGCGATGTCCGTCTTCGCTAATCATCGTCTAATGGCAAGCCAACCCGCACCTTACCTTTGCCAAAGTAACGGCCAAACTGCTGCTCATAGACTTCGTCTTCGTCTTGGGTTTCAACCTCTAGGTCGGTACGAGGATAGCTGACACAGAGAAGGGCATACCCTTTTTCTCGCAAAGCGGGAGATAGGCCCATGGCTTCTGGCTGATCCACTTCCCCGGACAAGATTCGCACAGCACAGGTAGTGCAAGCGCCATTCCGACAGGAAAAGGGGAGATCCACACCCTGATTTTCTGCTGTATGTAAGATGTAGTGATCGTCAGGCACTTGCGCTGTGTAATGGCAATTTTTCTGACGGTGATGGATAGAAATATTGTGAGTTTGGGTCATTGAACAAAAAAAGAAGCGGTGCCTTGCAATCGTCCCATGAAATACGTCCCACTTTCTGTTAGTATATTTTGGCTACAAGGAATTAATCCTCGTGGCCAAAATATCCCTGGAGAGATGGCCGAGTGGTCGAAGGCGCAGCACTGGAAATGCTGTAATGGGGTGACTCATTCGAGGGTTCGAATCCCTCTCTCTCCGTTGTCTAAATTTTATCTAAATTTGCTTAGAAATTTGCTTAGTAGTTATCTGCAGGCAATTGCTGTAGACAATTGTAGGCAATTACTGTCTGTAAACAATTACTGTCGACTTAGCCGATCCAACGCTAATGTCATGCCGCCAAGGGTAATAAGAATAATGCCAGGCCACTGAATTATCTGTAGAGAAGGCTGGTTAATGAGCGTGAATATCGCCAGCAGGGCAGTCACAATCGGGGTAGCCGCAGCGACTAGGGCTGTCCGTAAACCCCCCACGAGCCTTAAGCCCGTGTAGTGGAAAAAGTAACTAACACCAGCCACCAAACCTAAGGCCAAACCACCTAGCACAAACTGACCGGTGAGATCTTGAGTCACGGCCATAGGGCGTATTAATAGAATAATGCTGCTCAGGATAGCCATGATGCAGTGCTGGATCAGGCCAGCCGAGATGGGGTGGCTCTGGCGACTGTTGAGGCTATTGGTAACTACATACAAAGAAAAAGCGACTGCCGACAATAGGGCCGGACCGGCATTAGCCAGCGTTAAAGGACGCAGAATTAACACCACACCCATGGCAATGGCCAACATCACCACGCTTCTCAACAAATTGGGGCGATCGCCATTAAGCCACCACAACAGCGGTACTGCCAATAGTGGATAGGAAAACAACAGTGGCGCTGCCACTGCTGGCCCCAAGGTCGCCGCTGCTTGAAACAAAAAAACTTGGGCAAAAAAGTAAAAGACACCGCCGCCAACCAGGGCAAAAAGTCGTGGCCTTGAGCGGATTGATTGACCAACATCACGCCAAACTGAGCGATATAGTTGGGGGGCTAACAGGGCCAAAATCGGTATCAAGATGACTAACTGTAGCCATAGCAGGGTGTTGGCATTGAAGAAATTAAAGGTGTCAAGACCGGTCAACACCAGGTCAAACGCATTGGCCCCCAAACTCAGTGCCCCCACTAGCACCGTTATTGCGCTAAAGCCGAGGGTGGCGATCCCACAGAGCACCATGCCTTTTTTTAAGGTGCGATCGCGCTTTGGTTCATCCACCAAAACGGGAGCAGGGCCAATAGTCTGGCCATCGTAGGATGGCACCACTCGACGGGTAGCACCGGCCACCTGATCAAGGCGAGGACGCTCTACATAGGCACGCCCCCCAACAACATCACTGCCATCCCTCAGGGGGCGATTATCTAACCCACTCGGGAGTGTAGTACCGGCACGGGTTGGCGCTTGCCCCAACTGATAATTGCCCAACTGATCGCTAATACGCGCCACCAGACTCTCTAGAATGACTTCCCCTTGCTGCTCCATAGCTTGCATACGTGTCAGCTGCTGAGCAATGGCGCTCTGATAGCTGCTGAGATCTTGCTGTAGCGCTCTGACACTGCGATTGAGCGTGTCATCCAAAGCATGCAGCCAGTCTTGGCTGGGATTGGGTAATTCTGATGAGTTAGTCACATAGGCATGGAGATCATCGCGGAGGTTTTGAGCGAGTACACGAGCCAGTCGTTTAGCCCAGGCATTTTGCTGAGACAACTCTCGCGTAGATAGGGCAACCTCTGACTCATTCTTAAGAGATTGATAGTCAATATAAAGCTGGTCGTACTCTACACGCAGCGCATCCAGATCGCTCATCAGGCGCTGCTTTTCCGACTGCAAATATTCAATATCTTTAGCCAGTTGATCAGCGAAGTGCCGCTGCAATGCTTGAAAGTCATCATCCAGTGATTGCAGTAGTGGGTCATTCCTGCCCTGGCTATCAGACTCACCCATGTTGCTCCCTCTTATTTATGCTTCACCGACGACAGGAACCTTTTATATGCCACCTATATATCACCCCGAGCGAAGCCATACCCTGCTTTATACCCAAGTTTCGTATTGGTGTCGACACTGTACCAGGCAACCAAAGATAACGGAACAATCGCTTTAATAAAAACGGCATCCAATCCAAAAAGCATCACAACATCTAAACTTGGGAATACAGGTCCTATTTAACACTTAGAGAATCTTAATCCTGAGCCATAACCGCAGCACATTCTAGAACTTTTGGGCATCATATTGACCGTAATAGATATGCGTAGCTTAACTAACAATCTATAAGGTCATCTTTTTTAGAATCGTTTATAAGCGCTTCTTTGCCGTGGGTTGATCCAAAACAAGTTTCATTGCAAAAGTATGGCGTATCTGTAATGCAGGACATGTAATCCAGTTTCGGAGTTGTAGGATTGATAAAATAAAGTTGCGCTATACATGCCCATGGCGTTCGGTTCAAAAGTTTAGCAAGTATTCTGAGGCAGCTGACATCAGGATGAAAAAAATCCTTATTGTTGATGATGACATTACACTACGGTCTGCGTTGACCCGCTATCTGCGAGAGCGAGGCTTTCAAGTGAGCCATGCATCCTCTGGCACGGAAGGACTAGCTTTATTTGAACAAGACCAACCCGACCTCGTTGTCTCAGATGTGATGATGCCTGAGATGGATGGCTATGAGTTCTGTACCAAGCTCAGGGAAATTCGTTCGGGTCAACTCGTTCCCTTTATTTTCCTATCGGGCCGTGGTGAATTAGATGACCGGATTCAGGGCCACTCCAAAGGTGCCGATGACTACATCGTTAAGCCTTTCCATCCTAAGGAGCTGATTGCCAAAATTGATGCTCAGCTGGAACGTTCTCGGCGCATGCATGCTGAAATTATTCGTCTGGTACAGCAGATGCCAGCGCCAGAGTCAGCTCAACCACCGCCGCCAGAACCTCTGCCGTTAACCCCTGCCGAAGAAAAGGTATTTTGGGAAGTTATTCAGGGCTTTACCAATAAACAGATCGGTGAACATTTGTTCATCAGCCCCAGGACCGTCCAAACTCACCTGAGCAATATCTTGAGCAAGCTATCGTTGGAAAATCGCTCCCAGCTAATTCGCTATGCCTTTGAAAATGGCTATCGACCCGCTTCTGACGAATCCAAATAAATAGTTATAACTAACCTGTTTTATCTTGTGCTGCTAAGACATTGTGAGGTAGCCTGAGATTTGGCTCATTATAAAAAACGCTTAAAACAACGCCAGAGTCTGGTGTTGTAGATGCCCCAACATGACTAATGCATCCGCTGATTCTCCAACGGTTATTCCGATGGACGATGACAAAACGGCTAAGCTTGCCGAACAACTCCGCTCTAATAACTTAAAGCGCCAGTTAAGTGCCGTCACAGAATTAATCAGTGCTGGTGACTCTGGCGTTGCCGTCCTCATGGGCTTCCTCAAAGAGGCTAGCGAACCCTCGGTCGCTACTGGTAAAACCTATCAGGTACTCAGCACTAGTGATTCCGTTGCAGCCCAAACCTTTTTAGCGGAAGCCTATCCCAATGGTGTTGTGCCAGCAATCTCTGACAAGGGGGTCGACTATCAGCCATTGCAAGCATTGTTGATTGCCCAAGAATTTGAAGAAGCGGACCGCTTAACGTTACAAAAGCTCTGTGAACTGGCTGGTCCGGCTGCTGTGCAGCGGAAGTGGGTTTATTTTACTGAGGTAGATAGCTTTCCTGTGGTTGATCTACACACCATTGATCAGCTGTGGCGCGTGTATTCAGAAGATCGGTTCGGTTTCTCTAAGCAACGAGAGCTGTGGCTCGGTCTCAACCAGGATTGGAACCGGCTTTGGGAAAAGCTAGCTTGGAAGTCTGACAATATTTGGACTCGCTATCCGGGTGAGTTTGTCTGGGATTTGTCAGCTCCCGTTGGGCATTTGCCACTTTCTAATCAGCTACGTGGGGTACGTATGATGGAGTTTCTGCTCTCTCACCCCGCTTGGAACCCATAAAGAACAATCGTCGCTGACTTCTATGGAACTCACCAACTGCTCGATATAGATCCTCTGGGGTATCGATTAGAAACGTGGGTCCCTGGGCTTCAAGGGCGGTGCGATCGCTAAATCCCCAACTCACAGCCGCCACCGCCACCCCTTGGCAATGGGCGGCTTCAATATCGCGTGTTTCATCACCCACGTAGAGGATCTCCTCAGATGTTAGGCGATGACGACGCATGATACGGCGTAGGCTGCGGGCCTTACCCAGCAGGCCAATGTTGCCATAGACCTGACTGAACACCTGGCTTAAACCGTGACGTTCTAAAAATGGTCGAATGGTTGAAGGCGCATTGGAACTGGCAATCATAATGGTGTGACCATCCCCTTGTAGCGCCCTTAAGACATCACTCAAATGCTGGAAGATGTGAATCGAGTCAATGTCTTGATTCAGCTCGCGTCTGACCCGACGCATCAGAAACGGCACTTGAAACAGGGGCACATTGGATTGCGCTAATAGCTCAGCTGTACTCAAGGCACGCAGATATTTCAGTCGCTCCGGTGTCGTTTGCGGATAGCCATAGTGGCCTGCCAAGCGGTTAGTAATAGTAACGATCGTCTCCAATGTGTCAGCGATCGTACCGTCAAAATCAAAAATGAGAACGGTCACGCGGGTGTGGTGTAAAAAACAGTCTTGAAAGTAGTTAAGGAATAGTGGTGAAGTGGGGCGGTCCTATATCTATCTATGCCCAAACCTAGAATATGGCTAAAGAAAATGCTAAGCCAAGATAGATGGCTATAAACCTTCCATATCCAGGGTGTCCCTTAGTCAGTCGTCACCAGTGTAAATGCTCTACCTATAAACACTGTAGCCTCCGGTAAGCTTTATTGTGGTAAAAAATTATCCTACTGAGAGCAGTGGTGAACTGATTTAGCCTAAGCAGGGGATCACTATTATCGCCAGCGACCTGAGCGAAGAATACTAATAATTAACCAAATACCCAGCAGGGTGGCAGCGGCAAAGAGGCTGGTACTCAACCATTGCAGCTGCACATTGGTTTGATTGCTGGAAATAATGGCAGCACCAATAATCAGGGCGGCAACTACTGTACTAAACGAACGACGGTTGGCCGCTTGCTCGATACTTCGCTGCACGTTAGTGAGGTCTTTGATATTGACATTCCAAGTCAGGGTCTCCTCGCTTAAGCGATCGAGCAGGAAACCAAACTGACGCGGTGCGGACAGGGACAGGTTACGAAATTCTAGCCCCGTTCGCAGTAATGCTTGCAGGGGGTCATCTCCAATCAGCTGCTGGCGGAACAGATCGACCATTAATGGTCGAATCTCAGCAATCAGATTAATTTGAGGATTAAACTGACGGGCAACGCCTTCTAAGTTGGCCAGGGACTTGGTAAATAGACCTATATTGGCGGGCCAACGCAAATGATTACGGGTCCCTGCTTCTAAAATTTCGGCAAAGGCTGCCGCTGTATTGAAGCTTTGCAGAGATAAGCCATAGTAGCGGGCTAATAAGCGGCTGTAGTCAAATTCTAGCTTCGCTAAATCGACATCCTGGAGCGGCTCTGCCAATTGCAACGTGAGCTGAGCACACCGTTGGGCGTCGGAACTAACCACGGCTAATACCATCTCGGTCAACGTCGTGCGCGTACGCGGATCTAAGCGACCCATCATGCCACAGTCTAGGAGGGCAATGCGACCATCGCTGAGATAAAAAATATTGCCCGGGTGGGGGTCGGCATGGAAGAAACCATCGATAAAATACTGTTGGAAAAAGGCGCGAAACAGTAGCCGACTGAGGAGGTTACGAATTTCTGATGGTGCTGGATGGGTACCGATGGCAGCTGATAGAATGGGCTGCCCATCCAGCCATTGCATCACGAGTACTTTGGGCGTGGTCAAGGGCCAGATAATTTCTGGGATGGCCAGCTGATGGGTGTCAAACCAGCGACCTTTAGCCAGGTTTTGACGCAGCTGATCGGTGTAGGTGGCCTCCGTTGTAAAGTCCAGCTCGGCATTGAGGGCACTGCTAAATTCATCGGCCAGGGCAACCACGTTGTAGCGCTGACCAAACTGGGTGGTAGACACCAGCTTGGCGATATCCCGAATCAGCGCCATGTCTCGCCGTACCTGGATATCGATACCAGGACGCTGGATTTTTAGGGCGACGGGCTGACCGTTTTTGAGCACGGCTCGATGGACCTGGCCGATGGAACCGGATGCGATCGCACCATAATCCACCTCTGAAAACACCACATCTGGATCTAATTGTTCCTTAAGAAACACCCGAATTGTCGCTGCATCTACGGGCGGCACCGTCGATTGCAAAGCGCTTAGCGCTTCGATATAAGCTGGTGGCACCAGGTCAGGGCGTGTACTCAGCAACTGCCCAAACTTGATATAAACCGGTCCTAAATCCGTCAAAATATTTCGCAACACTGCCGGGGGCGGAATATCGGGTTCTTCTGAAGCCTTACCCACCAGCAAACGCCGCATATAATCCCAACCGTGGCGTAAAAACACCTCCACAATTTCACCCTGGCGGGAAATAAGATTTGGCGTTAACATGCAGCCCTTCGTTAAAGTAGTGTCGGTTTGATGCTAGCAAAGGGTTATAAGAATTATGAGTTATGAGTTATGAGTTCCCAGTTATTGGTTCGTTGAACTATCTAGTACGCACTGAAAGACGACTCGCACCCAAGGTTCCCAACGAATAACCAATAACCAATAACCAATAACCAACAACTCTCCCCTGCTCCCCTTCTAACCTATGTGGCTACGTAACCTCATCCTCATTTGCACAACGGCGTACCATATCTGGTGTTGTCGCCAAGAAGCTCAAACGCCGCCGCCAGGGAAGGTTTATGACATTGGAGATTGCCAGCTCCACCTGTATCGTCGGGGACGACCACGGCCTCATCAACCGACGGTAATTTTGGATCACAGTCTGGGGGGGGTAGAAGGTTATCTGCTAATTGACGAAATTGCTGAATTTGCTGATGTCTGCATTTATGACCGCGCCGGTTATGGCTGGAGTTCTAACAGCCCCAATCCACGCAACAGCAACGAAATGATGCAGGAATTTGAAGCCTTAATGCGCCAAGCGGATATTCGTCCCCCCTATGTGCTGGTTGGGGACTCGTTGGCTAGCTACACCATGCGTCTTTATGCCCATACTTACCCCGACAATGTGGCCGGATTGATTTTGACCGATGGTCTCCATGAAGACGGCATGGCCAGACTACCTGGCAGCCTAAAGCTGATGAAAGCTGTTTTTACGGCGGGCTTTTTGATGTCGGTGGTAGGGTCCGCCCTGGGATTTATTCGGATTATGCAGCAGTTGGGACTGTTCCAGGTGATTAGCCCTCGACTCAGACAGTACAGTCAGGAGCAATTAGCCCCTGTTCTACGTTCCTTTGTACGCCCCAAACATTGGTTTACCATGGCCCGCGAAATGATCAGCCTCAATGCCAGCCATGAACAGCTACGTAAAACAGGAAATTTGGGGTCCTTACCCGTCATTAATATCAAGGCCAGCCACTTCTTTACGCCAGCACCACTCGTCAAACCCTTGCCCCTGGAAACTGCGGATCATCTCTGGACCCAGATGCATCACAATCTCATGAGACTTTCAACCCAAAGCCTCAGCTTGCCCGCCCAGAGTAGTAGTCACTTTGTTTGGGTTGATCAGCCTGAGGCCATGATTGAAGCTATTGATCGGATGTTGCTCAAGTTGCAGAGGGAGCGTCAAAGCTAGAATTTTTCTATTTTTTGAAGGTTTGTAATTCTCCACTCCCTAGTCCCCAAAGCTTGCTAAGGCGAAATAACTATGGGTTAGCGATTACAATAAAACGTGGCTGGTAATAGTTCGTTAGCCTTTACTTCAGTATCGGGGTAAAGGCGCTAGGTCATAGCTAGCCAAAGCTATATATAGTAAGCCTCTACATAGCGGTAACCTGCAATGAGTACACAGCCTGATCGAGTCTTAATTTTTGACACTACCCTACGGGATGGGGAGCAATCTCCTGGCGCGACCATGAATGTCGAAGAAAAGCTAGCGGTGGCTCGTCAGCTGGCTCGGCTCGGTGTAGACATCATTGAGGCAGGGTTTCCCTACGCAAGTCCTGGTGATTTTGAGGCGGTGCAGCGCATTGCCCAGGAAGTGGGAACCGTTGATGGACCAACTATCTGTGGCTTAGCTCGGGCGACTAAACAGGATATCGAAGCCGCTGCTCGGGCAATTGAGCCTGCCAATAAAGGTCGTATCCATACCTTTATTGCCACGTCCGATATCCACATGAAATATAAGCTCAAGAAATCGCGGGATGAGGTGCTAGCCATCACCGATGAGATGGTGCGCTTTGCCAAGGGCTTTACGGACGATGTGGAGTTTTCGCCAGAGGATGCGGGTCGCTCAGAGCCAGAATTTTTGTACCAGGTGTTGGAGGTTGCGATCGCAGCCGGAGCCACCACCATCAACATTCCTGACACCGTTGGCTACCTCACCCCCAGTGAGTTTGGCGGCTTAATCAAAGGCATTGCCGAAAACGTACCCAACGTGGACCAGGCGGTTATTTCTGTGCACGGCCACAACGATCTGGGTTTGGCTGTGGCCAACTTTTTAGAAGCCGTCAAAAACGGCGCGCGCCAGCTAGAGTGCACCATTAACGGCATCGGTGAGCGGGCGGGTAACGCCGCCCTCGAAGAGCTAGTGATGGCCATGCATGTGCGTCGGCAGTACTTTAATCCTTTCTTTGGTCGTCCCGCTGACTCGGAAGCGCCCCTGACCCATATCAACACCCAGGAAATTTACAAGACCTCCCGGTTGATCTCCAGCGTCACTGGCATGCTAGTGCAGCCTAATAAGGCCATTGTCGGGGCCAATGCCTTTGCCCATGAGTCCGGCATTCACCAGGACGGCGTTCTGAAGAATAAGCTCACCTATGAGATCATGGACGCCCAAACCATCGGTCTCAACGATAATCTGATCGTGCTAGGTAAGCACTCAGGCCGTAATGCGTTCCGCACCCGCCTGCAGGAACTGGGCTATGAGCTATCAGACCAGGATTTAAACAAGGCATTTTTGCGGTTTAAGGAGCTGGCGGATAAGAAAAAGGAAATTAGCGATCGCGACCTGGAAGCCATCGTCAATGACGAAACCCAACAGGTGGTTGAGCACTTCAAACTTGAACTTGTCCAGGTTTCCTGTGGTAGCAGCGCTCGACCTACCGCCACAGTCACTATCCTCACCCCCAATGGCGAAGAATTAATGGATGCCGCCATCGGCACGGGTCCCGTCGATGCCGTGTACAAAGCCATCAATCGGGTGGTTGATATTCCCAACGACCTGATCGAATACTCCGTCCAGTCAGTGACCGCCGGCATTGACGCCATGGGTGAAGTGACCATTCGGCTGCGCCATAACCAGCACATTTACTCGGGTCATGCAGCGAATACGGACATTGTGGTGGCCTCAGCCGACGCCTACATGCAGGCCTTAAACCGTCTATACAGCGCCACTCAAGTGGGTGAGTCTCTGCATCCACAGCGGATGGCCGTACCCGCTGGCACTGGCGTTTAGGTCAGTATTACATCACACAAATCCTAAATTACCTTAGGCTCTCCCTTGGCTGAGATTACTCTCAATGCCAAAATAGAGCCTTGGAGTTGCCGTGCGTTGATGTCATTAACGTGGCGACAACCCCAAACCCACGCAGGTAGTAGGAAAAACATGAGCCACCCCACAGCAAAAATTATTTACACCCTGACTGATGAAGCCCCGGCACTGGCCACCTATTCCTTACTACCCATCATCCAAGCCTTTACCCAAGCCGCCAACGTCATTGTAGAAACCAGTGACATTTCTCTGGCGGGGCGGATCATTGCCAATTTTCCAGAAACCTTGACAGAAGCCCAACGTTTACCCGATGCCCTGACTGAACTGGGTGCCCTGGCCAAAACACCGGAAGCCAATATTATCAAGCTACCTAATATCAGTGCTTCTATCCCACAGCTAACGGCAGCCATTAAGGAACTACAAGACAAGGGATATAACGTTCCCGACTATCCTGCCGAGCCCAAAAATGAGGCCGAAGCTGAGATTAAATCTCGCTATGCCAAAGTGTTAGGCAGCGCGGTGAATCCTGTTTTGCGGGAAGGTAATTCGGACCGGCGGGTGGCAGCAGCCGTGAAACAATATGCCCAGAAAAATCCTCACCGAGTTGGCGCATGGGCATTGGATTCTAAATCCCATGTGGCCCACATGGACAGTGAAGATTTTTATGGCAGTGAGAAATCCGTTGTCATTCAAGATGCCGACAGCATCAGCATTGAGCTAGTTACTGAAAATGGTGACATCACAGTCTTAAAAGAGAAAATGACTGTCCTGTCAGGGGAGGTGATTGACGCAGCTGTGATGAGCATTAAAGCGCTGCGGGCTTTTTATGAAAAAGAGATTGATAGTGCTCAAAAAGAGAACATTCTGCTTTCTCTCCATGTGAAAGCAACCATGATGAAAGTCTCTGACCCCATTTTGTTTGGCCATGCTGTCACCGTTTACTTTAAAGACGTATTTGAAAAGTATGCTGACACCTTTGCCCA
The DNA here is from genome assembly GCF_032906605.1 of Leptothoe sp. LEGE 181152. Classification (NCBI taxonomy): domain Bacteria; kingdom Bacillati; phylum Cyanobacteriota; class Cyanophyceae; order Nodosilineales; family Cymatolegaceae; genus Leptothoe; species Leptothoe sp. LEGE 181152. The sequence continues at coordinate 29,351 of NZ_JASATU010000066.1, forward strand.
ACTGGGTGTCAACCCCAACAATGGCCTGGGTGATGTATACGCCAAGATTAAAACATTGCCCGATGATCAACGTGCTGCCATTGAAGCCGATTTACAAGCAACCTATGGCAAGCGACCTGATCTCGCCATGGTCAACTCCGACAAAGGCATTACCAATCTCCATGTGCCCAGCGACGTGATCATCGATGCATCTATGGCAGCTGCCATTCGTTCCTCTGGCCAAATGTGGGGGACGGATGGCCAGCTTCATGATACTAAGGCCATCATCCCCGATCGGTGCTATGCCACCATGTACCAGGAGTGCATTAGCTTCTGCCAAGAAAATGGAGCCTTTGATGTGACCACCATGGGTAACGTCGCCAATGTGGGTCTGATGGCACAGAAAGCTGAAGAATATGGTTCCCACGACAAAACATTTGAGATTCCTGCCCATGGCATCGTGCGCGTGGTAAGTGCCGATGGGCAGACGCTGATGGAGCATGGCGTCGAAAAGGGTGATATCTGGCGCATGTGCCAAACCAAAGATATTCCCATTCAAGACTGGGTAAAACTTGCCGTTAGTCGTGCCAGAGCAACCGGTGCACCTACCGTCTTCTGGCTAGACGAACATCGTGCCCATGATGCAAATATCCTTAAAAAGGTGAAACAGTATCTCCCCAACCACGACACCACAGGTCTGGACATCAAGATTTTGCCACCTGCGGACGCCATGCGTTTCACCTGTGAGCAGATCAAGATTGGCAAAAATGTTATCTCAGTCACCGGAAACGTCCTGCGTGATTATCTAACCGATCTCTTCCCAATTCTTGAGCTGGGTACCAGCGCAAAAATGCTCTCCATTGTGCCATTGTTAGCAGGCGGTGGTTTGTTTGAGACGGGGGCGGGTGGTTCTGCCCCCAAGCATGTACAACAGTTTATTAGTGAAGGACATTTGCGGTGGGACTCACTGGGGGAATTTCTAGCCTTGGCGGTGACCCTGGAGGATGTGGGGCATAAAACCAATAATGAAAACGCCTTGATCTTGGCTGAAACCCTGAACAAAGCCAATAGTCAATATTTGCAAAATGCTAAGACCCCTTCCCGTAAAGTCCATGAGTTAGATAATCGCGGCAGTCATTTTTACCTGGCCATGTACTGGGCCCAGGCTTTGGCTGAACAAGAGAAAAATTTAGAGCTCAAAGCTAAATTTGCCAAGCTAGCGCAGCACCTGAGGGAAAACGAAGACAAAATTGTTGGTGAACTCAATGCCGCTCAAGGGACATCCATGGATATTGGCGGTTACTATCTGGCAGATGCAGAGAAAACTAGCCAGGCCATGCGCCCTAGTCAGACGCTAAATGCAGCCTTGACAACAGTTTAGCAGAGTACCTGATGTAGGGGCTGTGCCTTGTGCCAGCCCTTTACAAGACATCTGTTTCACCAGGTAACACATACAGGTACAACATATGTGTTGAGGCTCAATCGTTTAATTTTAGAGCAACATATTTACCTTGAAACTGACCGACAAGTACTCCATTTGAATAAACTTCAGAGGAGAGGCTTATGCGCCCTTTTCGACGTTTAGTCAGTGTATTGATAAAGCACTGCCAGACATTAGAATCAGGTGCGAAACAACGGGCCTGGACATCTCCTGTAGCAGGATTTGTATATTCCAGGCTATTGCTTTGAATAACAATACGACTGGGTATATTCAATGTCTTCAACTGCACATGGACAAACGTCCAGGCAGAAAGAATTGCTAAGGTCGAAATACTGCCACCAAATACCGTATTACGGTGATTGATATTGGGCGCTAAGGGTGCCGATAGCAGAACACCGCTGTCATTGATGGAGGCAACAGCTACCGCCATCGCTTTAGACATGGGAATGTGTTCGTGAAGGTACTGTTCTATGGTGATGCAATCAATGGCCATATTATCTGAGGTTTAGGGCTTGCCGTAATGGTATACGGCATTGATCAGATTTTCGGGGGTACCAATATCGAGGTAATGGCCAGTTTCAAAAGGAACAGCCTCTACCCGTAGGTTATTTGCGATCGCACTCACAATCACATCCCCAATTGGCGTTTCAGCATAGTCTGGCATCTCTTTGAGCAGCATCGGAGACTGATCGCCAATCAGCGCCTGACGTTTCGTCTCAACAAACTGGTGGAGAAACTCCGTAAAGCTAGGCCGCCACACAGCAATGGCCCACATATAGGGCAAATGGGTGAGGTTCGACTTTTCATAGATGCCAGAGACGACACCATCTTGATCAAACTCAACCAGCCCCACCTTGTCAGGCTGATCCGTGGGGAACAGACCTAACACCACATCGGCTTGGGTCGTTTGTAACCGAGTTATGAGCTGGGCATAGGCATCAGCTGGGCTAAACAAGATATCGGGAAACCCCATGGCAACAATGGCATCTTTCACAAAAGGATAGGCCTGGTTGAGGCTAAAGGGCACCCCAAAGGGCACATGCACCGTCAAATAGGCCAATCGCATCTTGAGTTGGGAGCCATCACCGAAATAATTGGGAATATCCCACTTACCAGGTCGCAAAATCAAAAAGGACTCTTGCACTCCGCCTTTACCCATGGCCTCCAGCAAATATTGACAGACCACCTTAGGCCGTAGCCCTTTTTCAGCAAGGCTTTGAAAGCCAATGGGGAATAGTTCTTTGCTCATGGATAATGGACTAATGCGGCTACCCTGGCCAGCAGCGGGGAGCAAACCAATGATTCTGGGGGAATGTGCAGTCATGATAGAGTCAGCAATTTGCTATGGACACAGCGTAAACTTGCGACGTGAGATTGCGTCTCAAAGTTCTGGGGCGCAGCAATTACCTGGATTTGATCAAACTGAATGGTGGAGCGCGGCAGGGTGATCGTTTCTGTCAGTGTTTGTTGGGTAACCGCATCAAGGCGGTGATATAATAGGCTGAGATGGGGATCTAGCCTAGGCTGTGGAGCATCGGGAATGGCTGTAACCAGATCTCTCACCAACTGCGTGAAATCAACTGTCTGCTTTAACTGAACATAGAGGGTTTTGGAAAAGTGGGTTTCATAGTTGAGAGTGATGACCTCTAGCTCTATCGGTTGTGTTAATGACAGCCCTTTAACCACGGCTGTCACGGCTAGAGAGGCGGGTAGAGAACCACTGTACAGGGTCACATGGGGATAAAAGGGTTCGGTCTTGAAACGTTCTGCCAAACCATTAATCAGGTCTTGAAAATAGGTTAAATCTGGTTCTTGGGGGACTAACCAAAAGGAATAGTACGATACTGCCATGGCTCAGGGATTCATAGGAGCGATCGCATTGTGGCTGTGGGATCCTCAATTAAACGTACAACACTCAGCGAAACAGTGATTGCGATCGCAATTAAACGTACAGCACTCAGCTAAGCAGCGATAAAGAACACATCAAAAATTTACGAAAAGCTCATAGAAGTAACCGCTAGAGCACCCAAGCACTTCAGGAATCCTCCAGCCCTTCATCGTAGTCATACTGTGAGTTTTAGCCTCACACGCCTTCTAAGCAGATGAAGAAATGAGATTTAACCTTTACTACTTTTACTGGTTCGCCCTTTTATTGATTACAGAGATTTATATCGGCATTTTTGTTAAAGATGACTTTATTCGCCCATACATGGGGGATTTCCTGGTTGTCATCCTGATTTACGCATTTGTGCGAGCATTCTTTAAATACTCAATAAATCTCACCGCCATGGGTGTTTTATTATTTGCGTTTTTAGTTGAGATTCTGCAACATTTCAACATTGTAGACGTGCTTGGTCTCGGATCTTCTCGCCTCGCTAGAACCGTGATTGGTACATCGTTTAGCTGGGAAGATTTTATTGCCTATAGCCTTGGCATTATCATAGTTTTAGTATCTGAGAAATTTATCGGTCCCAGCCTCAAGAAAGAATCTCCCAGCAGTACTTGAGTTAAGAGCCCGTGTATTACATACATCATCAAAATAGCTTTACGGTCTAACACTTAAAGTATTGTCAGCATTGAGATATGAGTAACCTCAAAAAGGTAAATCACAGTTAAACGTTTGCTCAAGATAGTCCTTGGCTTCCGTCACCATCATACCCGTTCGACGTTGGACTAAATCGATGGCATCCATGTGTCTTCTGTCAGCTAGTAGTTGCTTGAGGTGTTGTTTGACAGGCCCACGTTCGGTAATCGGCAGAGGAGCAACATCAGGGTAGTGATCGATATAGTTTTTCGCCTCTTTGAGACTCCAGTTTGTCACAGTTCTTACCAGCTTAATGGCATCAATCTTGCGCCCTCGCTGCATAAACAGCCGCACACGGTCATTAATATCATGGTGGTCTATATCGAAGGATTCTATAGGGGGTGTAGGATTGCCGTTACCCATGCCCTCGGTGATAGGTAAGGGGGCCAAATAAGGAAAAGCATCTAAATAATCTTTAGATTGTTTTAATCCCCATCCTGTTGTAGACCGAATGAGCTTAATGGCATCAAGTTTACGATTCTGTTGCATAAGCGTTCTTATGCGATCTTCGACGTTAGAACTATCAACAGCCTTTGTTTCAACTGATTGTGTATCCAACGATGTTAGTTCAGAGGGTGCTTCATAGGATACTTGACGCAGCTGTGGAGTAGCTGGCGATGGACGAGATAATGGTGTTGCTGGGTTACCAGATGGGTCTTGGGGTTTGGGTAATTGATAGGTAGAGTCATCAATGGGCTCAGGGGCATTCGAGGCTTTGGTCCCCTGTTTGGGCTGTAGTGCTAGCCAAATGATGATTAGGATAAAGAGTAGTGCGATCGCAATATATATCAGTGACATAACACTCTCTCCTTCAAAGGCCTCAACAACACACATATAGCCTATATCCACGGGCTTATTTTAAGTCCCACTATTAACACACAGGCTACGTATAACTCTATCAGCCCACCTGATAGTGAAGCATCAGCACACCATTGTTATAAATTTCCCTGTCAATGAGTTGCAAAGCTGTTTGATTAATTACTCCAGAAAATAGTGGAATACCGTCCCCCATCAAAAATGGGTTTACCTTCAAAATCAACTTATCAATCAGCTTCTCAGACAAAAGTGCTGTCGCTAAAACACCCCCACCACATAACCAGATCCCTTTACCCTCTTCTTGTTTTAATTGCCTAACAGTGTCAGCAATATCCTCTGAAACAAGAACAACATCTGTATGGGGACTCGCGTGCATACTACGAGAGAACAGATATTGTTTCAGATGAGAATAAGGACTGAGCACACCTTCCTGCAAACCAATTTCATAGGTTTTGCGTCCCATCAAAACAACATCAAACCATTTATTTTCAGCATGCACACCCATAACATCACGCAAATGAGAGGGCACAGTTTCGGGGAAGGAGGTAAATACTTCCGTAAGATATTCAGAATCCTGGGAAAAGCCATCGTGGGAACCATCTCTGTGGGCAATAAAACCATCCAGGCTACAGGCTACGTAGTAAGTTAGTTCTCGCATTATGCGTTCCTCCTATTAGATGCACGTCAATTGAGCTAATGTGAGCTGCACAATGTGCAGCTTAGTCAATGCACCTCCTTTAATCGCATCACCATGGCCTAAAACATGGAAGTATCCGTATTAGTGAATCGCCCTATAACAAGGCGATTCCGCAAAATCACTGATTCAATCTTCATAATCTCTCAAACATAGTGATTTCCACAAAAAATACTTCAACTTTAGTAATTTTCTTAAAGTTACTCCCCTAAAGATAGGGGAACTTTTAGATAGCCCTAAAAATTGAATATGAGATATGACAGTCTCTATAGTGCACATTATAAACACTAGCCACAGTCTATATTACAGATGCGTATAGCCCCTGCATAAAATAGCACAAGTACAATCTTCTTTAAAGATTATTCTCTGTCAAGCTATCTAATGCCTTAGCATCGCTCAAATACTTCTGTGCTTCCAAAAAAGTAGAGTCTACAAAGAGAATTAAAATTCTGCTTTGCGGTATAAGTATTGGGGGGTTTTAAAAGAAAAAGTAGTTGTAGATCGACAAACAAGGCAATTTAAAATACAACAAGCCATAGCTTTTCAGCTTCCACTACAGAACACACCGAAGCATCTTACGGGTTCACAAAAATTACTGAGGCGTTGCGTTCCGAAACATGCCCTCATGTTTTTACGCTAAACTCACCCAGAATATCTCCAGGACATGCCTATAAAGTCTTCGTCCTTGACATGCCCTAACACCAAAACAAACAAACAACGATGGGGTCAACCGTGTTAGCAAACTCATCTGCTAGCAGGGGGTTAGCAGGTCATCACTTATGATTGTACATATAGAGAATCTTCAACTACCGTTAGCTTGTGAGCAGCTATTGAGCTATCTCAAAAGTATCACAGACATGCCATATCAACCCTTTAGATGCGGATTTACGCATCTTTATGAGATTAAGAACTTCCAAAATTTTCGCTTACTAGAAGGGGTCGCTGTTCCATCCCACAGTGATGGCATTGCCGGGTATCGGCCAATATTAATGCTGCATAACCCTGGCAATAGTTACATTGTTCGCGGGACTAGCCAAACGTTTCCCCCACAGCAGCAGGGCACCATGATTGTCTTAGATATCGACGCTCGACACGAAGTGCGCAGCAAAGACCCTAAGGGCGGCTTTGGCGCTTGGGCCGGACTAGTATGGGGAAACTGTGGTGAACCCTTGCTGAAAACAGACTGGGAACCCCAAAATGTGGCAGAGCAGGCGAGAAAAGAATTTACCAACTTTTGTCACACTATTGAAAGTTAATTGATTTTGCGTTCTAAGTCAGTGCGCTAGTTAATTTCAATACTTTCAATCATCCAGTTTCCTGGTGAATGGTTAAATGTAGCGACAAAATCAGTTTCACTCCATGGGCTAACTGTATCGATAGCAACGGTTTTAATAGTCTCTGATTGATCGTCTTGTTGAGAACGGATAGTTAAGGTGACATTCTTAGCAGCTGTCAGTCCATTATTCAAGACAGTTCCTCTAATACTGTTGCCGTCCACCCGAGTACCCACTGTCCACAAACTGGAAAGAGTAGTGCCATACAAAGCCTTCACCGATGTCGTTCCTACGGAGACACTAGACCGATTACGATTGGAAAATCGTGGAGTAGCCCCTTCATAGAGTGGAGTCTGTGTTGCAATGGAAGGGCGTTTGACAATACCTTTACAGCTAACCGTTTCCTCAGGTTTAGCCCCATCTTTAAGGTGGCCATACAAATTGCGTCTTAATTCTACAAGTGTCTGACGTTCATCAGGGGTAATCGTTGCAGACGCAATTAACGTACTCGATAATTCTATGGCCTCATACCAGTCTCGATGACAGATAGCTTCTCTCAGATTATTTGGAATCTCTACGTCTAAAACCGCAGCATCAGCACTTTCGGCAGCAGCAGCAGTACCAGCTAACGCTAATAATGAAACAAAAACAGTCGAGGCTTTCATAGTAGAAGAGCTGGAAGAACACTACTTGCTTAAGCATTCAAAAGAACGCAGCAAGCACAGGATTAAGTCTATGAAGATACGATGTGATTGCTGCTTTACGTTCGGAATTGCTTCAAACATCAGCATTGCTGACGCTCGGGATAACTTTAAATGTGAGATACCGTCAAATAGCAATGGATCTAACCGACTCATCCCCTAACTCAGCAATCACAAAAATCTTGTGCACCATCGGCGTGCGCCCCGTGATATAAATATACCCGTAAAACAGCCTAATAAGTTGATAGCGCATCCACTTTTAGTACTGTAACGCTTAATTGCTCACAAGGAAGTTCTATATCACGAGCAGTCTAGGCAAAATCGCTCTTTGCTTACATATCCTTGGCCTACCCTTAACTAATTATTGGCGATTCAACTCTCCATAACAAGAATGTTTGTTAATAGTTCAGCCCTCAGATTAAGGTTCAAACAGTGGAGTGATAGGAGTCCCCGTTAGGGAGATAGTTGGCTCAAGGTCACATAGTCCAATCATCGCTTCCCAATGAGAGGGAAAATCTGGATCGATAAATGTGATTTCAAATCCACCCCAATAGTAGGTGGGTTCACCATTGGCGTCTTCTCTAAAGGTGTCGCAGCGTAGGGAAGAAGACTCTTGCACCCAGTAACCAGAATAGGAACCTCGGCCAGTATACACTCCAGCTAAACCATCTATAAAAACAGTACCGAAACCATCACCATAGGTCCAGATAGCAGTTCTATTTCGTTCGTCTTGATAGATAACGTCATATTCTTCTGTAGACCATTTTTCGTCAGCTATAGCTTTGTGGGGCAACAATGCAGTAGACAGCACAAATGCAGCAAGAAATATAATGCTCTTTTTCATCATAGTGACCTCGATAGATGGCGCAACCAAGCCTAAGTCAATAGGCAGGCAACTGTGGATAATTTTAGCTGTCTTTTGCTAAGAGAATGCAAACTATTGTTGTCAAACATCCCTCCACCGTCCAAATCGAGAAGCCTTACGAGCAAGATCCAATGCAGAATACATCAGCAAACTGGAGGTTGGCTTACAAGAGCTAGAGGAGACAGGTTACTGGTTAGAGAGTTTCCCATATTAGAGATAAAAGCTGGCCCTTGGCTAATAGAAGAGGAACCCGTGATGCCTGATGTAATTTTGGAAGCAGTATTAAAATCTTGTAGAGAGTGCGATCCCACAGCATAGCGTCTCAGTTTTTGGGTTGTCACTCAACAGCAGTGATCAGGTGGGTTTAAAAGCACAACACCCAACCGTCTTCCTGAGGAACATCCTTTCTAATCATTCGCTAGGACTTGGAGATACGTCTTGTTGTTGGTAATTACCCTTTGAGCATCTTACTCAACAACTTCAGCATGGCTCCCAAAATGTCAGCGATAGGATGTATCAGCTTGACCCGTTGGGTGTTGGGTTGAACGAGACAGAATATGCAACAGCGTTACCTCTTTGTTGTTTTCTCTAGCTGTTTTATCTGCCAGGGAAGCGATGTCATCTCGCTTCAATATCAATATAGCCTGCCTTGAATTCTGTGGGTGTTTTGTAGACCAAAGTTAACAATCTCAGGAAAGAAACGGGGCGCTATATATCTCCCTGGCTTTGCGAGAAGAGTCGTGTTTAAAGACTTTAAAAGCACAACACCCAACCGTCTTCCTGAGGAACATCCTTTCTAATCGTTCGCTAGGACTTGGAGATACGTCTTGTTGTTGGCAATGGCCCTTTGAGCATCTTACTCAACAACTTCAGCATGGCTCCCAAAATGTCAGCGATAGGATGTATCAGCTTGACCCGTTGGGTGTTGGGTTAGACGAGACAGAATATGCAACAGCGTTACCTCTTTGTTGTTTTCTCTAGCTGTTTTATCTGCCAGGGAAGCGATGTCATTTCGCTTCAATGACAATATAGATCATTGTGTTGCCGGTTAGGGGCTTGTAGACCAAAGTTAACAATGCCTGAGAGTGTATACTTCTCTCTTTAAGGAGCCCTGGAGTTACCTCTGGGTGAGATTTTGGGTTGTTTTTGCAGGAGGTTAAACCATAAACTTACTCCTGGTTAAGAGATGCAGTCATGTCAGGTAAAACAGGGTTTTGTATAAAATATGTAACCTTCACGAATTTTGATTAAATCACTGATCGATCGGCAGTCTTTTGTGGCATATGCTTCCCGCTGATTGCGTCTTGTTCCATTTCTGCTACGTTGACTATCGATGGAAATGGAGAGGTTCTATGGGTGGAGTCGTCGCGGCGGGCCATGGGAAGACGGCAGCGGCTGCTGTAGAAATGCTGAAGCAAGGGGGCAATGCTTTTGATGCAGCAGTGGCGGGGGTGCTGGCCTCCTGTGTGGCTGAGTCGGTGCTGACATCCCTGGCGGGCGGTGGCTTTCTACTGGCCCATACAGGAGCGGGTGAGCATGTACTTTTTGATTTTTTCACCCAAACGCCTGCTGATAAAACTTTGGAGCATCCGCTAGATTTCTATCCCATCTGTGCAGATTTTGGCGATACGGTGCAGGAGTTTCACATTGGCTTAGGGGCCATGGCTGTGCCAGGGGTGTTGAAGGGGCTGGTGCATGTCCATCAGCGCCTGGGCCGATTGCCCTTAGAGAAGGTCGTTGCCCCAGCCATTTATCTGGCGCGTCGGGGTGTGGTGGTCAATGGGTTTTTGGCCTATGTATATGGTGTGCTTAAGCCTATTTTGCTGGCAACACCCGGGGCGCGAGCGATGTATGCACCCCAAGGTCAGTTATTGAAGGCGGGGGAAATATTGCATATGCCTGCTTTTGCTGATGCCCTGGAGCGTTTGGTAAACCAGGGTATAGACGCCTTTTGGCAGGCCATGGCCGCCCAGGTGACGGCCTCTAAAGGTGGGTATCTGGCGGTTGAGGATTTTGAGCGATACCGGGTAATAGAGCGTCAGCCATTGTGCCTTGACTACCATGGCACTCAGTTACTGACCAATCCGCCACCTAGTGCTGGGGGTGGGCTAATTGCCTGTTCATTGGCGCTACTGGCTGATTGTGAGTTGGCAGGTTACGGTAGTCCTGAGCACCTGCGGTCTCTCAGTCAGGTGATGCGATTTACCAATGTAGCCCGTCGCGATGGCTATGATGCGCGACTCCATCAGTCCTGTGTGGCGGAAGAGTTTTTGTCGGCGGGGCATTTGGATCAGTATCGGGGGCAATTGGCGGATGCGATCGCATCCCTACAGTCGCCCGTTGCCAATAAACTTGGCAGCACCACCCACCTCAGTGTGATTGACGATGAGGGCAACGCCGCCAGTGTGACCACGTCTAATGGTGAGGGCTCCTCCTATGTACTGCCGGGTACCGGCATTATGGTCAACAACATGCTGGGCGAAGAAGACCTCAATCCCCATGGCTTTCACCAGTGGACGCCTGACCAACGCATGTCGTCCATGATGGCCCCCACCATGGTGCTGCGCGACGGACATCCCTATTTAGTGTTAGGGTCTGGCGGCTCCAACCGCATCCGCACCGCTATTCTGCAAGTGATTTCCAATCTGGTGGACTTTCAGATGCCCCTAGAAGCCGCCGTAGCTGCTCCCCGTATCCATTGGGAAAATGATGTATTTCACCTGGAGCCAGGATTTAATCAAGCGCTGCTAACCCCAATTATTGGCGATGCTAAACCACTCTGGTGGCAGGCTCAGAACATGTTTTTTGGGGGAGTCCATGCCGTGGGTCTGGATGAAAATGGTGTGCTGCACGGTGCCGGAGACAGTCGCCGCAGTGGAGCCGTAGCTGTGGCACAATAGGCTATTGGTCAAAATTTTTGCCTGAATTCCAGTATTTTCTTGAATAGACCCCATGGATAAGCGTCGTTATCACATCACTACGTTTGGTTGCCAGATGAATAAGGCCGACTCTGAGCGCATGGCTGGCATCCTCGATGACATGGGGATGAACTGGACAGAAAACCCATTGGAAGCGGATGTGGTGCTGTACAACACCTGCACCATTCGTGACAATGCCGAGCAGAAGGTGTATTCCTACCTGGGTAAGCAGGCAAAGCGTAAGCAGTCAGACCCCAATGTGACACTGATTGTGGCAGGTTGTGTGGCTCAGCAAGAGGGGGAAGCGCTGCTGCGTCGCGTCCCTGAGCTGGACCTGGTGATGGGGCCGCAGCATGCCAACCGTCTGAGTGACTTATTGGAGCAGGTCTTTAGCGGTAATCAGGTGGTGGCTACCGAGCCGGTCCACATTATGGAAGACATCACCAAGCCCCGACGCGATAGCAAAATTAGTGCTTGGGTAAATGTCATCTATGGCTGTAACGAACGCTGCACCTACTGTGTAGTACCCGGTGTGCGTGGCATTGAGCAGTCCCGCACCCCTGAGGCTATCCGAGCTGAAATGGAGCTGCTGGGTCAGCAAGGCTACACCGAGGTAACGTTGCTGGGCCAAAATATTGACGCCTATGGCCGTGACTTGCCCGGTATTACCCCTGAGGGCCGCCGTCAGAATACCCTCACAGACTTGCTTTACTACGTCCATGATGTCCCCGGCATTGAGCGGATTCGCTTTGCCACCAGCCATCCCCGCTATTTTACAGAGCGTTTAATTAAGGCCTGTGCTGAGCTGCCCAAGGTATGTGAACATTTCCATATTCCTTTCCAGTCCGGTGATAACGATGTGCTCAAGGCCATGGCACGGGGCTACACCCAGGAAAAATATCGCCGCATTATCGACACGGTGCGTCGCTATGTGCCAGATGCGGCCATCAGCGCCGATGCCATTGTGGGTTTCCCCGGGGAAACCGAAGGGCAGTTTCAAAACACCCTAAAACTGGTGGAGGACATCGGCTTTGACCAGCTAAATACGGCTGCCTATTCCCCTCGCCCCAATACGCCAGCCGCCCTATGGGAGAGCCAGCTAGACGAAGCCACTAAGAGCGATCGACTGCAACGGCTGAATCATCTGGTCTCCATCAAAGCGGCTGAGCGGTCCCATCGGTATGCAAATCGGATTGAACGGGTACTGATTGAAGATGTAAACCCCAAAAACCCCCACCAGGTCATGGGTCGAACTCGCACCAATCGTCTGACATTCTGTGGGGGGGATATCAATGAACTCAAGGGCAAAATTATCGAAGTAAACATTACCGAAGTGCGGGCCTTTAGCCTCACAGGGGAACGGGTAAACGTGTTGGTCGAGGCTTAATCAACTTCCGTTTGTACGAAATTTTGCATCTGAGTTTGAAGTACTAACTTTGGGAATGATCTCAGCGTCTACAGGTAACTTCGGAGGATGTGATGCGAGCTTTACTTCAAAAGTTATTCAATCGGCAGCCCAATAGTGTTAACCAGATGCAGCGGGAGACTTTAGGCAAACGGCCATGGATGCTTTGCAAGAACTGTTGGAGTCTGATGGCGTGGCCGAGAGCGAGTCAAAGTTTATGGCGGATGTTAGCAAAGCATTGACTATGTGAACTCGCTAACTCAAACCATGCTTCCTCGTGTTTATATTCGGTCCCCGGTCGATGATGATTGGTCAACGCTGCTCGATCTACATCAGCGTAGTGCTGACTATCATTCTCCTTGGGCGGAACCGGCCAAAAATGAGGAAGGATGTAGGCGCTATATCCATCGCTGTCACACGGAGCCCTTTGAAGGCATGCTGATCTGGCATGCCGTTGACCATCGCTTGGTAGGGGTGGCCAACTTAAGCCAGATTTTTTACGGCAGCTTTCAAAATGCCTATCTGGGCTATTACGGCAATGTGGACTACGCGGGTCAGGGATTGATGACTGAGGGGGTAAAGCTGGTGCTTAACCATGCCTTTAATTCCCTGAAGCTTCACCGTATCGAAGCGAATATTCAACCGGGCAATACAGCGTCTATTAAGTTGATCAAACGATTGGGATTTGCCCATGAGGGATTCTCACGCCAATATCTAAAAATCAATGGAGAGTGGCACGACCATGAGCGCTGGGCATTGACGGTGGATAACTGGCTGCGGTAATACCGTTGTGTGATCACTCTCAGATACTTGGATATCAGAGTTTGAACTCAGGGGCACCCTAATCAGGGTACGGAACACTATACGGAATACTATTTACTATAAGGATTCTGACGATGGTACAGACCAGTACTAGCCTGCCTGCACAGTTACAAAACCGTAATTACACATTGATCTATGCCCCTACTCAGTTAAAGCGTCTGGGTATGACCCCTGGATTTGACCAGCGATGGCAACAGGCTCGCCCCCAGGTTTTAGAGATTGCTGCACAGTGTCACAGACTAGCACCCAATGGATTAACGGTGTATCGAGGTACAGGCGATACTTTTCAGGCCCACCAAAATGTAAATGTTGAGAACTTTCAGTCCCTGATGGATTCGGCCCCCATGCCAGAGCAGGTGGCGTTGGCTCCAGTCTTACAGACGGTGTTTGATCGGTATTTTGATGAGAAGGCGGCGGGTCAGCAGCCTGCAAATGGTGAGATTGTTTTGATTCTGATGGACAATGAACCCACGGATCGGCTTGCGATCGCAAAACAAATCGTAGCCGCCTCCCAAAAGCTTGACCATAACAATGAGCTGGGCATTGGCTGGGTTCAAGTGGGGGATGACTACATTACTAAAGGGTTTTTAGTGACCCTAGACAACAATCTTCGAGAGAAAGGTGCAAAATTTGACATTGTTGATCACAAGATAATTCAACAGATCGCCTCAGAGGACTTGGTCACATTCCTGATGGGTGTGTTGACGGACTAGTCGTGATGGCGGTTGCACAAATATAATCTCTTTTTTTCTTAAAACTCAGACCTGAAACTCAGGCCTAAAACTGAGGTCTATAGTCCAACAAGAAATATAGGCCATCTTCTTGTAGTGAATCGCCTGTATTATCCACATCCACTAGGGGAATACCATAGTCAAGCCGCATGGATAGCCAGGGACTGACGGCCCAACGCACCCCTAACCCCAAACTAGCCAGAAAGGCGGGATCGGGATCGGGGATTTCATTGTTCCAGCCCACTCCAGCTTCAAAGAAAGGCGTCAGTTGCACCTTGTTTGGGTCTTTGGTGATCGGAATCCGCAGCTCAATCGAACTGGTAATGGCATTATCAGTGACAATTTGGTTTTGGCTGTAGCCGCGTATGGTGCTAATGCCGCCTAAGCTAAAACGCTCAATGGGTAATAGAGCATCTGGTGTCAGTTGAGCACCGACCCGGGTCAGCATCAAAAATCGAGGAGACACCTGCTTAATCCACTGAAACTGGCCTAGCCAACTAAAGAAACGACCATCAATGCCAGAATCATTGACGGTGGCATCAAACAAGTCTAACCCCACACTAAATTGAGAGCGGGCTGCTAATACCTGAGACTGACTGCGTTTCACCCAGTCTTGATAAAATCGAACCGCACTGACCTGAGATCGCCCATCTTCAGGACCCAGGGAGAATGAAAATGGAATGTCGTCAAGAATAAAACTGCGACTACGTTTCCAATCAAAATCTAAGCCCAGCGCAAACTCTTCTGACGGCGTACGCACCAGGGGCTGACGAAATCCAGCGGATAATGTTGTGGTTTCACTGCGAATGTCGATATCGCGGAAGGCATCCTGCACAATGCGGCTATCGCTGTTGCTGGCCCTCAGGCGCAGCGTACCGTCCTGGGCATTCACCGGAACAGAATAGCTCACATCATATAGGTCAAGACCTTCTGTCCTGCCATAGCTAGCATTGAAGCGATCGCCAATACCCAACGGATGACTAACAGACAGTCCTACATTAATACCTTCAGAGCCAATGCTGGGAGAACGATAGTTATCGCCAGCGAAAGAGAGACCAAATGTGTCAGCTTCTTCTAAATCTAAAATTAACAAGCTTTTGCCAGGACCATTGCCCGCTGTTAATTCTGCATTAACCCGCTGTAGCATCGGGTCAACCTGGAGTAACTGTAGCCCTCTTTCTAAATCTTGTTGTCTAAAAGGTGACTCCATGGCACGGGCTAGACGATCGCTCACATACCCCTTCCGTAAACGATCTAAACCATTGATCTGGAGTTCTTCAATTTCTCCTTCAATCACCTGAATCTCGACACTACCATTGGTCAATTCCTGATTGTTGGGGACAAATGCGCCAGACGTAATATAGCCTTCGTCCAGGTAAAGTTTGGTGATTCGCGATCGCAAATTAAACAAATCCGATAATTGAATCTCTTGACCTAAATAACAATCCACCTGCTTAGCAATTTGGTCTGCTAATACCGTATTACCAACCACCCTAATTTCAGTCGCCAGAAACGACAGTTCTGAGGTCTCAGCTAAGGGTGGACAGACATCTAAATTTAAGACATTTGGCGGATTGACAGATGGCTGTTCAATTTCTATTTGAACCTCTTCTGGAGACGATGGAACCTCTTCTGGAAT
Source organism: Leptothoe sp. LEGE 181152 (assembly GCF_032906605.1). NCBI lineage: Bacteria > Bacillati > Cyanobacteriota > Cyanophyceae > Nodosilineales > Cymatolegaceae > Leptothoe > Leptothoe sp. LEGE 181152. The sequence continues at coordinate 45,220 of NZ_JASATU010000066.1, forward strand.
CGTCTCTGGAGACGGTAGTGATTGCTCTTCGGGAGATGGAATATTGGGTGGAGGTGCAGGCTGTGCAGGGGCAACCGTCTGTGCGGTAACCGGCATGCCGTAACTCGTAATGGCTAGACAGCTAAAGATGGCGAATACTATGGGAGGGCTATGCACAACCGTATTTGTCCGTACTAAGCAAGATGAATCGTTGCATATCATACGATATTCGCAAGATATGAACTATTTAGGGGCCTACTATTGTTGAAAAAATTGATGTAATACCTCTATTAAGGGGGGAGCTGGATTGTAGTTAACAGCGCAAGCAGCTCCCAAGCGAATCTGTTATGCTCAGATGCCACGGAACTTATCTCACGGAACTTATCTGACATTGCCGATTTATGCCAGGAACGCTTCTGTTTTGAACAGCCATCGTTTCAGGATCCTGAGCTAACTAGGGGTTTCAATACTTCTATCGTTGCTACATAGCAATGAGATAACTCATTCTCATTGGTTGCTTCCCCGGCCTTACCCATGAGAGAAAATAAGGTTAAAAAAATCTTGCCAGCTCTTATCATGATTGCTGGCATGGTTGCACTGTGCTGTGTTGTTTATGCAGAAATATCAACAGGAGATGTGGCTATGTTTCTTGTCGATGCTGATTGTTATGATGCCCCATTAATTAGTCGGTAGAGCCCTCAGGTATTTAAGGGAAAATTATCACTCATCCATTCATCTCCAGCCCCAACCTGGGTCTTTATTTTTGTGTAGTTCCTTAAGGTGACATACAGCCATATATCTGGAGAATCATAACGACGTATTGCAAAAATGTCCCGTCACGCCCATGCCCAAAAGACATCTGATACCCTGAATAACAAACTCGCTTTTGCCTTTTATCCCCAGCTGTTTAAATGCGTTGCTCTGGTTTACGGTTATCTATCCATCGTGTCTATATAGGGCTATGTGCGTTGAGCTTGTGCGTGGCCCTGTGGCTAGGGCATCCGTTTACGAGAGCTGCCCCCATTGCCCAGGCAACGGATGCACGTCAGCTGGTGCAAACGGGGGTTGACTACTATCAAGCTGGTCACTTTAGGGCAGCCATTGACCCTTGGCTTGCGGCCCACAAGGCCTATGCAACTACGCAAGACTTACCCGCCTTAGCCATTGTTAACGAGAACCTGGCACGGGCTTATCAACAAATGGGCCGCACATCGGCAGAAATTAGCCATTGGCAACAGGCCATTGATACCGTTCAAACCCTTGGGGATCGCCAGAAATTAGGTCGCTTAATCACTGAACAAGCCCAGGCCCATAGCCGTTTGGGTCAACACCGCCGAGCGATTTCCTTACTCTGTGGCACTGCCTTTAACCAGGGAGATTGTAAAACTGGCAGTGCGCTCCAGATAGCCATTGCATTAGAGGATGGTCTTGGTCAAATTACAGCTTTGGGGAGTTTAGGCGAAGCCTATCGTTCGAGTGGCAATACAGAGGCTGCACAAACCTACCTCACGCAAGGATATGCCTTGAGCCGTGAGACTGGTGCCCAAGCGTTAGAGGCATCACTGCTTAACAGTTTAGGGAATACCTATGTGAACCTGGCTTTGGTAAATTATCGCCGAGCAGAGGAAGCGACAGAGCGCAAAGCTACAAAACGAAGTATCGCTGTATTAAGGGCTAAAGCTGACGATTTCAACGGCCAAGCCATTGCTTATTTTGAAGAAAGCTATGGGCTAGCCACTGGGCAACAGCGAAGCGCAACAGAGTTATTGACGTTGCTGAACCTGATTTCAGCCTATGAAAGGGCGGAGGATAACCATGCCGTTGACCGCTATCGTCAGTTGGCGCTATCGAGTCTCAAGCAGTTGCCCGATTCAAAAGCAAAGGCATTTGCAGCCATTAGACTCGCTGACTTGTTAGATCCGTTAACTGTACGTCAGTCCCAGGCAATTTTAAGCCGTGAACCGCTTTCTGCGGTGACTGAGAAGGAGGCTACGGCACTGTTGGAACAGGCCTTAGCCATTGGCAAAGCAACTGAGAACCCCAGAATTACATCATTTGCCTTGGGGAAACTAGGTACCTTAGATGAACGGGCTAAACGCTATGAAGCTGCGATCGCAAAAACTCAACAGGCCCGTTTAGCGGCGGATCAAGATCGGGCTGCCCAAGATAGCCTGTATCTTTGGGAATGGCAGTTAGGTCGAATCTACACCGAATTAGACCAGCAGCGTGAAGCAGAACAATCTTACAGTCAGGCCGTTGCATTATTAGAAGAAATCCGTAGTGATATCTTGAATGCCAATCGCGATCTACAGTTTGATTTTCGAGATACGGTAGAGCCGATCTATCGGCAGTATGCTGCTCTAAGTCTGGAAAGTGTGCCTAAAGCAGTCACCCTAAATCAGGATGACGTTGCCTTTGCAGAGTTAGAAAAGGTATTGACCACGCTAGATTCTCTCAAGGTGGCGGAGCTACAGAGTTACTTTGCCAATGACTGTGTGATTGTGCCTGCCGAAGTGCGAGCTGATGCCGTGGGCCAGAGCCATGCAACGGGGGTTGTGAGCACCGCACTATCTGATGATCAGCTCACGGTGATCATGAGTCTTCCGGGAGGAGCCCGAGAAATTGTGCAAATTCCAGTTGCTTCAGCCGTGGTCGAAGATCAGGTCAATGAATTTCGCCGTAGCTTAGAACTGGGGGCACGGGACTATAGCTTTAATACCGAGCCAGCCCAGCAGTTGTATCAGTGGCTAGTTCAACCGTTTGAGACAGATTTGGCAGATGTAAAAACCCTGGTCTTTGTCAATGATGGACTGCTGCGTAGTGTGCCGATGGCTGCCTTATACGACGGCAGTCAGTTTTTGATTGAAAAGTTTGCAGTGGCGACAACCCCGAGTTTGACCCTGACTACACCAGAAAAATTAGAACGCCGTGGGTTAAACGCCTTACTGGTGGGGGTGAGTGAACCCTCTGAAGTGCCCCAGCGACCCTTTGCTGCCTTACCTGCCGTAGAGCGAGAGCTGGACTTACTCTCTAAGCAGCTACCCAATACAAAAACGTTATTAAACGACAATTTTTCTATCGATACTTTGCAGGCGGCATTAGTCGCAGACGATTACCGGATCTTGCATATGGCTACCCACGGTACCTTTGGCTTTGCACCGGAAGATAACTTCGTAGTGGTAGGCGCTAAGGATGCAACGGAGCAGTACAACGAGACTCTCACCATTGGACAATTGGATCAGTTGATTCGGAATGTCAATGACCCGACCCGAGAGCCCATTGAATTATTGACCCTCACAGCCTGTGATACGGCTATTGGCGGCAATCGGTCTACGTTAGGGTTGGCCGGTGTTGCGGTGCGGGCCGGTGTTCGTAGTGCGGTGGCCACCCTATGGGCCGTCAGTGATGATTCCACGCCTGAGATTGTTTCAATGTTTTATGATCAGCTGCAACAGCCAGAATTAACTAAGGCTGAGGCTTTGCAACAGGCCCAGATAGCCATGTTAAAGTCAGGTGATATTTTGAAAGCCCACCCCTACCGTTGGGCTCCGTTTATCTTGATTGGTAATTGGCTTTAAGGGCTGGCTTTAAGGTGCAGTCGCTTCGATGATTTCTAAAATGTCTTGACGGATCTGATCTGACTCTGGCGGTAAGGACATGGCTAAGTCCGTGAGCAGACCGCTGCGGGTTTCTTGTTCGCCTAAGCTTGTTGCTTGGGCAACCTGTGCGATCGCATCGTACCAAACCCCAGCCTGTCCATAGGCTACGGCTCTTTCAGTCGCTGTAGTAGCGGTTGCCAATGCCTGAGAGAGCTCAACAGTATCAGGGACCACCTCAAACGACAGCTCCTGTAGCATCGCTTGGGCTGGATACTCAGGATTACACTCAATAATCACCTGCCAACGATATTCCACACCCGTTGATAACGTAGCTACCGAGGGAGGTAGCTGATGGGTCATAAACCCAGCACTATAGGTGAGGCTGCTCTCATAGATGGGAATGGGAATATCGTTCTCATCTGGGGCCAACAGGCGAAAAATAATTGGAAACGTTGCGTCGATTTCAGGTAGATGCCAGACAAATACAGGAGACTCAGATGTAGTACGACCCAAAATTGTATCGGGAGTATTGGGTCCAAAGATGGTAAATGCTGTGGCCGTGGGACCTAAGCAGCCGCCACGACGAGTGCCTGTAGACGTGCGGGGAGCCGATGTTGGCGTTGGATCCGTAGGGGGACGAAAATACGTGCCAGTGGAGGTAATAATGGAATCCCTGTCGATGTCAGCATCATCAGGCGGTGTGAATTCAGCTTGAGCGTGATGATAAGTATCGGTTTCTACGGTGTTAAATTGCGGAGCCCCATCGCTTACAGGTGATAAATACCAACTACTAAGGATAAAAAACGACGTAAACCTTAGCAATGCAGAACGATATTGGGGCGCAATCATAGTCGTAGATGAACTGACCTAAGCAACTAAACGATTTCAACTCTGGGCACACAGTGCTGACGTTGAAGATGTTTGCAGTATTTCCAGAGACGGATACTCCAATACACCAGGGTAATGATTAGCAAAGCTGTACTTAACCACTCTAACCAAACCCACTGCCAACCTAAACGAGTCAGTGTAAAAATTGCAATGTCATCCACAAAGTTTAACAGGAGTAAAAATCCTTTTTGAATTAGATCACTTAAACTGTCGATTTGCATGGCCTTAACTTCCTTACGTCGTTGACTTTACTGTACGGAAGCTGCTGACCAGACACATGCAAGAAACCAGACAAATTCGTTGCCAAGTTTGTCTAACTTCGTGGCAGAAATATGCAACTATCGGCTACTTAAGGCAACCATCGTTGCCAAAGAGGCCGATAAATAGGCCAGCGCAGCTCACAGCAAACACCCTTAGGTTTGTGGTGGGTGCGGTTGAATGTGCCATTGAGACTACGGGCTAAGGTTTCTGCTTGTTTAGTGCCATACCCTCCTAACGTCTTGGGTGCAGACGGTTTAAGGCCGCTCCCATTATCGAGGACGCGAATAACATTGTTGCCATCCTTTTGACGACAGTCGATGGTGAGTCGGGTTGTACCGTGAGCGTATTTCTGAATGTTGATCAAGGCTTCTTCTAAAAAGCGTCCCAAATTTCGTTTTTGATCAATACTCAACTGCTGATCGTCCAGGGGTTCAAAGGCAACAATTTTCAGTATGGGTTCAAAAAACTCTCGATGGCGCTCTAGGGTGATTTGGTATGCTTCGCGCAGTAGCTCGTCTAAGGGCATTTGCAAATCAATGGATTGTTGCCCGGTTAATACCAGCTGGCCTGTGGGCAACAATATTTCCTGACGCATGGTGTCATAGATGTCGCGCAGTTCCCGATTTAGGGTGTGTAGCTCAGGGCGTAGGGTATCTGGGGCTGGCTGGCTTTCTGGCCAGGTGCTGATCATTTTGGCCAGGGTTTGCAGGGGGCCATTGTGAATGGTGTTGTAGGTTTGGTTAATCAGCTTTTGACGATCGTTGAGTTGCGATCGCAACTGAGCCTGGGCTTGATAAAACGGGTACAGTACAGCCGCATTCAATAAAAATGCAGCCACGACGGGGACAACGGGCAGCCACCAGCTCGTCAGCAGCAGCCCGTAGCTGACGAGTAAAATAACGCCGCTGATGACGATAATCACCAGAAAATGCACGGCTGGTTTCCGTTCCCATTGGGCCAGAATCATACCGCCTAAGCCACTGCCCAAAATTAAAAGATATTCAATCCCATCTGGCATCCCACGCAAAAAAGGTCGACCGTCGATGACGGCACTCAAAATTTGGCTAACTGCATGGGCCTGAGCATCCATACCAGGCACCAGGCTGGGAGTAACCCCCGCAATGGCCGCTGAGCTGACAAAGTCCTTAACACTTTCTGCCGTGTAGCCAATGAGCACCAGGCGATCCTGTATTAGCGTTGCTTCTACCTGACCCGCCATCAGGGCTTTATAGGTGATTTTTTCAAACGGTTGAGTCCCCGCTCGAAAATTGATTAAGGTTTGATTTCCCCCTCGATCGGCACGAATATAGCCCCCTGTGTTGCTCTGAAAGCGAGGAATTTCTGTTGATCCAAATCGCATGGTTTCAGGATCGCGCATGCCATTCTCGACGCTGAGGCCATCGTTAGCCAAATAGGAGGACACCAACTGAATGGTGAATGAAAATTGATAGTTTCCCGCTTTGTCAGCTGCCCCTAAAAGGCTCCGTCTTAAGAAACCATCTTGATCGACGAGGGCATCGGCAAACCCTACCTGACTGTCGGGTAACGATGGGGGCGGTGGGACGGTGGCCCGGGGATCGATTTTGTGAATGCCAACAATATTGTCGGAAGATTGTAGCGTTTGGGCCAAAGCCGTATAGCCATCACCCACCGGCTGATCCCGGAAAATATCCAGGCCCACTACGCGAGGGCTATAGGATTGCACAGTCTCAAGAAATTCTGATAGGGCTTGATCCGAGATGGGATAATCAAGGGCTGTTTGAATGTCTTCTTCGGTAATCGCAAGTAGGGTAATGCGCGGGTCAGTGGCTTCAGCAGGCCGCCATTTTAGACTGAGGTCTAAGGTTTTCCACTCTAGGGGCTGTAGCAAACCCAGTAGTCTTGTCAAAACAATGAATCCAGTGATTGATAACCCTGGCAAAAGCCTGAGTTGCCAACTAGGAGAAGACCAGGAGACTTTCATCGGTAACTACGCTCAGTCCAACAGACCCATCTGACGGGCCTTATTGTAGGTTTGGATGCGAATATTGGTGCCTTCATCAGGATAAACGCCAAGGGCATCCTGCACTCTAGTCCAATAGTGACGGACGGTTCTTTCCGCCACATTCATTTGCTTGGCAATAGCTTTGTCAGTTAAGCCGTTGGTAAATGCTAGCTGTAGCACCTGCAACCATTCGGGTTTGACCTCGATACCCAATCGCATTTCGGGGGGGGTGTAGAGGAGTCCATTCAAAGCCCAGTCAATTTTAATGAGCATTTCAGAACTCGATAGACTTTTGTCGGCAATGGTGAAGCCAGCTTGGTGTTTGTCAATCATGGACTTGAGCCGCACCAGGCTTTTTACATGGGCACTTTGTATGACGAAGTGGAGTGTAGGATGATTTTGCAGTAGCGATCGCAATAAATGTAAGCCCGTCTCAGTCTGTGCTTTATCTCCTTCTCGTTCAGGAATTGATAAATCCATCACTACCAAATCAGGCTGAACATCCTGGATCAAAGCTTCAACCCCATCTGCTTGACCCGTAGTTGCAATGTGCGCATCCGGATATTGAGCTTTTAATACACGGCAGGTGCCCTCTAAGACCGAATCGTGATCATCTACCACCACAAATGTCTTTGTAGATGCTTGAGCCATGTTCCAGTGATCTCCTTGGAGTTACCCATCCTTTATATAGACAAGTGGCCTATCAAAATTAGTTAGATTGTAAAATAAAGAATACGATTAACCCCAGTGCTGCTGGCATCCACACGGTAATTACGACTGATTTAAGTCAGATGTCCGTGATATTTAACATCATGGAGTACCCATTTCAGTCACTCAAATTAACGGTTAGTCATCTGCTGGCCATTGCAGTTGGCCTTTGAGACCAAATTTATCAGTGACAATCTCTAAACGACCTGCTGCTAAGGTATGGAAAATTTCCTTAAGATGTTTTATCTCGGGGGTATTTATCAAAGATTTGCCATCCATAGACGGATAGCCGGGGTATTTCAAGGTCAGAGTGTATCGCTTATGGTGATGCTCTAGGCTTATGGAAAGCTGCTGCGCACAATTTTCCATAGGTATCAGTAATTCAATCAATCCCGTAATCACTGAGAGAATAATCTGATTCTTGTTAAAGGATTGTTCAGGCCAGTCTGATAAAACCTCTAGCTTTACGCTCAGACCGGGTTGAGTGCATTGCCAATTTTGTATCATCAGCTGTAGTGCTAAAGGAAAACTGTCAGCAATAAACGGTGGAGATAGCTGATTACTCAGTTTTTCTAAGTCAGCGTAAAACAGTTGAAAGCGTTCTAACCATTGTTCAGCTTGTTCTGCATCGGGCTGGGTTGTTAACGTGGTTTCTAAATAGCGTCGAAAGGCAAACGTTTCTTGTAGTAAGTTATCTCGAATGGATTCTGCCTGTTTATGGAGTCGGGCGATTTGTTGATCGTGCCACCACTGCCAGGCTTGACGCTGACGTAGCCATCGTTGAATGAAGAGATAGAGTGCGGTTGGCCCTACAAGTGCTTTTATCACAAAAACCTCAACTTACTGATGTAACTCTTTGTTGCGATCGTAACGAGCCCACAAACCTATGATGTTCCGCTTGTGCCCAAGCTCAGTGCTGATTTGAGCCAAGCCCCATTGCCTGTTTCTGCCATCGCCGCTGTCTATTTGTGCATATGACAGCTTTATCATCCGTAAAGTCAATGGTCATGACAAAAACAATAGATGCTTGCAACAGGTGCATACAACGTTTTGTTGAGTGACATCTGTCCGTAGCATCGGGCATCAAAAAGCCATGGTAGATTTCTGTTATTGCCAGTTACTGACTTGTGTATGTCAAGCCCTCAATTATATTGGTCCTGGTTGCTAGCAGCGGTTGCAACCCTTTGGAGTGAGCCAATCCAGGCACAGCTCATTCCAGATCAAACCCTAGGGGCAGAAGGTTCTGTTGTCTCAACTGACGTGTTGGTAAAAGGTGGTCTCGCAGACTTAATTGAGGGAGGTGCTGCACGAGGTCCAAATTTATTCCACAGCTTTGATGAGTTTACGGTCGCTAACAATCAGCGAGTTTACTTTGCCAACCCAGCAGAGATTGAATCCATTTTAAGTCGGGTGACTGGCAACAATCGCTCCGACATTTTTGGCACATTGGGTGTGGATGGCAATGCTGATTTGTTTTTAATTAACCCCAATGGCATTGTGTTTGGGCCAGATGTCAGCTTAGATGTGACCGGTTCATTTTATGCAACAACAGCGGCGGCGGTCGATGTTGGTCAGAGTATGTTTAGTGCTGTTATGCCTGGGCAAAGCCAGCTGCTAGCCGTTAGTCCCAGCGTCTTATTTTGGAACCATCTAACTGATAACTCAGGCGATATCACCAACCGTGGTCAGCTAACAGCGGGCGCAGACTTAGTACTGGCAGGCCAGAATTTGGATCTGGCAGCTCAGGTGGCTGGTGTGGGAGATGTCTCGCTGTTAGCCACTGATATCGTTAAAATTCGAGATACGGCAGACAAGCCATTTATTGCCCTGGCAGGCGGAGATTTGTTAGTGCAGGGCAACCAGCAGGTGGATATTGTTGCCTTAACCCACCCAGATAGTCAGTTATTTTCCTATGGAGATATGGTGCTGCGTTCACCAGCACCCGTTAATGGTGACGCCTACTTTTTTAGTGGTGGTAATTTCCGTATTGAGAATTTAGACAATACTCCAGGTAATTTGAATAGTCCAGTTGACCCCATTATTCGGAGCCTTGGGGATGTTGAGTTTGACAGTTATTTTGGTAGCTCGCTACATATTCTTGCTGGAGGGTCAGTAACGTTCACGAGTGCGATTATCATAGCTCCCGACCCAGGCATTGCAGGTGTCGATTTTTTGCAAGAAACCATCGTACTTTCTGATGGAACAATTGTTGAGGTGGATGGTAGTGCACAGCCAACCATTGATATCAGAGCAGGCCTTAGACCAGATGCTGTAGGTGTAATCCCTGCTGAGAACCCATCAGGTCAAGGGATCTTCGATTTATTTTTTGATAGTTTCTTTTTGCCACTTACCCCTTCCATAACAGCCAATCCATCTAGCGCTGACATTGAGATTGGGAGTATTACTATTGGTCAATCCAATGGTCTGGTGTTAATCACCAATCTTTATGAACCTAATGGCCAACTGTCAGGAGATATTCAGATTGTAGGTAATGATCTGCTGGGGCTTGGTTTTAGCCGAACTGGAATAAGCATTATTCCCATTGCTGGAACTGGTAGTTCTGCTTTTTTAGAGTCGCGTGGTGATATTGATATTGTTGGCACTAGTATCAATACAGGTAATGGAGGTGATATTACTTTAGTTGCCGATGACTCAGTTAATCTTGTAGGTGGTGATGAGATACTACGAACGTCAGGGCTCTTTACCAGTTTTGTAGGGCAAGGAGAGGCCGGTAATATCAATATTACTGCTCAAAGTCTCTCAGTCGTAGATGGCGCTTTAATAGCTAGCGAAACATTTGGGATAGGTCAAAACGGCAACATTATTCTTAACATAGAAGAGACTGTTCTCTTTGAAGGTCCCAATCCTGTCAATCGTTCTCCTAGTGGAATTTCTACGGTGCTTCCATCGGGTAGTCAAGGGCGTGGCGGTGATATTCAAATTTCAGCTAAAAATCTCCTTGTTTTCGATGGTGCCCAGCTTGATGCATCTACCCTGGGTCTAGGTGATGCAGGTGATATTATATTAGAGATTGCTGAGACGACTCGGCTCGAAGGTATTAGCTCAGTCTCTGGGCTTCCCAGTTCCTTACGTAGCCGTATTCTTTCAGATGCTATTGGAAATGCAGGAAATATTCAACTCAAAACTCGTAATCTAGAGGTTTTGAATGGTGCTTCTATAGAAACTTCTAACTTAGGAGGCGTAGGTGACACAGGTAATATCACTCTAAATGTTCGTGAGACGGCACGTTTTGATGGATTCAGTGATATAGTAAGTATCTTTTTTGACGGTCAAACAACTCAAATGAATGGTGATATTCGCTTGACCGCAACCAATTTAGAAGTTCTAAATGGATCGGCCATTAGCACTTCTGTCCGCTCTGATGATGGTTTTGCTAATGCTGGCAACATTTTCTTGAATGTTCGAGAAAATATTACGATTGCCGGGCAGAGTCAAGATTCCCTTTTGCCCTTCCCTAGTAGAGTCCTGACTTTCGTTGATCCTGGCGCATCAGGTCGAGGTGGAGATATCAATATTACATCTGCCAACTTAGACCTTATTGGAGGTGTAATTTCTGCTAGCAATACTGGTACAGGTGATGCAGGCAATATCCTGATAGTTCTCCAAGATACCTTTCGGGCTAGGAATAGCGATGTTGGTACGACCTCTGAAAGTAATGCTGGAGGACAAATTGATATTTTGGCAGATAATATTTTTCTCTTCGGAGACAGTGATATTACCTCTGCCGTTCGTTCTGGTGTAGATGATGGTGGCAATATTACCCTTGTTGCTGATGCGTTAGTAGCTTTTGATGATAGTGATATTCTTGCCTTTGCTGCTGATGGGAGAGGTGGCGATATCGATCTAAGTCGCACTGCATTCTTTGGTGAAGACTTTCAATTTGCCCCACCAGGTACTGAGCCAATTACCCTAGACGGTAATGACCAGGTAGATATCAATGCCACAGGGGGGATTGCGTCAGGAACAATTTCTCTAGCAGACGTCAGTTTTATTGAAAACAGCATTACCGAACTGCCGGATGAGCTGGTTAATCCTGAAACTCTGGTTGCCGCTAGCTGCATTGCCCAGAGTAGTGATATCGGTAGTAGTGTTGTTTTTACGGGGAACGATAGCCTACCCCAACAACCCGACAGTACTCAAACTACCTACAGTCTTAGAACCGTTCAGCCCATAACAGAGACGGCAACTAACAGTACGTCTATTGCTGAACCACAAAATCTTTATCGTCTTGCCGACGGTCGTTTAGTTATCAGTCGTGACTGTGCTACATCTACTGTAAATGAATGATTTCAAGTTTTATTTAATTAGTGGATTAAATACTTAATTATGTCACTACTCTAAAAAACTATCTTCTGATTCTATTCAAGCTAACTTTTACAGACAGCAACTTTTGTGTCGTCTCTGCTTAGATATAGAATTTATTGGTTAGGACTTCTACAGGTTTAATCTCTAAGGCTAATGGTCATGATTAATTTTAAGGAGAAGTTTTAGCATGAGATTACAATGGGCATTGGTTACCATTTTCTTCGTTAACTTTTTTCTTCTTGTTTTAGAAATTGTTGCTGGAAGATTGATGGCTCCGATTACCGGTGTCAGCCTTTATACATGGACAAGTATTATTGGGGTTATCCTTGCAGGTGTTAGTGTTGGTAACTATATTGGTGGGCGTATTGCTGATAAATGTGGAAATCGGAGTATCTTAGCCATACTTCTAGCGTTGTCTGGAATTAGTAGTTGGACAATTTTAGAGACAATAAAAGTTTCGAAGGCTCTTATACCTGTCCTTGAAGTTTCTTTTGTCTTTCAAATAATTATTGTTTTCTCTACTGTTTTTCTTTTTCCAAGTCTGATGCTAGGAACAATTAGCCCAATTGTTGTGGCTCTAACTCTCACCGAGACAGAGCATTATGGGGATGTCATTGGGAAAGTATACGCTGTATCAGCACTCGGTAGCATTATCGGAACATTTTTGACAGGTTTTGTATTGGTTGGCTCTCTGGGCAGTAATTTGATTGTTCTTATTGTTTCTAGCGGCCTGCTCTTGCTAGGCTCTATTGTTGGAATGCATGCTAATGATCAGCGGATCCAAAGATCTTTCTTATTGATAGGTGTTCTGCTGTTACTGCTATTTAGTTTCTTGATTGGTACTAATAATGTAGCTTGGCTACGTAGCAGTTGTTTGCAAGAGACGGACTACTACTGTATCAACATAATTAATGACCCTGAAAAGCCAGCCGTTCGTCTTCTAGTTTTAGATAAACTTGTACATAGCTACATTAATTTAGAAGATCCCACGGATTTAGGCTATGGCTATGAATATGTATATGCTGATACGGTTGATGAGCTTTTAGGTGATACTTCTAAATTGAAGGCCTTGATGATAGGTGGAGGTGGATATACCTTTCCAAGATATATAGATGCTACATATCCAGAAAGTGACATATCTGTGGTAGAAATTGATCCGGGAGTAACAAAGTTCGCTTTCGATGTACTAGGAATTCACTTTAACTCAGAAATTCAGAACTTCAACGAAGACGCTCGCTTTTTCTTGGCAAACCTTACTGAAACCAAAAAATATGATTTCATAACAAATGATGCATCCAACTATTTCAGTATGCCATATCATTTGACTACAATTGAGTTTGATAGGTTGATTGAGGAGCATCTTACTAATGAGGGTTTATATTTATTGAATATTATTGATGGTCAAAAAGGATTACTGCTTCGAGCTCAATTAAACTCATTAAAACAAGTCTTTCCATATGTTTATCTCTCTCCTATGGACCAAGAGATAGGGAAGCCCAAACGCAGTACGTATGTCGTGGTCTCTTCGAAATATCCCTTGCAGCTTTCTTCAAAGTTGTCTGAAGTTTTTGTGTCAAATGATGAATTGAATCTTTATTTGAGTGGAGAAGATTCTGTGATTTTAAGTGATGATTATGCCCCCGTCGATAATTTGATTATCCCTATGGTAGCTGATTCTGGTTGGAACTAATTTTTGATTAAATTGGAGAGAAAAATGTTGCTCAGAAGCTTAAGATTTATTTTGATTGTGTTGTTAGTTGGCACCTGGTTGATTGGGATTAATTTTTCTCGCATAGGCTATGCCCATACCCAAAGCCTACGTCAAGACGCTCAATTTTCAGGAGGTTTAGGCGCATCTGAATCTAAACTTCCTCTGTTAGAAACAAAGTTGTCTGGCCTTGATGCTCAAAAGAATCTCAGTGAAATCAATGATGTTAGGCAAGAAATTAGTAGGTTGATTTTTGATTTACGTCAGTTGCTAGCATCTGGTAGTCTCGATGCGCGCTCAGAACATATTGTAAATGATCGGATATCAGCGCTTCAATCACTAGATAAGCAGATCGAACGGGAGTTAAGGAGATCAGATACTCGCAGACAAGTGATTCAAACTGAGCTTAATGCTGTGAGGAAAGTGATAGCAGATAACGTTAACAGTAACTTTAAATACATTGACTGACAGTGAGATAGGTTCTTATCTGCTATATGGCATTGTTGAGATGTAATATGTGATTCCACTAGGCAGTACAAAATTCGTTCTTAATCGATCGAGTCCATCAAATGAATTCGATCGATTAATAGTTATTGTATTTCTGAAGCTGGTGGTGTTTGTTAATTAGTAGATGATTGCTTAGTAGCAAATCAGGAATATCGCTAGACATTTTAAATACAACTACTACAATCATCAAAAGCTAGATAGTATTAGCTATCCATGCTTAGACATAGGTAAACTGGTTAGAATTCGCTAAATTCAGCTGAGAAGCACTTACTCCTTGGATAATACCAATTAGGTCATTAACAAAACTGATGCCTGCACCACTAATACCATCGACTCGCACATTAGAAATCGAGTAAGATGCAGCGCTGCCCATCAGCTGGATCGTGTCTGCAATATCGCCAGCAAAATCGTAAACATCAAAATCTTGAAGTATTGCATAATCACTGCGACCTCGGTCATTGTAGAAAACACGACCACTCCCATTTTGGCGTTCTCCTAAAACAAAGCGATCTCGATCATTTGTACTACCACTAACTAAAGTATCTCGTTCACCAGTACCCTGGGAAAAATGATTAGTTCCATTTAAATAATCATTACCAGTCCCACCATTCACTAAGTCATTTCCATCACCACCTAACAACACATCGTTTCCTCCACTGCCATAGAGGCTATCATTTCCTCGCATGCCCACTAGTTGATTACTCACAGCGTTACCAATGAGATAATCAGCCCCATCACCAGTAAACACATTCTCAATGCTGTTAACATTAACTGCAATGCCATCTATAAACCCATAGCCAACTGCTAAGTTCACAAAGGTACTAGAGTCTATGGCGGCTGCATTAATGGTATCTATTCCCAAGCCTCCATTAATAGCCCGGCTATGCCCCAACCTGCCAGCATAATCAGAATACTCTTCAGTAAAGATAAATGTGTCATTGACTGAAGTCGTTTTGCCATGAAAAGTGATATCAACATCGTTAATGGTTATAGGAGATGACAGTGAACTGTCGGCATCAAATAGTTCTAATCTCCAGGTGCCAGATGTATCTTCTCCACGAAATGCATGGGAATAAAAACTCCAGCGACCTGTGCCAAACCCCCCAGAAGAGAGACCGTTATTTTCACCACTATTCTGGATCAGCACACTAGATGTCCCATCAGGTGAAATTAAACGCATTGATAGATCACCAAGGTCATCCCATCGGGCAAAGCTTACGTCTACTTCGACAAATTCAATATCGATATTAGTGGCAACTGTTTGACTTAATGCAGTACCGCCAGTATTAATCGTGACGGAGGTATCTAAGAAGTCTCGAAATATGGCAATATCATTGGCGCTCGTTTGGGGGGTATTGAACCAGGTCTCAGCGAGACGTACGGCTGCTTTTGCATCGACTAAGCCAAAGCCATAATCATTGGAAAAATGTAAGCCGCCACCATTCCAATTAGTTGCTGCATTAAAGTTCCATGCATATTCTTCATCCCCACGAGTGCCTGTGCCAATGGCAGAGCCAACATGCCGAGCAGAATAGGCTAAAATCTCTTGGACATCTCGCCATCCTAACCATGGATTTGCTTCAAGCATAAGTGCCACAACACCAGACACCATAGGAGCTGCCGCTGAAGTGCCATTAAAGTTAGGTCTATAATCACCTGGAGTCTCACCACTTCTGCCAGTTCGATCTGTGGTTACTACTTCTCCAGGAGTGCCAAAAGCAGATACCAACACTGAAGCTCCATAGGTACTATAGTCAGAAACAAATCCATTCTGATCAACGGCTGCAACTGAAATAGTATGGGGATTGGCATTCCATGAGACAGCGTTGGTATCGTAATTGAGAGCCCGTGAGTTACCGGCTGACTTTATTAAAATTGTGCCTAGTCCATTACGTCCTGCTACGACAGCATTGTCTATGGCGGTATTGAGTGCAGCCATAGTGGCAGGGTTGAAGGGCCTATCAAAGAAGTTAAACTCGCCCCTTCCTGTTCCTAGGCTCAGATTGACAATGTCAGCCTCACGATTTCTGCCGGATGTTTGTCGTAGACCAGACGTATTATCAATGGCAAGCGCTAGTTGTCCAATAAACCGATTAGAGATTAACCCATGGGTCTGAAAACCAAACAGAGTTGAATTGTAGGCTATGCCAACTCCGCCAATACCATTGTTTGCGTTAGCACCAATAATTCCTGCTACTGCAGTTCCATGGTTTTCGCCATCTACGCCAGTTGGGTCTGTATCATTATTATCAAAATCCCAATCCTTATCAATAGAGTAGTTTTCATCTAAATCTGGATGCGATCGCTGCACAGCATCATCAATAACCGCGACATCAACTCCAGCCCCTGTATAGTCATCCCAGACATCAACTACATTGAGGTCAAGTAATCCGGGGGTTATGTTCTGAAGATGCCACTGAGTTGAGAAGAGAGGATCAGATGGAATTCTAGCCATGATGTTTTTTGTTTTGAGAGCAGTAGATAGAATTTTCTTGCCTATCTGTTTATAGGTTCACAATAAATCTCCTTAAATGTAGAGATATGGAGACTTTAAGTCATTCCTTGTGAAGAGATATGCCATCGTTATTGCATAAACCTGCAAAGCCAATAGTCTTCGTTCTTACATATTTATGTAATGCTCAAAATTTATCTCAATGAAGACCAAACCAGGAAGACGATACATCTTGTAAAAAGACTAAATCTAACGGACCTACATCCCTAGGCACCACAGTAACAGTTGGTGATTTCGAAACAAACGTAGATGTGTGATTTTTGGGACACAGATTAGCATGCTACATAAATCAATGCGTCACCATTGCTGTTGTTTGATATAGTCCTAATTTTTGCACCAAGTCTGTAGAAAACTTGGAGACTGGTCGTTTCAACTCTTGGTTAAAGATGTGTTTCAGTTCTTCATATTGTTGTTTAGCAGAAGCATAGTATCCTCTGGCTACATATACCTTGATTAAATCAAGATGTGTACGCTCGCTATAAGGCTCTGTGCTAACAGCCAGGTGAGCATAAGCAGTAGCTGCAGAAAGCTTCCTCAACTGCAAACAAACTTTAACCAGTTGATGCAAGACCGCTAAATATAGGGTATGTAGATGTTGACGTTCTGAGAGTATCCAATTATCTTCGAACCGACTTAGGAAGATACCGTAATCTTGCTGGATAACTTGCTGTAAATAAATTAATTTTTGCTGAGGCGTACTACAATGATTGGCCTGTTGAATGAGTGTTTTAACGTTTAAGATATCGACATCAAAGTGACGAATATTCAACTTGAGCTTATTTCCTTGACAGATAATGACTGGCTCTTTAGCAGTAAAAAACTCTTGGCTTAAGGCATTTAATGCTATTTGTAGCCTCTGTCTTCTTTCCTCAAGGCTTACATCAGGCCACAAAATTTCTGCAAGCTTTACACAAGGATGTGTTTGCTGGTGAAAGTATAAAAGGTAAGCTAGCAATCTGATGGCTTCAGGTGTTGTCAAGGATTTTGTAACATTGGTGGAGTCTTTTATCTGAAACTCTCCCAGTAGCTTTACTGTCCAAGTGCTCATATCGATGTCACCCCATAAACTATGAACGATTACCTCAAACTGTATAAAACTCCTGTAAGTAGACCATTGCTGATGTTGCCCAACCTGTATGCAGTTTTGTGTAATGCGACTGACCAAAAATGTCATTGACTGTCATAGTTCAGCGAGTTGTTCGCGGGAACGTCTTGTTTTATAGAAGTAGACTAAAAAAGCTAACAGTTTTGTTGTTTTTTGAGTGCGGAAAGATTGTATTACGCCAGCATAATTCTTTACCTGGAATTGCCCCAGTAGCTGAAGAGTCCAAATGCTCATCTATTTTGATGACTCCATCGGTGTCAGTTATGGCACCAATGTAAAAACTAAATAACACTGTACCTTTGCGAGTGATTGCGAATGTTCTATGCACTTTTCTGCAATATTCATGGTTGAAAAGTACAGCCAATATCACAGATAGATTACTTGATTTATAGGTTGGATCTTTCTACCTTTAGAGCCAAAGACATTGCTGGGTCAGGGACTCTAGGGGCTGCCGTATGTGTATTTATGGTTACCGTTATTGGACGTTAGGTACCTTACATAGATTGTTTGGACAATTTGATATTGCACTAAACCATTACCAAAAAGCATTAGCTACATTTCGTAATACAAATGACATTCTCAACATGGGTAGGATGCTGAATTGTATTGGTGGCTTACATGGCTCTCAAGGTAATGTTGATTGTCGAAAATGGTTTTGCATGGAAGCTATTCGAACGGTTTGGCAGTTGCAACATGAAATTGCTGCAATTCCAGCACTCGCCAATGTAGCCATGGTCTATCACCATCAAGATTGTCATCGGTTAGCCATAAAGTTGCTAAAACAGGTGTCTGAACGTTGTCAGACAATGGGTGATTTATTGAATGAGGCGATTACTTTAATCTACATGGGGCAGGTGTATGCGGCTTCTCATCAGTATTTGTTTGCGATCGCATGTCATCAAGCATCGCTAGAAATTCTGCAAAACTCTCTTGCCCTGAAGCACCGTGAAGAAGCCGTTTGTTTGACGGTACTTAATTTATGCTACGCGGCCAGGCTCTATCAGATGACTTACCACTCGGAGGCGGCTGAGCAAAACTATCGACAAGCAATGTATCTGCTGGAAAGAATTGAGTTGAATGAAGGCCACTATCTATTATTAAATCGGCCATCAAAAGTAAGTAGGTCAGCATAATCTTTCTGTTCACTCGCCTTATACCCATCTCAATCGAGCATCATCACAGCGAAGGGAGCGTCAAGGCCTGTATCTGCTGCTTACCTGGAGTTTACTTGTTACAGTGAAGACGCATCTTAATAAATGTCTTTTTCATGAGTCAGACTATTTCTAACCTACCCTTGCCCCCTGGTGATTTTGGCCTGCCTCTAATTGGCGATACGTTAAGCTTTTTTCGCGATCCAAACTATGGTGAAAAACAACATAAAAAGTATGGACCGATCTTTAAAACCCGTCTGTTAGGCAGCCCTACATTATTTGTTCAAGGAGCAGATGCCAATCAGTTTATTCTAACCAATGAGAACAACTATTTTGTAGTGAGCTGGCCGCCGAGTACAAAAGCGTTATTAGGAAATCTATCCCTGGCATTGCAAACGGGGGGCGAGCATCAAAATCGACGCAAACTACTAGCCCAGGCGTTTATGCCCAGAGCCCTGTCTGGCTATATTGATACGGTCCAGTCGATTACTCACGCCTATACAGAAAAATGGGCGGAGTCAACTACGCTGATCTGGTACCCAGAACTGCGTAACTATACCTTTGATGTGGCCTGTAAGCTTTTAGTGGGTTTAGATCAGGGGGCACAAACTGATCTAGGACATTTATTTGAAACCTGGTGTGCAGGTTTATTTTCGATTCCTTTGACACTGCCCTGGACTCGGTTTGGTAAAGCCAAAAAAGCTCGTACCCAATTACTTCTACTGTTAGAAGAAATTATTCGTAAACGACAACAAAGCCAACATTTGGGCAATGATGCTTTGAGCTTATTGGTTCAAGCAAAAGATGACGATGGTCATAGCCTGAGCATAGATGAACTTAAGGACCAGGTATTACTGCTCTTATTTGCAGGCCACGAAACGCTGACATCGGCTGTTGCCTCTTTTTGCCTATTGGTGGCGCAGCATCCTCAGGTCTTGGCGGCATTAAGGGATGAGCAACAGACATTTGATCCTCAGCAGCCCATCACCTTAGATGTCTTAAAGCAAATGCCCTATCTAGAGCAGGTACTACAGGAAGTATTGCGGCTGATTCCTCCTGTGGGCGGTGGTTTTCGTAAGGTGCTAAAAACCTGTGAGTTTAATGGTTACCAAATTCCTAAAGGTTGGACGGTGCTCTATGAAATTAATCAAACGCACCTGAATCCTACAGATTATGAGGCTCCTGATGATTTTCGACCGGAGCGCTTTGCTAAAGGGGAACAGCCTAATAAGTACAGCTATGTGCCGTTTGGCGGTGGGATTCGTGAATGCCTTGGGAAGGAGTTTGCCCGCTTGGAGATGAAGCTATTTGCGGTGCATTTGCTGCGGGGCTATGGCTGGGAATTATTGCCTGATCAAGATTTATCCATGGTGGTGGTGCCAACGCCGCACCCTCGCGATAACCTGCGGGTACAGTTTGGGCGGATGTGAGGCTTGTCAAGAGGTCGCTAGAAACGGTTTCTTTGCTTGTAGGGTTAGCCCTCACCCAAAATCCCTCTCCCTAGGGAGAGGGATTTTGAGATAATTTACTCGTAAATCCAGCTCTTAGCGCAGGATTCCCAATTGGCTAGCTCTTCGTCGGAGAACCATAGGGCGATCTCAGTCTGAGCTGTTTCGATGGCGTCGGAACCATGGATAATATTGCGGCCAATGGTAACGCCGTAGTCGCCACGGATAGTTCCAGGGGCAGAACTAATGGGGTTGGTGGCACCGATCAGGGTGCGGGCAGACCCAACGACACCTTCACCTTCCCAAACCATAGCAACTACGGGGCTAGAGGTGATAAATTCCACCAGGCTGCCAAAAAAGGGACGCTCTTTATGAACGCCGTAGTGCTTTTCTGCCAGTTCACGGGAAACGGCCATGAACTTCATGCCTACTAGGGTAAATCCCTTAGTTTCAAAGCGGCTGATGATGTCGCCGATCAAACCACGTTGAACACCGTCAGGCTTGATCATGATGAAAGTGCGTTCCACAATTTTGCTCCTAACAATACATCTATTGAGTTAATGGGGTCACTAGACCCTTGGGTAGGGATGTGACCTACACTACGCTCAGCAGTAGGCAACTATGGTCCAACCAACCATAGGGACTGTCTACTCGGCAATAGAGCCAGATCTAGGGTATATCCCTTTGTGGTCATTTTACGTAGGCACCTTTAAAGATCAGGTGTGATAGAGATTAAATCTGTGCATGGCCTTAGGTTTTTGGGGGAGTGGGGAGTGGGGGCCAGGGAATAGCGGCGTGGTCTATTGCCTCTAAATCCATCTGCCACCTACACAAGTTCTTTAGCTATGGAAATTAGCCAAGCGGCAATGAGGCTGATCCAAATGGCGAGTTCTAGTTTGGGGCGATGGGTGAGTATATGCCTCCAATTTGGCCAGGTATCAAGTTGAAAATTTTTCCACCAGGCGGTGATGTGATTTTTCCAAAGTCGAGGACTATCTTGGGGGCGAAATTTCCACGTCATCATGGAGAGTAACAAGGGCGTGCCACCGACTTTTGCATTCATCAGAAGATGAATGGCGATCGCAACCACCATGACGACCCACGATACCAAATGACCGTAATACCAAAAATGCTTCAGCTCTCCGTTCGGCAGCCATTTTTCATCCATCATTTTGCCGCTAAATAGGGCAAATGTGAGAGCTATCAGGGTCAGCGTATTGACAAAGCGACTGAGGTTAACCCACCAAATAGGCTGACCAATTTTCTGAGTCAACGTTGTTAATGCCTCGGGCTGCACCAGACGATGTTTTCCACGGTTAAACGCGTAGAAAACAAATGCTGGAAAGATCAAGAGTGTATAAAGTCCGAAGGTGCCATGGATCCCTTCAATCGCTTTATAGGCTGGCAGTGGAATCGTGCCCCAACGACCATCGTACGTGTTATAGGTCCAAAAAGCAGTCAGGATTGCCAACACCAGGAATGCCCCAGTGAGGCCGTGTAAAAGGCGTAGGAGAAAAGGTTGATAGGGGTAAGTGGGCTTCATGGAAGCTTTAAGGGGAGGGCTTACACGTTGGCATAGATTCAGTGACACTCAATGATAACAAAATGTTCCATAGATGAATATCAATGAGATTTTCAGGAGATCTCTATACTACGGATGTTTCTCTTAAAGTTTCTGGTTTACTTTGAATAATTATTTGAAGCTCAAGTATTTATCTGGTGAAGTTGTTACAAAGCCGTTCACAAATAAACGGATTGCCATCAACAATGGTGCCAGTAGGTAATAACCGTAAGTGTTATTTTTGCTGGTTTGCAGAGTGAGTAATCTGCGAAAATGGTTGTTTTTGTCTCTTTTTGGCCGATAAGCCCCCCATAGGCCTTTATAGAGAAGCGTTACATCCAAACAGTTTTAACAACGAAGTTCTTGGACTGAAGTTCTTGAACTAAATCCTACTGATTTTTTCCCTGTATTTTCCTATATTATTATGCCTTCTGAATTATCGAGTGCTACACAGGCTGGATCGTCTGCTGCTTCCGAGATATCTATTCACACAAAACAGCAGCAGAGCCTAAATCAAACGTTGATGGGATGGCTGCAATTAAATTCGTTTGGTGGTCGTCTGTTTTGGATGATTATGGTAGGTGCCCTAACGGGTATCGGCGGCATGGCATTTCTCTTTAGTGAGATGATTAAGTATCAGGCTGAGGATCAGGTGCGGAGTACCCTGGATGGTAAAGTGAATGCGATCGCGTCGGTGACCGCAGCCGCTGAAACGTTGGCCAATAGCCTGGGCATTAGTGCGACTACGCTCCATGAGCGGCAGGCACAGTATGCAGATACCTATCGGGAACTGACGCTACAGCTCTTTGAGCGCCGTCCAGAGTTTATTGTGGGTCTTGGGTTAGGGCAGCGAGAAAATGGACTGATTGTGGATCAGTCCTGGTTATTTCCCTACTATTGGGTGGATGCTTCAGAAAACGAGCCTGCGGTTAATCAAACTATTCGCTATGAAGACTTTGCCGACGGTGAGGGCGAGTTTTATCCGAATAGTCAACGGTATCGAGACTACTTTGTTCCCCAGACGACTGTCTGGACAGAACCCTATGAAAACGCTGCTAACCAGTTATTGACCTACTATGTGCCCCTATTTGCCAGTAATGGCCGCTGGTTGGGTACAACCCTGGTGGACATTGACGGACAGTATTTAAGCAATCTTCTCAATCAGCCTGTTTTTCGTCAGCAGGGACATTTTATATTGGTGACCCGTGAGGGGAATATCGTTGCCGATCCGGCCAATCCTGAGAACAATCTAAAAACCTATCAGGATATTCCTGAGTTAACGGCTATCTGGCCGCAGATGAGCCTCAATGAGACCGGTTTCTTAGAAGGAGAAACTGGATACTGGGCGTATGCGGTTGTTCCTGAGCACGATTGGTTAGTGTTGGGGTATGTCCCTTACTCAGCCGTATTTAACCGTATTGCTCTGATTACCCTGGCAGCGACAGTGATCATGGTGGCCCTGCTGTCAACAGCAATTTTCTTGGCAGTTCGCAGCCTCAACCGTCGCCTCAGACCCGTTCTGAATCAGTGCAATCAACTGGCTAAGACCGATACTACATTGTTGGCTCAATGGGACGGGCAAGATGATCTAAATCAGCTGTCCCTCGCTTTTTTCAATATGCTAGAGCAGCTCAATTTAAATGAAGAAACAATCCGTCGCCATGCGCTCAAACTTGAAACAGAGACGTCCCGATCTACTCAAGTTTCTGCGCAGTTTACAGAATTCACAGCCCTCTTGAATCGGTTGGCGGGTGAACAACAGATACTGATGCGTGATTTGCAACAACTGATGGCCGATATTGCTAAGAGTTCCCAAACAATTGATATTCAAGTAGATGCCATTAACACCATGGGGCGTGCACTAAATAGTGAACTGCGTCGGATACCAACCCATTCAACAGAAACATTAGCATTGGTAGAACAACAGGTTGGTGCTTTGACCCGTGTCCTGGGCCATGGGGCTAGTGAACAGCAGTCCGAACAGTTACATACGCTGATAGAGCAACTGACGAAGAATATTGTTACGCTCAAAGCATTGGAACGCCGCTGGCCGTCTATAGATAACCTACAAAAACAAATGGGACATATTACCCAGGCCAGTGGGGTGGCGATATCAGAGTCTCGTGCTGTGGTGGATTCCTTGCAGTCGATTGCCCCCATGTTGTCAGATATTGAGCAGATCTCAACAACATTGTTGAAACGGGTAGAAGGTGTAAATTAAGACCCAAAGGCGATCGCAGTCATCATGTTCCCCGACAGAATATAGTTGTTGATTTAAATGTATTTTGTCGGGTTTATTTATTTATATGATGAAGTCGCTCATTCTCTAACACATATGGTGATCTAGTGAACCTCAATCTACAAGAGTTATGAACTACTATGGGGAATGGCCAAGGGTTTGCTCTGTGGCTTGGATCTGCTCTATAGCCTCATCTATATAGAACTTGTTATTCAACGCATATGTGTTCCTTTAAATTGCCAACGTCTAAGCAGTCAATTTCACCGTTTAAAGAACTCCCGCGTACACCCCAAAGTTATCAGCCGACTTTAGTGGATAAGGCTAAAGGATGGTTCAAACTAAATTCGTTTGGTGGTCGTCTGTTTTGGATGATCATGCTGGGTGCCCTTGCTGGCATGGGGGGCATGGCATTTCTCTTTAGTGAAATGTTAAGACGTCAGGCAGAAGACCAGGTGCGTAGCAGTATTGATAGCAAGGTCAATGCGATCGCATCAGTTACAGATTCAGCTGAAACGCTGGCCTATAGTTTGGGTGTCAGCGCCACTACGCTGCATGAGAGAGGGGCGCAGTTTCCTGATACCTATCGTGAGTTGGTGCTGCAGCTGTTTCAGCGTCGCCCAGAGTTTGTGGTTGGCTTGGGGCTAGGGCAGAGCAAAAATGGCATCCTGGAGGAGCAGCCCTGGTTATTCCCCTACTATTCAGCGATTACGTCTGCGGAGTCGACATCGTTTGATCCAGACGCTATCCGCTACGAAGACTTTGCCGATGACGTTGGCGAGTTCTACCCTGACACTGATCGCTACCGCGATTATTTTGAAGCCCAGACCAGTGTGTGGACGGAGCCTTATCAAGGGGACCGAAATCGGTTACTGACTTACTACTATCCTCTGTTTAATTCTGAAGGTCGTTGGTTGGGCACTAGCCTGGTGGAGATTGACAGCGCCTATTTAGGGAATTTGCTAGATGATGTGGTCTTTCAACAAGCCGGATATTTCTTGCTACTTACCCAGTCAGGCCAGGTGATTGCCGATCCCACCAACCCAACGGCTGAAGCCCAAACCTACCAAACTATTCCTGGGCTGGAGGCTATTTGGCCGCAGATTGACACAGAGGCACCGGGCTTTTTGAAGACCGCTTCTGGCTACTGGGCCTACGCTACGGTGCCTGGCCAGGACTGGTTACTGTTTGGTTTTGTGCCTTATAAAGCGATCTATGGTCGGATTCTACGCATTGCAGCTGTGACGACTGGGTTAATGGTGTTATTGCTGGCAGTGGTGGTCTATCTGGCCATTAGAAAGTTAAACCAGCGGATCAAACCCATCCTGCTGCAAGGCAAACAGTTTGTGGGCACCCATGGAAATTTGCTGGAGGAAGTTGCGATCGCTCAGAAAGACGAGCTAGAGCAGCTATCGGTTTCCTTCTTTAACATTCTCAACCAGCTCAACCTGCACCAGGAGACGATTCGTCGTCATGAAGAAACCATTACCCAAAGCTACTTTCATGCTGATCAACTGACTGAGAAATTTTTAGCGTTCACAGCGCAGGTGGATGAAGAAGCGCGTGAGCAACAGGCGTTGATTCAAAAGGTGCAGCAGCAGTTGGATGAGCAATCTAATCAGTATCAATCTATAGACAGACGATTAGATGCCCTATTTAGCCTGGCTCAAACCCTGGGGGGGTATCTGGAGAGTATGCCGTCAGAATCGGAAGCAAACCAGATATTTGACATCCTAGATCAACGGATTATGGCGCTGACAGGCTCTGTCAATCAGTCAGCTCAGTCGGCAGACAAATCCCAGTTTCAAGCCTTGATCGCTCAACTGATTGCGGATGTGGCCAATCTTAAGGCGTACGATCGCCAGCGTCACTCCTTAGAAAAGCTACATCATCAGACGAGCAATCTGACCCAATCTAGACAGGCAACTATTGCCAACTCGCAAGCGATGGCAACTGCGGCCCAAACGATTACCCAGATCCTGACGGAAATTGATGCGATCACCGATACCCTCAACCGAGATGCTAAACAAGTGTCAGAAATGCTTTGGGGCGATCTGCAGCAGGGTAGCTTAAAGCTGCCTGGTCAACCGGACATATTGGCTCGGTCCCAAGAGACTGCATTGCCGCCAGCGGTTGATCCGCTAGCTACGGAACACTATGGGGTGGCAAATTCATGGCAAGAGGGAATGGTTAATGCGGTCGAAAAAGCAGGCTAGCTGAATGTCGGTGTGAGCCACCTGCGGTCGAAAAAGCAGGCTAGCTGAATGTCGGTGTGGGCCACCTGCGGTCTCCTAAATTCGCCTATGATTAGACTTGGCGCAGACAGGGAGTACTTGCAGATGATTAGATGGCAGTGGCTGAGTCTCAAACTAGTCGGAATACTCGTTGCGATTTCACTGCTACTAACGACGTTGCCATCGGTTGCGATCGCAGAACCTGGCGTCGTCAACTACACCCTGACCGACCTCACCGGGCGCAATTTCGAAAATGCCAATTTAGCGGGTACATCCTTAGCGGCAGCGGAGGTGCGAGACGCTAATTTTCGAGGTGCAGACCTCAGTGCCACCATTTTGACCAAGGCAAAATTTATCCGTACTGACCTAACCGGCGCTAACCTGTCAGAAACCTTTGCCGACCGGGTAGAGTTTACGGGGTCTGATTTAACCAATGCCGTTGTTACTGACGCCCTGATGACCAGCAGTACATTTGCTGACGCAACGATTACGGGGGCAGACTTTTCCTATACGATTCTGGACCGATTCCAGGTGAAGTACCTGTGCGAACGAGCTGACGGGATGAACCCAGTTACAGGTGTGTCAACACGGGAAAGTCTAGGTTGCGATGGGTAGCTTTACCTGACTTCTCTCACCTCATACATTTGGCGTAGTTAAAATCAGCCAAATGTACTAGGCAAGTTCCCTACGTAGGCGCGTGGTGGGATGCATATTTCTTTTAAACCAACCGTATTTACCGCAATAGAGGTGGCAAGACACTATTGCAATAAAAAGACTCGCCCCTTCACGCAAAGATGGCGAGTCTACGATAGCGAACATGTCAACGAAATGCGCTTGTTATTAGCGTAAGTCTTGACAGCTCTGGGGCCAATTGGTCAAAGGTCTAATAGCCATAACGCCTAGTCTGCTGCGTAGTGCATCTCAGCCTGAAAATCGAAGGAGGTTAAACGTTAAAAACAAGGCAACCCATCAGGAATTTCAAGGGCGAGAGAGGGGATGTTTTTATGAATTTGAAAGACTGCGTGTTTACACCCAAATTTCCTTTAGACGCTTGCATATTGACAAAAAAATGTTGATTCTAGATAAGGACACAGGTATTCATGATCAGCATAAACACCACAGTTCCCAGGTGAAGTAGGAGTGGATTCAAGATGTATACATCGCCTCCTTCAATAGCGAGTCACCAGTCAAAATTGGCATCTGCTGACATTCGCCAGCTGTGCCAAGCGCAAATTGACCGCCTAAGCGAGAAGTTATCAGCTTTAGACGTTTGGCTAGTTCGTTGGGATCAGCTTGAAAATAGGCGCGATATGATGTCTTATCGTCGCCATCATGTGATAAACAACGAAATTACGTCGTATCTTGAGCCAGAGCGCTGGATTACTAAGAATTTGCCGTTTTTAGAGCTGATGCCCCTATCCCTCAATTCAAGTGATTCCTGTGCCTATGTGTGTGGTTTGCGTCAAACAGAAACTCAATGTGAGTATCTACTGTTGTGGACCGAAAAGCATATTTCCCATCCACAGCAGACGTTAATTAAGGAGTACGCGCAGCTACTCCAGCAATATCTCATTTTGTATCAAGAGAACCTGCGTCAGCAGGAAAAGATTCAGCTATTAGAGCAGACATTGCAACAGGCTGACCATCAATTGCGTAATCCCCTCTCTTTGATTCAACTCTATGCAGAGACCCTTGCTTTGGGTGCTGAAAACGAAACTCAAAAGGCTCAGGCGGACTGTATTCGTCGAACGTCTGAGACGCTTTTAGCCCATTTAGTAGACTTACTCAACTGTGGTAAACAAGCGTGTCTGAAAAAACGGGACCATGACTTACTCACCTTGTTGAAAAATGCACTCTCCTTATTGCAACCGCAGATTGAGCAAAAGCAGTTGAAGATAGTGTGCCCTGGGCAATCTATTTCTGTTGTTGTTGATGGTTGGCAGTTTGAACAAGTTTTGCAAAACTTGCTTGACAATGCCGTGCACTTTAGTAATACGGGCGGGACTATTACCGTTGATTGGCAAATCGCTGACGAGGCGGTGTTGGTGACTGTCAGCGATCAGGGGCCTGGTCTGGAAGATGTGGATATCTCTGAGCTGTTTAGACCGTTTTACTCACAACGATCTGGGGGGACTGGGTTGGGACTGGCGATCGCAAAGAAAATTATTTTGGACCATCAGGGTAGTATTGGAGCTGAAACTCTCCCCCAGGGAGGGGCTCAATTTTCGATTTTTCTGCCACGCCCATAACTTACTTGTTTTTTGAATGCTCCCTTCATATGTTTTTCAGTATTAGGTACATTCTCAATGACTGATGCTGTTTCTGTTTTATTAGTTGATGACAATGTTGACTTTAGGCAAGGTTTGCGTACCTTGCTGGGGTTTTATGTCGATGGGCCTGCTAAGTTTGAGGTCGTGGCAGAAGCTGCATCGGTGGCGCAAGCCATTGAGATGGTTGAGGCCCATAATCCTGTCATCACGCTGCTAGATATGGAGTTAGACCAGGGGACTGGCATTGAGGTATTACGGCAGCTGAAAACCTTGGGGGCAGATACGCGCGTACTGAGTCTGTCGGCCCATCGAGAAGATAAATGGATCTTTCAAGCTATGCAGGCTGGAGCCAAGGGCTACGTCGCCAAGGATAAGCTAGGCAGCCAGCTCTATGAAGCCATACGAACAGTACTGCAGGATGAAGTGTATCTTGATCCTGCGTTAGCCAGTGGTTTTTTTCGGTTATTTCATGCCACTTCCAGCCCTCTGCCTCAAGTGTCTGAAGATATTCACTTAACAGAGCGAGAACAGGATGTGCTGCATTGGCTGGTGCAAGGGGCCTCGAATGAGACGATTGCAAAACAGTTATATATCACTGTTGCAACAGTGAAAGCCCATCTGACGGCCATTTTTGAGAAGCTTAAAGTGCGTAGCCGAACCCAGGCAATTGTGAAGGCGATCAAGCTGGGATTGGTGAAGGCTTAGGTTGGAGAGTTGTGAATTTTGAGTTGATGATGGTTTAACGGGTGTGAGCAAAGTAGATAAAAAGTAGATAATGATGACTCAACACTGAGCCTTTAAAACTCAAACCGTCTTCTTGCTATCCGTGCATTCTACTTTTTACAATTTTCTGTCTCGACTGCGACGTTCCTATCAAAACTTCCTGAGCTTGCTGGGGAATACCCCCCGGCTCGTGCGGCTAGTATGGTCGGCGTCTCCAGGTTGGCTGATGCTCAGTATTAGCATCACTCTGGTCAATGCGTTAATACCAACGGCCCAGCTTTATGTGAGTAAGCTGATTGTTGATCAAGTGGTGTCGATTCTGGCCAGTGGTACGGCTGATTTTACAGCTTATCTGTTGTTCCTGGTGATAGCAGGATTTAGTCTGTTGCTGTTGCAAGAAGTGCTGAATAAACTCAATAGCTATGTGAGCCGAGTGCTGAGCGATCAGTTTTTGCTCCATGCCAATGTGCAACTGTTACAGCAGGCGATGCGCCTGGACCTGGCCCATTATGAATCACCTGAGTTCCATGATGTGCTAAATCGGGCGCAGCAAAGTGGCAGTAACTATCCGTTGCGGGTCGTGGAGCTACTATCTCGGCTGTTAGGTTCCATTACCCGGTTGGTGGGACTGCTGGCATTACTATTGCGGTTTAGCTCTGGTGTGATGGGCCTGTTGTTACTCAGTGTGTTGCCGACTTTCTGGGTGGGTATTCGTTACTCCTATCGGCGATTTTGGATGAACCGTCGCCAAACACCGTCTCGTCGTCTGTCAGACTACTTTTACGAGATTCTCACGGCTCCTCAGTATGTCAAAGAAGTGCGGCTGTTTAACCTGGGACAACATATGGTGGAGCAGTACCGCACGATTCGTCATGAATTTAATCAAGAGTCACGGCGGTTGGCGCGGCAGCAGTCGCTAGCCCAGTTGAGCACTGAACTGCTGGGCGCTATTGGATTTTATGGAGCCTATGGTTTAGTGCTATGGCAAACGCTACAGGGGATGGTGACCCTGGGTGATCTCACGCTATACACAGGTGCATTTCAACAGGCCCAGGGATTAATTGAGTCCACTCTCCTGAGTCTTGCCACCCTCTATGAATACAATCTCTACGTGTCACAGTATTTTGAGCTGTTGGATATCTCTCCCCAGGTGGTCAGTCCTCGTCACCCTAACCCCTTTCCCAAACCCATGGAACAGGGGTTGCGGTTTCAGGATGTGTACTTTACCTACCCAGGGGCAGAACAGCCCACACTACAGGGGATTAATCTGACGGTTGCCCCAGGGGAGTGTATTGCGCTGGTGGGGCTGAATGGCTCTGGGAAGACAACCTTATTAAAACTGCTGACCCGTCTTTACGACATTGAGCAAGGGCAAATTATCATCGATAATATTCCGTTGCAAAAATTTTCTCTCAGCGAACTGCGTAGTCAAATTGGCATTATGTTTCAAGACTTTGCACGCTATGCCTTGAATGTGCAAGACAATATTGGATTTGGTAACTTGCCCCAGCGACAGAATATTGATTTAGTGGCTCAAGCCGCCCAGGGAGCTGGTGCCACCGAGGTTATTGAGCGGCTAGAAGAGGGCTATCACACTATTCTTGGCAAAATGTTTTCAGGGGGTGTGGATCTTTCCGGGGGGCAGTGGCAAAAAATTGGTCTGGCGCGGGCATTTATGAGTGATGCCCAAATTTTGATTTTAGATGAACCGACAGCGGCGGTGGATGCGATCGCAGAGCATGATCTTTTCCAGCGTTTTCGGCAGCTGACCCAGGGCAAAATGACCTTCCTGGTCAGCCATCGGTTTTCCACCGTGCGCATGGCTGACCGCATTGTTGTGTTAGAGCAGGGGCAAATCATCGAAGTGGGCACCCACGACCAGCTCATGGCCCAACAAGGGCGCTATGCTGAAATGTTTGACCTCCAAGCCGAGAGCTATTTGGGTGAGGCAAAATAATCCAATCGGCCCCAATGTCGGAGCGTTCCATGGAATGCCCCGACATTGGGCGATGCCCTCGCCCCGTATAATAAGTTCCCATGGAAATCATCTTTGTCCTTGTCGACCCCGAAGAACCGGAAAATATTGGCGCAGCAGCCCGTGCGATGCATACCATGGGCTACAACGCTTTACGTTTAGTACGACCCCAGGCCGATTACCTGGGTGAAAAGGCCTTTGCCCTGGCCCACGGCTCTCAGCATGTGCTCAAAACCGCTCAGGTATATGAAAATCTGGGGGATGCGATCGCAGATTGCGACTTTGCCTGTGCAACCACCGCCCGCCACCGCTACGAAAAACACCACTACACCTCCGTGCGAGACCTCCCCTCCCATCTGCAAGCAAAGGGAGAATGGCTGCATCGAGTGGCCATTGTTTTTGGTGGGGAGCGCTCCGGACTGAAGTCTGCCGATATTGAAGCCTGTGATCTGCTAACAACCATTCCCCAGCATCAGCTACAGCCGTCCTTGAATCTCGCCCAGGCCGTAATGGTGTATAGCTTTGTGCTGTCAGCTGAGCAGACCCAGGTACAGATTACGGATCAACGGCTGAATAGTGAGCCGATGCCTGCTGCAGAATATGCCAGCCTTAAACAACTGTTACAGCAACTAATGACACGGGTGAGTTTACCAGAACGCTATCAAAGCTATGTCATGCATGGTATTGCCCGCTTAGACCGTGAGGATCTCTATGTTATCCATAAGCTGAGATCGGCGTTCAACCACGCCTTAGATCAGGCCCTCACTGGGCAAGAAACCCCGTAAAAATTAAGGGCAGCAATATCAACAGAAAGCCAATAAACAACAGCGTTGCCGGGTCAATGTCAATGACAGGAGGCTTCTTAGACATGGTTCTGATGGTGATGATTTAATGATCTGAGGGTACTGCATGTTAGCTGTCCTCAACAATTCATCTGTTGGCATGCCCATGGTCTGGGGTGTTGACGTCCCTAGCTAGCAGGTGATTTATGAAAAACTACGGATAAATTTGGCCCAGTTTTGCCACCTTGATCCATGATGGAATGGTCTAGGAGTGAGACATTTATGGTGCATCAGAAAAACGGTCTGCTTAGCGATGATGCCTTAACCCGCCCCTGGGATGGGGCCAGTTATGAGTGTTCAATTGCGGTGATTGGGGGTTCAACAGCTGCCTATATGGCTGCTTTGACCGCCCTTAAGCTCAAATTAGATGTGTGTTTGGTGCAGCCCCAGCGAATGGTGGGGGGCCAGTTTACCGCCCAGGCATTGCCCGCATCTGACGATGGGGACCTACTGCGCCACAAGGCCGATCTGACCACGCTGAATGGAGAAGAATTTGCCATTTCCAAAAGCCAACGCCTGTTCCGTCGACGACAGCGACAGTTACAGCCTGTGGCCGGTCAGATTGTAGAGGATCCAGGTGGCTCGTGGGTATGTCCCCTCTCGACTACCCCAGTGGCGGCGTCAACGGCCTTAAATGAAAAGCTATTGCCCTATCTAAAGTCCGGCAAGCTCACCCTAATTCCCTATGCTGAGCCCACTTCATTAGTGCTGGCAGCGGCCAGTAACGAGACGAGTGTGCGCCGTGTGACCGGGGTGATGTGTCAAGACACCAAAACCAAGCATGGGTTTACGGTGTATGCCAAAGTCGTGGTAGAAGCCACTGATTTAGGCGATCTGCTAGAGGTGGGCGATGTACCCTCACGGGTGGGACAAGAGGCCCGCAGCGAAACAGACGAAGCAATTTTGCCAGAGGACGCCCGACCCCAGTGCCAACAGTCATTTACCTTTGATGTGTTAGTGGAACGTACGCAGCCTGGAAAAGGGGTGCCCATTGGTATGCCAACAGAATACGGACGGGTACCATGGCTCAACCTACAAGAATTTACTGGAGACTTTTGGGTCCGCAAAAACACAGTTTGGAAAAAACGCGATTTCTTTAATGCGTTTGGTATTTTTCGCTATCGTCGCTTGTTACGACGTTCTCTGTACAAAAAAACAATCTCCCCTGGCGATGTGGCCGTGATTAATTGGGGAACATCGAGCCACCCGGAGCGGGGTCAGTGCTGTGGTAATGACTATCGCACTGGCTACCTGGTGGGGCTTGATCGCTCAGAGCGACAACAACAGATTGCCCGGGCACGTACCCGAGCGCAGGCCTATATTCACTACTTGCAAACCAATGGCTCACCTGATCTCAAACCCCGAGGAGATCTCACCTGGACCAAGGATGGCATTGCCCTGGAACCCTACATTCGAGAGGCCCGTCGAGGCATTGCTATGACCACCATTCGCCATGAAGACGTGGCTGCTAGCTTTTTTCCGAATCAGGCACGTGCCCGTACTTTTAACGATACGCTGGGCATTGGTCAATATCACTACTTAGACCTCCATGGCAATCTGGTGGATGGTCATGTGAGCCCTACCGGGAAGGATGTCATTGCCTTACCCTTCACTTTACCAGCGGGGGCACTGGTTCCTATCAATACAGATGGCTTAGTTTTATCAGCTAAAAGTATTGGCACCACCCACATTACCAATGCCGCCTATCGGATGCACCCGGTGGAATGGGCGATTGGTGAGGCCGGTGGCTTTTTGGCAGCCTTTAGTGTGTGGACTGGAAAACAACCTCGTGAGATTGTTCGGAATGAGTCCTTATTACGCAAGCTACAGGGCTTTTTGACCCGCAATGGTATTCCCATTGTATGGTTTGATGATGTAGCCCATACGGACCAAGATTTTGAAGCCATTCAGGTAATGGCAGCGGCGGGAATCGTCAATAGCGAGAATGAGAAAAACCTGCATTTTCGCCCCTATGCCAGCGTTAGCCGTGCGGTTGTTTGTACAGCCTTAGTTAGTCTCTTAGGGCTAGAAAAAAATACTCCAGCTCAGCCATCTTTCAGAGATGTACAACCTGGCCAGCACTGGGCCTATAGCAATATTGAAACCCTTAAGGCCCAAAATATGGTGGCGGGTGTGGGGCGGGGGCGGTTTGCTCCAGACCAGGCCATGACTCGTCAGCAGCTGGGCTTCTTAGTCAAAAAAGCAATGCCTAAGCACCATGAAGCCGCCTTTGTCGGTACGCCAAGGGATCGGCGCATTGTTCAGCGTCGAGATCTCTCACGGATATTGTATGCGTTATTGAAAGCTAAGCTCGCGATCTGAACATTTTTTTGATAACAGGACTAGTTGCGCCTTTGTGACGACTAATATCGGCCATTTGCCCGTACTGTTGCCTAATTGAGTGTCCTAAACTCAATTTATAAGTCATAGCCAGAACGAACCATGCCAACTGAACAAATGACAATTTATGTACCCCCTCGGGTGAAGAAGGCAATCAAGCAACTAGCGTGTGATAAAGAACAGTCTATGAATACAGTTGTTGTTGAAGCGCTAGAATTGGCAATTGCCGCCTGGTCTGCTCAAAATGTTTAATAGACACCTAGCGTAAAAATGCCATGTAAGCTTAATTCTGGGCTCAGTTAGTTAACAACTCTGGGCCTAGTTAAACGATACTGTGTTTAGCTAGCAACAAACTTGTGTTCTATAAGTGAGAGCAAGGAGTAAAAGAGATGCACCCTAAATGGTTTGTGTCCTGCTCATAAGAGCTGCTTGTTGGTAGTACACTCTGAGTCCGAGCTCAGATGGCTTACTGAGCTTTTTACGCTTGTTAATAATAATAGGAGAAAACGATCTCCTGTAAACCCTCATGTCCGTTATTCTGAGCATTCTTTATGGTTGCCTAAAGTAACTAGATGTAATGTCTAGGAACTATGAAGTGTTACTAAGAGATTTGCTGTTGATACCATGGGTGAGCATTCTCTCGTATTGTTGTATATTCTTCTGCGGACATTTTATCCAGGTTCTTGAGAATACAGTTCATCCGACCCTGGGTTTGCATAACATGTCTCGATGGCGGTGCGTTGCTTAGGGGGGATACTGACGCCCTTTACAGGGTCGCTCTTTTGTATACATTTTTTAACTTATGGTGTTTGGATGAGCACGCGCTAGTATTTGCGTAGTAATAATCCGCGAATTTAAAGTTACAGTTTGCGATGCGCGTATACAAAGCGGGAGGTTGATCCTATGGGTGCATCTGATGCGGCCCCCTGTGTTTTACTAGTGGAGGCCAATGAAGAATTGGCCCAGGATGTCAGTAACGATCTGCGTGAGTCCGGTTACATTCCGTTGGTAGCGACCACGATAGATTCAGGCATTAAGGAAGTTCAAACTCGTCACCCGGCGCTGATTGTGGTCAATCGGATGTTGGCGGGCGAGTCGGGATTAGACCTGTGTCAGCAGTTGCGATCGCAAGGTGATCGTACCCCCATGCTGCTACTGATGGCTCGTGACAACCTGGACGACCGGGTGGCCTGTATTGAGTCTGGGGCCGACGATTATTTTCTCAAACCCTACCGCAGCGATGAATTTCTAGCCTTGGTCAGCGCGTATTTACAGCCTAGTGAGTACGGTGTTGAACAGTTAGTGTTTGGTGAGCTTACCCTCAACATCACCAACCGTCAGGCCATGCGCAGCAGCCGGGTCATTGACCTGACCATGAAAGAATTTGAGCTGCTCAAATATTTAATGGAGCACCCTCGCGAAGTCTTGACCCGCGAACAGATTCTAGAAAATGTGTGGGGCTACAACTTCATGGGTGAATCCAACGTGATTGAAGTGTATATTCGCTATTTGCGCTTAAAAATCGATGGAGAAGGCGAAAAGCGCTTAATCCAAACCGTTCGCGGCGTTGGATACGTATTACGTGAAACGTAGGGTGGGCAAATCTGGTAGGGGCATACTCTTGTGGGTGCCCTGAGGTAACCAGGAGCCGAAGGGACATAGCCACGTAGCCTACAAAAATTGTGATGTTCATTAGAGGAAGACAAGCGTGGCCGATTGGCATAAGCAGCAATATTTTCTGTTACCCGCTCTATGTTGTCTGCTGCTGGCCTGTAGTAGCACAGAACCTACAGCTTCCTCTGGCACTTCTGTGACAGACGCTGCCTCTGATTCAATCGTACTCACTGGACCTGGCCAAGTGCTTCCCATTACCGCTCAAGCGACCATTGTCGGTGAAACCTTTGACTTAGAGGTGGCTGCAACCCCGCGCCAGCAACAGCTAGGTCTGATGTTTCGCGAGGCTCTACCCGATAACCGGGGCATGTTATTTCCCTTTAGTCGACCACGACCTGCCCGGTTCTGGATGAAAAATGTGCCCGTGGGGCTGGATATGGTGTTTTTATATCGAGGTGAAGTGCAGGGCATTTTCGAGGCCCCGCCCTGTGGGGCAGACCCTTGCCCTACCTATGGTCCAGGCAATCTGCTGGTGGACAATGTCATTGAGCTGCGCCTGGGTCGGGCAGCGGAGTTGGGGTTAAAAGAAGGTGATCAAGTTGAGATCACGTTTTTGGCGGGGGAATAGGCTTAGAGGTTTTGTCAAAAGGCAAACTTGGTTGGAGGCCCCCACCCCCCAATAATGGGGGCTTCAGCAATTTAATTTCCTTAGGATTTATCATCGTTAGGGAACTCAAAGCCCCCCAACATATAGCCCAAGGGGCATTCAAGAAAGGGGGATTTAGGGAGCCTGGACAACTGAAAGCATTAGCATTTTGCCGAGACCATTGCTCTACCGCAATACCTGGCTTGCCGCCGATACGCCGCTGCCGGGGGCAAAGCCTTCATACCCGAGGATTTGTAGCGTCGTTTCTAGGGACGCGATGGTGGTGAGGATGTCGCGATCGCACACAAACCCCAAGTGTCCAATTCTGAAGATCTTGCCCTTCAGATGGTCCTGACCGCCTGCTAGAGCAATGTCAAACTGCTTGCGCATAGTGGACCGAATATCCTCAGAATTCACAACGTCACCAGGGATGACGGAAGTGACTGCGGGGCTGCTGTAATCATCGGGAGCCAGCAGTGGCAGCCCCAGAGCCTTCATTGCCGCACGGCAAGCCTGCTTCTGACGTTCGTGGCGAGCAAAGATATTTTCCAGTCCTTCTGCCTTCATCATTTCCAGAGCGGCCTGGAGGCCAAAGTACAGGTTGACCGGTGGGGTAAAGGGCGTGCTGTTTTTGGCAAAGGATTTCCGGTACTTACCCAGGTCCATATAGAACTTAGGCAGCGTAGCATTCCCATAGGCAGCCCAGGCTTTTTCACTGACGGAGACAAAACCCATGCCAGGGGGGAGCATAAAGCCTTTCTGAGAACCGGAAGCAACCACATCTAGACCCAGCTCATCCACCTTCAGATCGTAGGACGCCAGACTGGTCACAGCATCGACAATGATGATGGCTTCACCATGGGCTTTGACGTGCTCATTGATAGCTTCTACGGGGTTGAGCACACCGCTGGAAGTTTCGCTGTGGGTGACGATGACGGCCTTGATCGCCTTGTCAGTATCGGCGGTCAGGGCTGCGCCAAAGTCCTCCGGCTTTAAGGGGACACCCCAGTCTTCTTGAATGACTTGTACATCCAGGCCAAAGGCTTTAGAAATCTGGGCCCAGCGATCGCCAAACTTACCGTTACTACCTACCAGGACCTTATCGCCAGCGCTGAGGAAGTTGATAATGCCTGCTTCGACAACGCCGGTACCACTGGCGCATAGGGTTAAGACTTCATTCTTGGTTTGGAATAACCACTGCAGACCTTCGTTGATTTCGCCGATGATTTTGCTAAAGTCGCCGCTGCGGTGGCCGATGGGGTGTTTGCCCATCGCTTGGAGGACCTTCTCGGGCACCGGTGTGGGTCCCGGAATCATGAGCATTGCTTTATTATCCATGGGGTTGGGAGAGCATATCAAAAGTGCATTCCCCAGAATCGCATAAGTTCTGACGTACCTTGCTGCATTTTTGATGTGTTGTAAGGTTTGGGTGCGATCGCAAACGGCACAATCGACGTTGTCCCTTGAGTGGACAGCCATCAATTAGCGCTAGGTTTTGAATCTGGTGCGGGATTATGGCCCCTGACCGATCTTTGAATATATAAGCGTTAGTGGAAGATGACGTACCGTCAAATTGACTTGTTGCAACTTGAAATAGTCAGCAAAATATAGGGATTGCTCCCCCTAACATCGCCATGGAAACTACTTTGCAACAGCTGACGGCTCAACCTTTGACTGCTGAATTGTTTCGGCCCTTTGGGCAGGTGCTACGCCCCCAGTGGGATGGTAAATCCTATGATTCTGAGGAGGCTCAACTAAAACTGGACGGGGGTATTCCGCGTTTTTACATCATGCAGCTAGAGCGTAAAGGTAGGCGGTTTGATCAGATTACGCGGCATTTGGCCTGTACGCAGTGTTTGGGTTCGCTGGAGGGAAAAGAGTGGCTCATGGCAGTGGCTCCTGCCTGTGAGGGCAGTGCACCGGACCCGGAGCAAATTCGAGCGTTTAAGATTCCTGGAGATTGTTTTATTAAACTTGAAGTGGGCACCTGGCATGCAGGACCTTTGTTTGAGACAGATGTGATTAATTTCTATAACCTAGAACTAAGTGATACAAATATTGTGGATCACGATACGTGCAATTTAAGTCAGACCTATAGGATGAGTTTTGAGATTGTTGAATAGCGGTCAAAATCGTAACAAGGTGGTTTGATTTTGATTTGGGTATAATTTGGGCAAGCCCTTAAGTAGGTTTGGAGTAGTGTGATGACCACCAAAGAGTTAATTTTGCGAGAGTTGGAGCAGCTACCTGAAACGCTTTTAAAGGCTGTGCTGGACTTTTTGATTCTTTTAAGGCCAAAGCAAACTCAGGCTGCAAACGATAAACCATGGATGCAGTTTGTAGGCATTTTGGATGATGCTGAGGCTAAAGATATTCAAGAGGTTATCACTCAGGAATTTGAACAGGTTGATTTAAATGCGTGGTGAAATCGCCTTGGATACTTCAGTAGCGATTCAGCTGCTTAACGGTAACGAGGCTGTTGTTGAAAAAGTGAGTCAGCTATCCAATGTTCTTTTACCGTTGCCTGTTGTTGGCGAGTTGTTGTTTGGAGCTGAGAACTCTGGTAGGCCACTTAAAAATCTAGCTCGGTATTTACAGTTTATCGAAGCGTGTACTGTGGTTCCTATGTCCCGTGAGACAGCGCTTTGTTACTCACAGGTACGGCTGAGCCTCAAGCGAAAGGGTAAACCCATTCCCGAGAATGATGTTTGGATTGGTGCTCAATCGTTGGAAAATCAATGGACTCTGGTAACTCGAGATAAGCATTTTGAGCATATTGATGGTATTCAAATTGCTTCTTGGTAAAACAAGCTTTTCTATTAACTTCCAGATGTTTTTTGTAAGGCAAATTTTTCAAGTAAAACTTTGCTCGGTCTGTTAGATAGAGATACTAATTTGTTAGCTAAAGCCACTGGCACAATAGCATCGTCATACATATCGCATTTCAACTTCTGGATACTTACCAAAATAGGCTCAAGTTTTTGATAATCCTCTCTGCGTGGCTCCATTACTTGAGTAACTTTTTATTCTCATTATCCTAAGTAAATTCAAGGGTTTTCAATCTAGACCTTGAGCTACATCACCTAAATACTTCTGAACAAATGTTTCAGCGGCCTCTGAGTTAAGTGTTCGTAGCGCTTTAACAATATCCACCAACGTCTCAGAGGTAGGATCACGCATCTCATGTACCCAACGATACACATTTGTACGCTCGATACCCAATGTGGCAGCGAGGCTGTATTGACTAATGTCGTAGGTTTCTAAAACCTGCTTTAAAACACGTCCAGCTTTTCCCATGACACACATCGTGTCAGAGGATCATGCACCACAAAAGTATACCTACTAGTTGACGTATACCTAGTAGACAACTAAATTAAAAGCGTGAACCATTAGGTATGTGTGTCGACTATGCAACTCCGAAGCTTTGTAGCCTTGTCTGATCCTGCTATTTCTCCTGAGTCAGTTCTCCAGCTCTACTCAGTTCCCAAACCTGATCGCGAGCCCGTCAAAATCCTTATCATCGGTTCCCAGGCCGCCGTCAACACCATCATCCACAGCCTTCACCATCACCACTTTGCCGACCCCTATAGCCCAAGGGGCATGCGCTAAAGCGTAGCGAATGGACTCAGTTTTTACCCACCGACCGCCCCATTCAGCCCCAATCCGGCGAATCTATGCGGGCACTGGTGAAGCATTTGCCCCGTTAGTAGACTATTAAAAGCTTTTCGCTAAACACCCTATGGTTCGCTGGTTTAACACAACAGGTCCCTGTGATACCGAGATTCACTACACCGTGACATCCAGTAGCCGTTTACCAAATCTAGAACGCCTCATCGCTCAGCGCAACTATTTTGTCCTCCATGCCCCCCGGCAAGTGGGTAAAACGACCGCTATGCTTGCCCTGGCTAAAAAACTAACCGACTCAGGGCAGTATGCCGCCCTGGTCGTCTCCGCAGAACTAGGGGCTCCCTTTTCAGACGATCCAGGAGTGACCGAGCTAGCCATGCTAAACAGTTAGCGCGGCAATGCCCACATGCACTTACCCAAAGATTGTCAGCCGCCATCCTGGCCAGAATCATCAACGGGGCAACGCATTGAAGCTGCTTTAACAGCTTGGAGTCAGGCGATTCCAAGGCCGCTAGTCCTTTTTATCGACGAAATAGTTTGCCAATGATTGCACCCACCTGGCTGACGGCAGCAGGCCAGCTGGATACTAAAGCGCTGCTAGATGCATTTTTAGCTTTTTGGCGACAGCATGGTGAACCATTGCTCAATAGTGCGGCGTATCACGAAATTGCTCCCCATCTGATGTTGATGGCATTTTTACACCGGGTGGTAAACAGTGGGGGCACATTGGATCGCGAATAAGCCATTGGTAGCGATCGCATGGATCTTTGCCTATGTTATGGCGATATCATCCTGGGTATTGAGCTAAAAGTATGGCGAGACAAAAAGGCTGATCCTCTAGAACAGGGTTTGGAACAGTTAGATCGCTATTTAGCC
Organism: Leptothoe sp. LEGE 181152; assembly: GCF_032906605.1. NCBI lineage: Bacteria > Bacillati > Cyanobacteriota > Cyanophyceae > Nodosilineales > Cymatolegaceae > Leptothoe > Leptothoe sp. LEGE 181152. The sequence goes on from NZ_JASATU010000066.1 coordinate 86,340, forward strand.
CGCTTAGATCAAGACCACGGTTGGCTAGTGATCTTTGATCGTCGTACTCAGGCACTCCCCATGGCAGAACGTTTAGCCACAGAAACTATACGGTCAAATGGGCAGCGGTCAATTACCATCATTCGAGCGTAGAGGTTAGAGTAATGAATCGGGTATACCAAACCTGATCACCCCATAGAGGTTCGCCTATCGTCGCTTTGTTATCGATAAAGTAGTTGTGGGGATTGGTGTTTGGCGAGCAAGCGCTGTTAAACAAAACCCTGAGAGCGACTATTCGCCCCCAGGGAACAGGTGCGTTGCAGCAGCTAGAGCTGTTTTGCCGTGACTCTAGCTGCGTAACGTAGACTACCCAATTGGCAGTCTATGTCCTATAGTACGATCATGCCGCTCACTTATGCGCAGATAGTACTAACGCCCGGCCAAGTGCTGGGCTTTTTCTTGTCTGCCTGTGCTTCACGCCCTACAAAAAGACTCCAGGGCTTACTCGTTCCTAAGGGGCAGGTGTGCTATGCAGGTTTTCCGCAGGCTTCAGTCCCGATTGTCGGGATTAGTGTTTGGCGAGCAGTCTCGTTAGGTGATACTCAGATCTTGCACCTGGCGATGAAGCGTCAACCCGCCTTGGACTCAAAGTCGCAAGGCTAACTGGATCGAAACCCACTAAAGGGGTTAAGAGATCGGTAAACGCTATATGTATAGAGCTGCACAGCCAACTTTGTCGCTTTAGCGACAGCACTCGATTAGCGCTCGGTTTTGAACCGGGCGTGGGTCTGAGGCTCGTCTCCAACGTTAGTGCAAGATCTGAGTGATATTGAATTTGTTCGACGGGCGTTTCAGTCCCGATTGTCGGGATTAGTGTTTGGCGAGCTCTGACCAGTGAACGGACCACTGGCACAGAACAATAGTTTCAGTCCCGATTGTCGGGATTAGTGTTTGGCGAGCAGAAGCATGATAAACAGCTCTGGAAAGAGATTGTTGTTTCAGTCCCGATTGTCGGGATTAGTGTTTGGCGAGGAAACAGAAGCCTTAACAAAGTCGATGCAGGCTTGCGTTTCAGTCCCGATTGTCGGGATTAGTGTTTGGCGAGTCTCAGACGGGTTGCCAGAGGAAGGGATGACAACATTAGTTTCAGTCCCGATTGTCGGGATTAGTGTTTGGCGAGCCAGTAAAGGACCGCTCACGCTTGGTTCATTCTTCACGTTTCAGTCCCGATTGTCGGGATTAGTGTTTGGCGAGCTTCAGGGGGCAGGGGAGATACAATCGAATACTTCAGTTTCAGTCCCGATTGTCGGGATTAGTGTTTGGCGAGGCTTGTGTGAGGGCATCCTCTGAGGAGAGTATCTTGTTTCAGTCCCGATTGTCGGGATTAGTGTTTGGCGAGTCCCAAGGGAGTTTAGGGAAGAGCTTGGAGTTCCCGTTTCAGTCCCGATTGTCGGGATTAGTGTTTGGCGAGCAAACTGCAAGGACTGTCCCGTCTCCAGGTCCTCAGTTTCAGTCCCGATTGTCGGGATTAGTGTTTGGCGAGCACAGGAATTTTTGTGTCTTCCTCACCCCCAGGAAGGTTTCAGTCCCGATTGTCGGGATTAGTGTTTGGCGAGCCTGATTATTTAACTGATTAACTCTAATAATTTCAAGTTTCAGTCCCGATTGTCGGGATTAGTGTTTGGCGAGTATATTGTTATTGATTCTAAGTTTTCTTTAGTTTGAGTTTCAGTCCCGATTGTCGGGATTAGTGTTTGGCGAGGCCCGTAGGCCCAAACGCTTATCAGATAAGGCTTCTACCTATAATTTTGGCAAAGGTCAAAACCAAGCAGTAGATTTATCTGATTGCGATCGCAACCCATCCATCTAAGAAACCTAAAACTATTCAATTATCAAGGTTCTAGCCATTTGGCAAGCCCCAAGGGATTTTGCCCTCACTTCAGTTTGCCAAAAAAATCAGAAATCAGGCATTAGCCATTTAGAAAAATTAGCATCACAGAATAATAGCCGTCTCCTGACGCGGTTGCTCAGACCCATAGGTAATCGTCCGCTTAACGGCTCCCGAATCCAAGACATAGACTCTAACAGAATCCTCATCTGGCTTGATCAACGTCTCTACTTGAGTCTGTAACTTAGCAAACTGCATAACTGTCAAAAAACACTCAAACACACTGTACTGAGTCCAGGTACCATAGCCAGATAAGAGCTTATGCAACCGATTACGGCGCTTATTAGCAGCTTTAGAATCAGGTAGGTCGTAAATAATTAGGTAAAAGAGCGTTGTCATTATCGCAACATCAAACCCTTATACTCAATTCCCTCTTGCAAATATTTAGCCAACAATCTTGCCTGTAAAATAATTGCCCGTCGATAGCTACACCGATAACCAAAAACAGGATGCTTAAACTCATCATTCATTTTACGATCAAAAGCCTGCGAAAACGACTTGCGACCATTATCTGATAATCGATAGGCCCCTAAACTCTCAGTAAAATCTTTTTGTTGAATCGCACGATTGTTGATTGCTGCTAGAACCAAGTTATCAGCGATCAATGGGCGAAATTCTTCCATCAGGTCTAGCACCATAGCAGGCTGGCCATGATGAACCTCATGAAGATAACCAATATAGGGATCAAGGCCAGCAATATGGACCGCCGCCGTAACTTGACTGCGTAAAAGCGCATAGGCAAAACTCAACAACGCATTGACCGGATCAGTAGGCGGTCTACGATTGCGTCCTGTAAATTGCCAGGACTTGTCTAACATGTTTGCCCAATTTGCAAAATATTCGCGAGCCGCCAACCCTTCTATCCCACGTACTTTATCCAAGGTTTTCTGTTGATCAACCAATCCCTTGCGTTGTTTTAGTGGATTATCTTTTTGGCCATGGCGATAAAGCACCGCATACTGGTTATGGATTTTGGCAGTAATCATTGCCTTCACCAGGAGTAACCGTTGCTCAGTATCGCGATACATTCCATACTGAGCAAGCCGTAGCTGACCATTCCGTGAGTGGCCAGGCAACGCAGCACCCAAATACTTACCAAAAGTCGATAGATAGTGCACTGGCATGCCTAGCTCTAAGGCATACATTAAAGCATCGCCCGTTACCTGGGGATTACCCATTAACACCACCTGCTCTACAGTCTGAGCAGGAATCGATTGTTTTTTCCACGAACCATCCTCTTGTTTGAGAACAACATTGAAAGCTTCGTACTTTTTGCTAAGAACAGCGTCTGGTTGAGTAATATAAAGAGAAGACATGGTGAAGAATTAGCGGTGGACACTAGCTTGGAGAGATTTGGTCTCCATCGGAAGACAAATTTCCTGAAGGCTGCATGCTTGACATTTTTTGCGATGATCGATGGGGGCAGGAATCGATTGAGTAACGGCTGCTTGAGCATTCGCGATCGCACCCTCTGTTGCCTGTCTTAACGCATCGGTAAAAGCTACATGCTCGCGTCGACGATTAGCATGGTAAAAAATCTCGCCATGGTCAATCGTTCGACCTGTACGTTCTTCGATGCATAGGGCAGCGGCACAGAGCTGAAAGTGATCGCTAAGGTGTTGGCCCATACGACCTTTTTTATATTCGAGGGGAACAAGCTGACCATGGGTTTCTTCGATGGCATCGATTTTGCCGGAGACCATCAGGCGATCGCTCCAGACCCATTGTTGTTGGTAAATGCGCGTATCGCCTTCTTGGCGAATAGTTTCTTCATCAATGTTACGATGGAGGTGACGACCCATAACAAGATGGGCATTGTCTTGCATTTCGCCAAGTTCGTATTCCAGGTAAAACCGGCGAGGACAATATTCCCACGCATTTAGATATGCGAGGGGAAGGAATTGTTCATTCATGATTAGGGTGAAAGAGCAGCGACTAAAATACGCATAAGATCGTCTAAGTCTTCAGGAGCACGATAACTATCAAGCCCCTGCTCGATATGTTTAGTGTTACGGTCGAGCTGACCAAATTGCCAAACTGTTCCGGTTGTTATAGCTCCAAGTAAAATCGATTGTTCTGGGGTTTTCTCCCATTGATCCAGGGCGATCATTTCTGCAACAAGCTGGGTAAATCCGTAGTCTAAATCTTGGCGCTTTGCTTCGATAACAAGTAGTTCTGTTTGGGTTCTGAGTAAATAGTCTAGATAACCTTGAAGTTGGGTACTGACTTTAATGGGGTATTCGATCCGTAACTGGGCTTTTGTGTAATGGACTAACTCGGATACCACACGTGAAATTAGTACTTCGCGTCTTGAAGTTTCGCTGGCTAGGTTTACGTAGGGTAGGATTTCTTCGATGCGATCGCACAGTTCCTGAATCCGGTCTAGTCCACCTGGAAAGCGAGGTAGGTCCAGCCGTTTGCGGCTCAAGGTATAGCCTAGCTCCTGGGCCAGTTCATCAGCCGGTATCTTCAGCTCAAAGATTTTGCTAAAGGTATAAGACTGATCGGGCTTAAGCACCTGAGTCATGCTGTACTCCTTGACTTGCTGTGGGCTTGATCTGGTTTCATTATCGTTGTTTAAGACGGGTTTGGCCCATACCCATGGCGGTTTTACGGCCTACGCCTGCAAAATAGGCAAAGTGGGCCAATATATTGGCAATCCGAGCTTGCTCTGGATCGGGAAAGTTATATTTAACCCAGCCAACTGAGCCGATTTGGGGACCTCCTTCCATTCGAATGGCTTTGGTTTTAAGGTCGTAGGCAGCAACCCAACCATTCCATTGGATTTTGGGAAAGGCTAAGGCTTCTGGGGCAAAGGTGTTCCAGCGTTTGAGGAGGCTACCGAAGACGCTATGGGCTAAAGGAAAGGGTTGAATGTGTTGGTCTTGTTTGAAGCTGGTGGGAGAGAGAAATTCAAGGGTAATGTCCTGACCAAGACTGGGGGCTTTCGCTAAAAGTGAATACTGGGAAGAGCCGACATGAGGATGACTTCCTGGCATGGCATATATTGCCTTGATGGAAAACGGGAAATCTACCATGACAACTTTCCCTAGTCCATGATTTTCTAGTCCCTTTAGTAGGGGTGAAATCAGGTCTCCATGCAAAATGCCTGCTCTTAAGGTGAATTCATCACCCGCCTTGACAAAGTTTTTTTTACGGCGATGCCCAATCAGCCCTGAAATACTCAGGGGGGCTCCCTGGATGTTATGCACTTGACTACCCAACTCAGGATCCGCATTACTTAGCCAGGTCATAATCTGAGCATGGGTGGCACGGTTTAGGTTTCTGGGTAAGGCACCTTGTTTTGATGCGACTAGTTGTATTGCGATCGCATGCAAATTATCTGATTCACTAAGCTGTGGCAGCATATCCAACTCCATAGGCTAAATCAGCCGGTAATTTTTTTCCGTCAGGCAATTGCCAGTAGGCTCCTTCTAGCTGGGCCTGACTCACCAGGCTCACAGGTGGCATCACAATGCGGTCATAGAGCTTTAGCTGGGTCTGTGGTGGTAAATCCATAGGGTTCAAAGGATGAGTACAGAGGAAGGTTCCTTGTTTTCGCTCGATATCAGCCAGAGGAAAATATTGCACATGGATTTTCCCAGCCCATTTTCCTAACCGAATCCATCGAGGTAGAGTCTTTATCTCTAGCGCTTGAGGTGAGATTAAATATGTGCGGTAGGTACTCCCCACCGCTAGCTCTTTGGCACGACCAAAATTGATTGGATAGTTACGCTTGGCTCCTTTGGCACCAAACTGTTTAGACTGGCCATAATAGGCAACCTGAGCCGCCTTAAACGTATTCACTTGATAGCTCCACCGCAATGGTTTTGCAGGAAAGAGATACAGCCCTGAACCATTCAATTGCAATAGATTTTGCTCATGGTCTGGATCAAGATAGCCTGGTTGTTGGGCTGTCTTACCCTGCATCCGATAGGGACGGGGAATGTGAGTTTCTGAGAAAAAAGCATAGGTTAATGCCCAATTATGTAAGTACTTCTCAGTTTCATAGAGTGTCCCCATTTCACGGGTGGCAAAAAAAACATTGTCATGGAGTGTGAGATTGCATTGATAAATATGCATGTCTTTGACTCCCTATTTCTTCTTTTTGCCTTTGGCCATTGCGCCATAGATTGTGGCATAGGCAGTAGTTTGCTCATATAGGGTCTGAAGCTTTTCGCTAAGTTGAGCTTCATCCTGATAAATGACAGAAACCTCTCCAAGTAACTGGGTTAACTTATCACCAAGAATGACTTGATTCTTACGCACAGGTTCATTCCCTAATAGTGGCTCAATTAGTCCAGTTGCACGTTGGCAGAGTGTGTCAATCGGTGCTGATAAATCTGACTTACTGGCATCGTATAGGGCCTGGGTAAAATGTAAGTTACTGAATATTTCACCATCAGCAAAGACAATGCCAACAATGTGATTCTTGACCGTTCCAGTTCGAGTCTCTTGAGCCCCATACCGTCGCGTACGCAGTAAATTACCTAATACATATATAAAGCCCTCTAAAGTCGAATCCTTCAGAGTTTCAACCGTTGGAAAGGTGACTTCAGGCAAAATATGGTCCAGCTCATTAATAGAACTCCGCATCTCACCCTTTTCACTCATGGTTCCACCTTCAAACGGTGCATTAAAGGTAAAACTTTTGTGAGAGGTTTCGTAGGGGCTTAACGAAAAAGCAGAATCCGAATAAACCTTAGATCGTTCAGAGCCACTATCACCAATGGCAAAGCCGTAAATAATACAGTCTGGACAATGTTTACAAGATTTTTCGCCATTGTATTCACAATATTTGGCTTTATCAGTTTCGTCTGCACTGGTCAGGTCCAATGCCCTTAGCAGTTCTCTTCCAGCTAGTCGTTCCGGTGTCGTCTGTTTCCGTTTGAACATGACTAAGCGACTAATTGTCTCTTTAGTTTTAGCACCAGCCTGTGTCCTTGCTGTATTTAGCACACCGTCCGTTTGGAAAACTGGAAATGACTGACTATGACGTAGCATCAAAAAGTGAATGTATTTACCAGAGGCAAGACGGGGAAAGGCACTATGCAATTCAGGCTTTAACGTTTCGAGAATAGACATAACACAAAGTTCCTTTGATGAATTTTGGTGGGCTTCTTTGGACAAAATTAGGCTGCTGATTCAGTTTCTGTTTCTGATTCCGCTTCTTGCTGTATGTCTTCTAAATTCAGCATCAGATAGGCGAACTCAACACCAGACTTGATTCTGTTTCGGTTTTCTTGCAGTAAGGCAATATCCTTTTGGTACTGTTCCTTAAACAGCTGCTCGACACAGGTAGTCATAAATTGTTGAATGGCTTGCAGTTCCAGTGCTTTGCGTAGAGCAATATCTTTGGACTTATCTAGCAAGAGAGGTCTGGTATAAACTTCCTGACGCTCAAGCGCATCTTTGAGCTGGCCAGCCCCTTCTAAAATCAAGTCTTCTTCAGGAAGATCTGGCGGTACAGACAAAATAGTGTCAAGAGCTTTTGTCAGAGGCAGCAAAATTGCATGACTTGATGCGGTGCTACGGACTTTATAAAACTGTCGATATTCCTGAGCTAGGCGCTTAACGAGAGATATCTGTTCTTCCATGATGGCATCTCCTTGAGACCAAAGTTGAGCATATTTCCAATAACGTTGGGCGTCGTCTGGAGTAGGATCACGTTTTCGTTTACGACAGCCTGACTCTGCCAGGCTAAAGAGATTCAGGACATTACTCATTAGCTGTCGCACGGTGTCTGGCAAGGCGCGCCAGCGTGGATCTGGTTTATCAGCCTGGTTTTCTAAGTGAACACTGTAGGCGATCAGTAGACGCTGCATAAAATCTTCGATGCGTTGAATACGTCCCTGGTGATGTTCCTCTAGGTGAATAGCATCAGGTAAGTTGAGAACACTCCAGAAGTTAGCAAGGCCATCTAATTTGATAGATTCTCTAAAATCGCTGTCACTTCGATATAAAGGTGTTTGGCTAGCTGTGGCTACCACTTTAATCCCTAAGAACTTGGCAATTACAAGGGAGAGAAAGGCAGGCTCTGCCCAAGCATCGGTATGGGTTTTACCTCGTGTTGTGGTGTAACTAATACCCAAGAAGGGTAAGTCTTGTTTAGGTCCTGTGCTGCCATATATCTGTGTATTCTTTAGTTTCCATTCTTCTGGATCAGGTTCTGATAGCCAAGGAAACTGATGTAAGGCATGTATGTCTAAGTTGTGATTAATCCAAAATTTGTGTAATTCCCAAAAGTTAATCTGTCTAAGATCTTTGGCAAATACTCTCACCGCTTGAGCAACTTGGGGAGAATAAACATACGCAGGGTACATGTATAAGAAAATGGGGTTTTGATCTTCCATTTTTCCAGGAGGTACAGCCCATTTTGACTGCCGTAATAGCATTTCAAGGGACCATATTTTGGAAATGCCTCGTTTGATTTGGCCACCACCTAACGGATTCTTATTACTGTATTGCTGAGGCTTAAAGAGAACGACAGAGTCCATCTGATCTTCTGAGATAAACTCACCTGAACTTAGAGAGCAAATGGGCTGTTTGGAAGCTTTGGTTTTAGCAATGGTATAGCGCTCTAGTTCTTGCTGAAATGAACCTCCTATACTATCCCAACCAGATATTTCAAGATACTGATCGAGGTAACTGAGAAAAGCATCTTTAGTCGAATTAACAGTTTCTGGTAATAGTTGTTTCTCTATCGCCCAGTCAGCAAGCGCGGTAGAAAATTGGCCCAACATTTCAGCAAACTGCTCTGTGTCCAATGTTTGATGTTTTAGAACATATTCAGCGGCAGCTCGGTACCAACCATAGTTAACACCACCTTTTTGTACCTGGGTTTGTTCAGTCGTTATTTCATCCTGAATTTTTAGCTGCTCTAGAACCCATGGTGTAAATTCAGGCGTTTTACTAAAAAATTCCTTTTGAACAAGACCAATGAGCTCTGCTAACTGGTCGCTCCGTATGTCAGATCCTGCTGCTAAGCGTTCTAGCTCAGATTCACTTAGCTCCAGACTAGCAAGTCGTTTTGGTGTTGCTGGGGCCTTATCATTTCTGACTTTGGCTGTAATTACCTCTGGTAATCCTCGAATAAGCTGCTCAGGGGAAAATAGCTCTAATGTTTGAGGGGAAACCTTTACACCCTTACCATCACGTTTGAAGCCAATATTTCCCCCTAACATAGCACCAGAAAGTATTTTTTCAATGGCATTCCATAAAACACTTTTCAGTTTTTCAGATTCTGGAACTTTTGTTCCTTGGGGTGCTAAGTATACAGCTCCCTGAGCAAAATATAAGATTGGCTGCCACTTTTCCTGTTTGGTAAATGCTAAAACAGCATTATGTATACCATTGCTTAAAATGCCGGTCACATCTCGCAGACGATGATAAACAAGTTTCCGAGGTATACAGAGGTCATCTAAACAATCTTGCAATCGATCACCACGAGTTGTTGTGATAACTTCAGCTGGATTAGTCATATGAACTGCCACATCACCAAAAGTGAGTAGCAGTCGTAATGGATTGAGCAAGCGATGACGACGTAACTTAAAATTTGGCCAGTTTGCTAGGACTAAATTCGAGCCATGTTTACGTTGAGTATTTTGAGCTAAAAATCCAATTTCTGATAAATAGCTTTTCCATTCAGGCCAGAAACTTCCAAAATTGAGTCTTTTCCCCATTTCCTGACAAAGCGCCAAAATACTGTCTACTTCGTAGGCTTTTGGAGAGTCTTTTTCTTCTCCCTGGCAGTATTTATTATAGTCATGCAAGGTTAATCCCAGACATAGTAACCGTTTTTCGTCATCATTTAATGGATTATCATCCAGAAATGGAATTAGGTTCCAGGCAGTTAGTAATCCATTTAGAACGTGTACTAGTAAGCTTTGATCAGCTTTTTCTGACCATCTCTTCGCTGTCTCTTTATGCTTTAAGCGCGAAAGATGAACCTCATAGGAACCACCTAAAGCAGTAATCGAACTAAACTCTTGCTCCATTGAAGGGAGAACTGTGTCAATGAACTGCCGAAGGGTTGGATCTGTATCAGAGGATAAAGTGCTAATCAGTAGCATTTGTAGTAGAGTCGCCATAGTAATAATTAGAAAGGGTGTAAGTGAGTAAATTAGAAGAAAAAAGAATCTGCCTGCTGGCAAATTTTTTTCAGACGACAGTTTTTTTCAAAGGCTTTTAGAAGGAGTGCATCTTGATTAAATGCACAGGCATAAGACTGCTCAGAAGCATCTGTTAAGTGATGCAGTCCAAATAGAGGGCTGAGATATAATATTTTCCCAACATCCCAGTGACGTTGATCTTCTTTAAGGCGTATTAGGAAGGCTAAAACTTTTCTTTGACTAAGAGCACGAACAACTTCAATTTGTGGGTGATTTTCTATCCGCAGACCTTTAATCTGAATTAGATCGCAGCATGTTAGCTGACTACCGTCATAACGGCAACTTAAACGAATATTTAAACGTTCATCTAGCCATTGTTGAACTTTAATGTAGACCTTGGCATAGCTGAAAAACTCTTCTCCATATCCAGCTTTTTCAGCAGCAGCCAAAAAGTCAGACTCTTCAATGATTTCTACATGCGTATAGGGCAACAGCCTGAGCAAATCATAAGTGTAAAAGCGATGGTCATCCCATACAGCGGCTTGTAACGTTGTGCCACCTCGAAATCTCAAAAGCTCTTCCTGGGTAGCTTTGCCAATAGAGTCATTGCCCATGGCATGCCAACATTTGCGGGCACCCTCTAACTTGGCTTCGCTATAGACTGGGATGAGGGCAGAGAGGATGCGATCGCAAATCGGTTCCATCACCTTGGCAGACTCACTCACCTGTTTAATCTGCCAGAGCATTCCTTGAGCCTGTAATGCACCCCACTGTTGACGATATTGCTCAAACTCCTTCGGTTCTTCAAAGGCAGAGCGAATCGCATCATTAAGCATTTGTCGCTCAACGACCTGACCCTCATTTAAAGACTTTTCAAGTCGCGAATAAGTCCAGGGTGCATGACCAGGTAATAAACAAAACGCATGGTACTTGTGAAATCCTTGATGACGCCCCAAACGTCCCAGCCGTTGAATCACAGTTGCCGAATTGTTACTCTCAAAAATCAGCAGGTGAATCTTAAAATCAACACCCACATCCACTGTAGATGTACCCACAACAAGAACAGGATGTGGAGAGTCTTTTAACCTTTCCTGAGTCTTATTTCGTTCTTGCTTATCAATCCGTCCACTGATTTCAGCAATTTCAAAATTATCAGGCAGCAACGTTTGCAATAAACGTACAACCCTCCCTGCCTGGGCCACAGAGTTCAAAATCAGCAGACCCCGGCCTTTAGCTTCAGCAAGCAGTAAATTTTGGAGTAGCCCTACATTATCCTGTAGCCAATCTAAGATTCCTTGCTTTGGTTTTAGTTTTACAAACTCCAGCTCTACAGGCTGTAGTATCGGTCGATACCCCGTCCTAGCTTCGCTAGCGTACTGCCCAGAAATAGACTTCACCTTAAACCCAGAGGCTTCTAACTGCTTAATAAATGTTGTCTTTGGGGTTGCCGATGTAAACAGAAACTTACGCTTTCCCTGGGCAGATGCCCGTATAAAACAGAGACTGTTGAGCACAGCCGATTCCTGATGGGGGCCAAAGATATGAAACTCATCAAAGACCCAATAATCAGGAAATGTGGCCATCAACATGGGGAGTTCCGCATTGTCATAAGCGGCATTGCGATACCGAAAATGCAGCATCAGATGAAACAGGTCTGGATTCGTTAATAAAACGGGTTTATGTTGAATCGCTAGTTCTAATTCTCGAAAACGATTTCTGTCATTGGCCTTTACCCGACGAGCTAACTCCTGGCCGTAAAGCAAATCAATTCGTTTTTGAGCATTCAGTCCAAATTTTTGGTGATAATCTTGCTGCCCTCGTAGCTGATCTTCAACTAGCTCATTGGTTGGGTATAACCCCACCATGCGATATTGCGAATCAAGCAAAATGGGCAGAGTTGCGGCCAATGATTTACCATCACCCGTCACACTCGTATTGAAAATAATGTCAGCTTCACCATCAAAAACGGCAGCTGCCGTTTCTGCCTGATGACTTGATAGAGGGCAGCTACAGTCAGTGATTGGCTGAAATGTGGAAGTTTTATCAGTAACCCGGCATAATTTCTGACAGCCTAAGGGACAGTTGCCAATACCTGGATTAACCTTTGAATAAAAAGGCTGAACTTGAATTTTCATGGCTGACTTTTCGTGACGAATAAAGTCTATAACCGCCTCAAAAATAGATGTCATCTAAAAAAGACAACATCTCAGAAATTTCTTAAGAAGCTGTGCAGTTCCACATCATATGGAACTGCACAAAACCTTTTCTAACGTGTTTAAGCTGAAATTAATGAGGGTAGATAATCTATGTCCCACAGATATCGTCGGTTTTGCGACGGTTGATGCGACTGCCTGATCAGGAGTTGGCCTAAATGACTGTTGACTTCGAATGGACCTGACTTTCCCCTAGCCAGAATTTCGGATGAGGAAAGCTTTTCTCCTGTAACTAGACAGACCAAATCCCGAACTTGCTCGGTTCTTACCCCTGAGACAAGCTGGGCTTGAGTAGATTGTAAATTGAGGGTATATTGCATGAAATGCCTCCTTTTGGCATTACTAAGTGATTCACTGAAGCGCCAACTTCCGTGAATCGTTTACATAATCGATAGGGCCGCAGTTCTAGATATAGAATTGCGGCTTCTTCATTATTGTCTATCATATTTTTGGAGATTTGGATAGATTATAATTTTGGTAGATACCCTACGTGGCTATGCAGGTACCTCAAAATCACTTGCTAGTTTAAAAACTGAACAGTTAACATGTGTACGAAGTACTTACTCATATGTTAGGTTTCTGCATGGATGGGCTGCTCTCACTGCTTTTAATTTTGATAGCAGTAGAAAAAATATCGTAATTCAACCAACTCTATATTTTAGCGAGGTTGAATTTTGCTTACTGCTAAGGCATAACCTTAATCCTGGTTACCGGGACTGAAACCCTGCTTAGCCCAGTAGTGTTCTGCCCATCCTATCTCATCAATAACGAATTTGAGCGATGAGACCAGTATCTTGAAGCATTCCTTAGATCAGTTCGCTTTTGCATTAGAACTCCTTAAGCATCTTTCTAAGAAACCTCTACAGCGAGATGAGTTAGTTAAGAAGCTAGAATTTTTTTTGTCTCAACAAAATCTATCTCTTGAAGATCCTGGGCAGAAAGTTAGCCGTACAATTCGCAAGCTCCGGCAGTGTGGGTTTGATATCAAGAGTGCTCCAAACCGTCCCTACGAATTAGTCCAATCAAGTTTTCCAGTTGTCCTTACCCCTGACCAACGAGAGGCATTAGCGCTAGCAGCCTATATTCTGGACGATATGGGCTTCTCAAGCCAATCTAGTCAGATACTTCAAATCTCAGGCTTCGAACAAAGCCAACTACCATCACAGGTAAAGGTCAACTTTAGCCCTCCAGTAGACTACGGAGAAGATCGCCTAGATACCGTTGTCCAAACCCTGCAAGACCGTTTCCAAAAACATCGCCGTTACACCATTCGCTATCGCAGTAGCAGTGGCCAAGAACGTCCCTGGGATCTAGACCGTTCAGAATTACGATTACACAATGGAGTCCTTTACTTATTTGCCTATGCCCCTGACTTTTCAGCTCGTCATCATGATGTCGAAAAAAATCAAATCTTTCGAGTAGATCGCATTCTCACTGTAGGAGCGGCCTCCAATATCCCCTGGGGCAGATTGACATTCCCATCCATCGACTTAACCTACCGAATGACCGGACCACTCGGCAGATATCAACCACGTCGAGCCAATGAAACAATAATCAAACGAGATTCTGCCAAAACTTCCCAATGGGTTGAGATCAGCACAACAGAAGAGTCTTTATTTTGGTTCCGCCAGCGTCTACTCCAGTATGGAGAGAACATACGGCTTCTAGCACCAGAATGGTTTGTCAAAAAGATAGCAGCTGAGATGCTCCGCTCTGCCCAAAATTACCAGACTAATTGAACTAAGTTTCATGGAACAGAAAATTTCTCCCACCAACAATGGGAGTTTTGGATTTCTGCCACTACTGGTGGCAGATTTAGAATTTCTCGCACCATTATCGCGAGTTTTAAACAGGCTAACCGCCAAGGGGTGATGGATTGCCCGAAACAGCTGAATAGCTAAACCTCATCCCCCAAGTAACTTTGCATAAAAGCGTTTGCTGATTCAGGATTCAGAGTCTTTAACGCCCTAACAATCTCAACTACCGTTTCCGCCGTCGGATCACGTTTTTCATTTACCCAACGGTAAACATTGTTGCGCTCCACATTCATCGCAACTGACAGACTATATTGACTAATTTCATAGGACTCAAGCACTTGCTTGAGCGCCTTTCCCGCTTTTCCCATGGGCACATCCTGTCAGAGGTTTTCACCACTGTACCAGCCCAATGGTTGACAGTCGTCCTAGTGGTCGTCTAATTTGATTCTAGACATCCAAATGGACGACGTTTCCATGTACACCAGCTTTCTGGCTACACCCGCTCTAACCACTGAAATAACCACCCCTGAGTCAGCCCTCCAGCTCTACTCAGTCCCAAAACCTGACCGCGAGCCCGTCAAAATCCTTATCATCGGCTCCCAGGCAGCCGTCAACACCATCATCCACAGCCTCCACCATCACCACTTCGCCGAACCATTTGAGTGGACCCAATTCCTCCCCACCGATCGCCCCATCCAACTCCAACCCGGCGAATCCATGCGAGCCTTGGTGAAATACCTGCCCCGTTAGTAAATTATTGACTAGCCGCACTAACATCTACTATTAGATACTTGAGTAGGTTCCTGTTGCTCATCAATCGACGGCTTCTTCTCATAGAAAGTAAGCCCAACTCGATTAATATGAGCAATCACATCAGGATTCTCAATATGGCTAAAAATCGATAGGTCAAACAGATATGGCAACAGCAAATCGTCTAGCTGATGTTCGATAGCCAATAACTGTTCATGGGAAATATCCCTACCCATGAGGGTCAAATCAATATCCGACCCTGGCCGATAATTACCTTTGGCTCGTGATCCGTACAGGACAACCCGTTCAATTTTAGTGAACTGTCTTTTATATTTTCTGCAATAGCTTGAGCCGTTGCCTGATTATAAGTATGACTAGTCCGATTCCGCTCTCTAATCATATCCATCCAGCTTCCACCATCTTCAATCAGACCCACATTAAAAGCAAGACAGGTGGCATCCCGTGAACCATAAATGTTCTGATTACCTTGATACTGCAAATAATCTTTCAAGACATTCCAGGCTAGCTCATGGGTATATTCAAATGCCTGGATTAGCCCTTGCTCTTCCAGTTCATTCAATTCACCCTTATCAAGAAACTTGGTAAGCTGCGCCAGAGCTCTCTCGTAGTTGGCAAAACGCTGCTTCCATCGAATATCTGGATCTATCATCGGTTAGCCTATCTACCCAGCATTAAATTTCGTCCGGCTCAATCCCAAGGGCGGCTAATCGCTCTTCTAAAGCTTTTGCTCGGCGCTCTGCCACATTGTCTTCATTGGCTCAGTGCTACTTCACCCTCATCACAGCAATAGCTCACCCCGCAAAACAGAGACAGCCTTGCCACTGATATAAATTCGCTTTGGTGTGCATTCTACGTGTAGTACGCCACCACGGGATGATGCTTGATAAGCGACCATGGTATCTTTGCCCAGTTTTGCTTGCCAATAGGGGGCTAAAGAACAGTGGGACGAACCAGTTACCGGATCTTCAGGAATACCGATGGCCGGTGCAAAATAACGGGAGACAAAATCGTAGGGAGAGTCTCCAACGCTGGTGACAATGACACCTTGGTAGGGTAATTTTGCGAGTCTATCCAAATCTGGGGCGAGGTTAGCAACAGCTTGATGCGATCGCAACTCTACCAAATAATTCACATCATTACGCGCCCCATGGACAATATCCGCATGGTTCATGGCCGCCACCATAGCTGGAGAAATAGATGCATCATGGACAGGCTGAGCTGGAAAATCTAGCTGAATGAAATTACCGTTGCGAGAGGCCAACAGCTCTCCGCTCTTGGTCTGAAAACGGGCTGTAATGTCAGGCGATAGGTGTCCTTCGCTCCAAAGTACATGGGCACTGGCCAAGGTGGCATGGCCACATAACTCAATTTCATCCGTTGGTGTAAACCATCGCAAACTATAGTTACCCTCATCTTTAAGGGCATAGAGAAACGCCGTTTCTGACAAATTCATTTCCTTGGCAATCTGCTGCATTAGAGATTCATCCAAAGGGGTTTCACTCACACATACGGCAGCTGGGTTACCGCCAAAGGGGCGATCTGTAAAGGCGTCTACCTGAATGACGGGCTGTTTCATCGGTTAGCTGTTAAGGGGACCTGTGGGAAATAGTATCGCGCTGTGGGTAGGGATGGCGGGGAACGGAAAAAATGATAATCATAAAAAGGCCTGGTTTTCTTTTTTGAGAAAACCAGGCCTCAATCTGACCTAAACAAAGTTGTCATTAGAATAAACGAGAATGGGGCACTCCTTGATCATCAAAGCTGCTTAAAGATCTAAAACAGTTCTAACTGATTTCGGAGCGCTGTAGCACGATAGTCATGGCCTGTCGCTTCATTCATTTGAAGTATCTCACTGGCAATGTCTGTTTGCGATAGATAGGCATCCCTGCGCTGGGCATAAAACTCAGCAATGTCAGGATTGAGATTAATGGCACGGGTGTAGGTTGAGCGCGCACCTTCATAGTCCTGACTAATCTGCTGTGCTTGAGCCTCTAACAACAACCGCTGAGACACGGTTGCTGTTTCTACTGTCATTCGATAGCGCACCGTCGATGGCGAGGTTGTCTCAGCAGCTGCAACATCAGTGTCTACAGCGAATTGAGGCTCAACTTCATAGTCAAACAGAGGCTCAATCTCGTAGCTCATCGGAGTACCCTTATGCTCACCGGGTAGGGTCAAAACAACAAGATGACTAATCTGTGATTTCTGTGTGGGATCAACCGTGCGATAGCTCACCTGGTTCTCAACAAAAAGAGGCGTATGCTTGCCAGCAACATAAACTGCAACACGACTAACAATACCAGGATTGTTATTGGCTAACTTGAGTTTAATCGCCACCGTTTGCCCCACTTCAGCCGTCAGCTGATGCCTTAGGGGTTGGTAAGTATCCTCTGTTACCAACTTTGTTTCTGTTGCACCGGCCTGTAGCAGCACCTCGGCTGATACGGGCATGGCTAATCCCAGCAATACGCCCATCACACCTAAACTACTGACTATGGACCGCATGTTGGCCTCCTAAGGAACACTGAAGAACATTGATATGGATTACTCCACATGGTAAAGCTACCGTTCCAGAACAATCAGGACGGTATTTGAAACTACATAGGAACTTTATGGCAAAATTTTATGGTACCCAGGAACCTTTGTAGAGCCGTTCCATGGAACGTCCCTACATGATTGCAACGACCCTTCATTTGCATCATTTACTCCGTTAGCTGTAACCCATTCTTACAAACCGTTGCGAATCGTTTAGCGATACCCGTGTCTGATGAAGGACTCCCATATTCTGAGGGTTGGGCTCCCCATCATCGGGACATTGCCCTAACCCATCCCAGAATCTTTCCACCGGAGCGCTGTCTATGAAACTGGCCTATTGGATGTATGCAGGTCCCGCCCATATCGGCACCTTGCGTATTGCCAGCTCATTCAAAAATGTCCATGCCATCATGCATGCCCCACTAGGGGATGATTATTTTAATGTCATGCGCTCTATGCTGTCTCGTGAGCGAGATTTTACGCCAGTAACGACTAGCGTTGTCGATCGTCATGTGTTAGCGCGAGGCTCTCAAGAGAAAGTTGTCGATAATATTACCCGTAAAGATAAGGAAGAAAATCCTGATCTGATTGTTCTCACACCGACCTGCACCTCCAGCATTTTGCAAGAAGATCTGGCTAACTTTGTTGAGCGCGCTCAGATGGATGCCCAGGGCGATGTCATGCTAGCAGATGTGAATCACTATCGCGCCAATGAGCTACAGGCGGCTGACCGCACGCTGCAACAGATTGTTGAATTTTATCTAAAGAAGGCGGCCAAGCAGGGAGACTTACCTGTAGAGAGAACGGAAAAGCCGTCGGTCAATATCATCGGCATTACCACCCTGGGTTTTCACAACAACCATGATGTGACCGAGTTAAAGCGGCTGATGGCAGACCTGGGGATCGAGGTCAATGCCGTAATTCCTGAAGGTGCTTCGGTCCATGACCTTAAGAATTTGCCCAAAGCCTGGTTTAACCTGATCCCCTATCGGGAGATTGGCTCACTCACTGCCGAATATTTGCAGCGTGAGTTTGAGATGCCCTATGTGGATATTACGCCCATGGGTGTAGTCGAAACGGCCCGCTGTATTCGTGCAATCCAAAAACTCTTAAATGAGCGCGGTGTTGCTGCCAATTATGACCAGTTTATTGATGACCAAACTCGGTTTGCCTCACAGGCGGCCTGGTTCTCTCGCTCTATCGACTGTCAAAATCTGACGGGTAAACGCTGCGTTGTCTTTGGTGATAATACCCATGCTGCGGCCCTCACCAAAGTTCTCTCGCGGGAAATGGGGCTAAAGGTGGTATTAGCGGGTACTTATTGCAAGTATGACGAAGCTTGGTTCCGCCAGGAGGTGGAAGGGTACTGTGACGAGGTGCTGATTAGTGAGGATAATGGTGCGATCGCAGATAAAATTGCCCAGCTAGAACCCGCCGCCATTTTTGGTACCCAAATGGAACGTCATGTGGGCAAGCGTCTCAACATCCCCTGTGGGGTGATTGCTGCTCCCATCCATGTCCAAAATTTTCCCGTTGGCTATCGTCCTTTCCTTGGCTATGAAGGCGCTAATCAGCTAGTCGACTTGATCTACAACTCCTTTACCCTGGGCATGGAAGATCACCTGCTAGAAATCTTCGGTGGTCACGACACCAAGGAAGTCATCACCCACACACTGTCTGCCGATGCCGACTTAAACTGGACAACCGATGGCCTCACCGAGTTGAAACGCGTTCCAGGGTTTGTCAGAGGCAAGGTCAAGCGCAATACTGAAAAATTTGCACGCGAGCAAGGCTATACGGAAATTACAGCTGAAGTCATTTATGCGGCCAAAGAAGCGGTTGGAGCCTAGAAATCGTGTAGGGATGTTCCATGGAACGTCCCTACACAATTCACCGTAAAATATCTGAGCACCAGGATATTAGACCAGAGACTAGCCGCAATGCCAAATGCAGCCAATCAACGTGCCCAAGCCGCCTTTCAATTGGGGCAACAGGCCTTTGAGCGGGGCCGCTATGCCGATGCCGTCAACGCCTTTGAACAGGGCATCGCTGAGCAACCGAGTATCGCTTTAGATGGGGAGTTAAAACTATGGCTCGTGAATGCATTAGCCGCTTCAGATCGGCGTCAAGAAGCCATTGAGCTATGTGGCAAGCTGGCCCTGCATCCAGACTTGGACGTCAGAAAACAAAGCAAACGGGTGCTGTACATTATCCAGGCTCCAAAACTACAGGCCAGGGAAGAATGGCTCACTAAGATCCCAGATCTGGCGACCCTGGAAAGTAGCGAGGAAAAACCCTGGCAACCCCGTCCACCCAAGCCCCGTCGCCTCAAGCCACCACCGCCGCCCCTGCCCCTCAGTGAAGTTAATACTGAAGATAATGGCTTTGTATGGTTTGCCTTGATGGGTAGCGCCATTGTACTGGGGGGGCTTTGGTGGCTAAGTTAAGACATCTGATCGTTCGACTACTGGTGATTACAGCCCTATCCCTGGGGTTAACAGGCTGTGTCGATTATCAATTGGGCATACAGTTTGGCAGTCAAACCCACGGTGTTTTAGTCCAAACTCTGCACCTTGACGATCAGTTTGTTGCCCTCAATAACAATGTCCGGCAGCAGTGGCTGGAGATTTTTATCGAAGAAGCTAAAGTCTTTTCAGGCAAGGTAACCTCTCTAGACGATGGCACACTCCAGATACGCATCGACTTCTACAACGGTGCTGACTTAGTGCAGAAATTTAATCAACTTTTTGCCGAAGATGGACTGATGACCCAGGTGCCAGGGGCTCCACCTGTACTGGCCCATTTGGACCTTACCCAACAAAATTGGGGTATAGCTCTGCTCAATCATCTCCAGGCTGACATTGACCTGGGTGCCCTAAAAGCCGATAGCGCCATTGGTGATGGTGGAGCCTTAGATCGCTGGCGCACCTTAACCCTCAGTTTTCAGTTAGGGTCCCTGGGTAAAACCCACCAGTGGCCCTTGAAACCCGGCCAGGTGAACACCATCGACACCACATTTTGGCTCCCTAGCCCGATTGGAATTGGGGCTGTGGTCATTGCCCTGATCTGTGCTGCTGGCTATGGGGTGCGGTATGGATTTAATCGAAGGTAACGCCTGATAATTTTAGGGTTTGATCAAATAATGCCAGCCTGACAGTCTTTTAATAAATAAAAATGTTCTCCCGATTCTGACTGTCCTGTAGTAGCCTGTACCTGACCTATATAAAACACGATTTGAGGTGACTGCTATGCGGCAGATTAACTTTGTCGTTATCTTTGTCATTTGCTTAGCCCTCGTACTGTTTGGCATTGAGAATACAGAGTCCGCTACTATCCATGTTGTGCGTGGGGTGAATATTGAAGCACCACTGTGTATCGAGCTCATGATTTCTCTGGGTGTCGGTGCGGTTCTCGCCTGGGTATTTAGCGTGTGGGTGCAGGTACAGGGATATTTCAATATCAACCCTCAAGTCCAGCAGCGGGAAATGCGCATTCAGCAGCTAGAAGAAGATGTCGAGCGCTATCGAGTGGAACTGGAAGACCTACAGCCCATGCTGCCAGGTACTGCCAATAAAGATGCTGGTACTGAAGAAGCGGTTGCTTAGGTAGGCGTCGCTAGCAGGCGCGTCGCTATGCGGGTAGCCTGGGCGTTGCCCTACTCACATGAGGTAAAAAGGGACGTGAACAGGGCAATGGGATATTTCCCACCCGGCTCAGGTCTCTTTTTTCATTTTCGATAAATAATTGGTTGATCTAAACCTAGTGCTGTAGAACATTTGTTCAATGGTCATTTTTTACTCGTTTCTAAACCGGTCGATGGGTCTTTGTAACTGAATTGGACAGTTTTTTTTGAATTTTCAATTCTTCTAAGCTATAGTGCATCTGTTCACGCTAGATGTAGCGTCAGCTAATAGTAGCGTCGGCTAAATAAACTACCAGGCTGTGTTTATGGCTAATTCTTTAGCTCAACGTGCGATCGCATTTCTGATTGACCTTTCCGAACGCGGTGAAATTGATCCGTGGGATGTCAATGTCATCGACGTGGTTGACCGCTTTCTCAAAAGCCTCAAGGAGCAAGCGCCCATCGCCCATAACGGTCGGTCGCCCTACGAGAAAAATCTAGCTGAATCAGGTCAAGCCTTTCTTTACGCAGCAATGCTGGTGCTACTTAAGGCCGACACCCTCATTCGCGCTGAGATTGAAGAAGAGGTTGATGAGTTCGAAGATCCTGAAGAAGCGTTTGAGCCCCAAGGCTACGCTAAACGCCTGCCTCCTAATTTAGAGCGCTACATCCATCGTCGGGCGGTGGCCAACCCACCGGAACAGCGTCAGGTCACCCTCCAGGAACTGATCTCCCAGCTGGAAATGATGGCCGTCGCCATGGCTAACCCCACCCCCCGCAATCGTCATCGCGGTGCTAAGCCCCATTCCAAACGCAAGGCCATTAGCACCATTGCCCAGCTAGCCCACCAGGAAAACCTATCGGAAATTGCCGACGCTCTTTCCTCCTTCCTAGACCGATATTGGGAAGAACTAGAAAGCGCCATTGAATGGATGGACTTTGAGCGCCTCTTAGAGCATTGGGCCCATTTTCGCCCCGATGTTTTAGGCGGTCCCATTACCACAGAACTAACCGACGAAGACTATCGCCATGAAAAAGTTGGTGTTTTTTGGGGGCTGTTATTCTTATCGTCCCAATCTAAGGTAGAGCTGGCTCAAGAACGATTTTATCGCGACCTTAAAGTGAGACAGCTAAATGAGGCCACCCTGAAAGATGTTCCGGCGTATGTACTACCTGATTAGGCAAGACAGATTGAGACAGATTGATTGATATTGCATTTAGCCGCATGTCCGTAATAAAGTACACTTGGCTAGTGTCAGGCGATGTCATAAATCTACAAAAATCAATATTTGTCCGGGGCTCTGTAAGGCATCAATGAAGACCATCAATAAGCGTGGGTATACTATAAACATGCTTGCTACTATCTTGACATTGCCGAGCTTTTACTTGCTTGCAGGTGTCAGTTTTTGTCGGTAATGGCAAATTTTAGGAACTTACTTAAATTTGTCTTTCGATAGCTCTTGTCAGTTCGTGCATTTAAGCCACGTGCTTGTTGCCGTTGCAGGTTATTTGCAGCTGCAACGTTTTTATTTTTACCTCTTACGCTGTTAGTTAAGGAATAGAGAGAGCATTTATGAAAGCCATGATCTTGGCCGCAGGGAAAGGTACTCGTGTACGTCCCATCACGTACACCATTCCAAAGCCGATGATCCCCATCCTGCAAAAGCCAGTGATGGAGTTTCTATTAGAATTGCTAAAACAGCACGGCTTTACGCAGGTTGTGGCAAATGTGAGCCACCTCGCAAATGAAATTGAAGGCTATTTTAGAGATGGTCAACGCTTTGGTGTTGAACTGGCCTATTCCTTTGAAGGTCGCATTACCAATGGTGAGCTAGTGGGCGATGCCCTGGGCTCTGCTGGTGGTATGCGTAAAATTCAGGACTTTTCACCGTTTTTTGATGATACCTTTGTCGTTCTTTGTGGTGATGCACTCATTGACCTGGACCTCACTGAGGCGGTTCGGCAGCACAAGGAAAAGGGCTCCATCGCCACCATCGTGATGAAGTCGGTGCCTCTAAAGCAGGTGCCTAGCTATGGTGTGGTGGTAACTGATGATACGGGTCGTATCAAGTCTTTCCAAGAAAAGCCCAAGGTCGAGGAAGCTCTCAGCACCAGTATCAACACAGGTATCTACATTTTTGAACCTGAGATCTTTAAGTACATTCCCTCCGGTCAGGAGTTTGATATCGGTGGCGACCTGTTCCCCAAGCTGGTGGCAGCTAACGAAGCGTTCTACGGTATCACCATGGACTTTGAGTGGGTGGACATCGGTAAAGTGCCTGATTACTGGCAGGCCATCCAAGATGTTCTGACTGGTCAGGTAAAAGGTGTTGGCATTCCTGGTCAGGAAGTAAAACCTGGTGTCTTCACGGGTCTGAATGTGAAGGCCAACTGGGACAAGATCACCATCGAAGGTCCTGTGTACATCGGTGGGATGGCTGAGATTGAAGATGGTGCCACCATCATCGGTCCTAGTATGATCGGTCCTAATTGCTGCATTTGCAGTGGTGCCCTGGTGGATAAGAGCGTGATCTTTGAATATTCACGCATCGGTCCTGGGGTGCGCCTAATGGACAAGCTGGTGTTTGGTCGTTACTGCGTGGATAAGACCGGCGCATCCATCGATATGCAAGAGGCTGCCCTCGACTGGTTGATTACGGATACCCGTCAAGCAGTGCTGGCTGAGCCTCCCATTGAGCATCGTGCCATTACTGAGCTGCTCAACGAAGCAATTGTATGAACGTTTCGTTTTAACCAGAGTTAAGAACACGTTACCCCCCCGAGTGCGATCGCACTCGGGGGGTGCTTTTTGTCTATCTCATCTCCCAGGCCTAATCTCCCAGACCTCATCTCCCAGACCTAATCCAGGCCTAATCTTTAACGGGCACACCGTAGCGCGCCGACCCAGCTGCAGCGATGGAAATCAAGACAATGGCAATGAGCGATCGCACCGTTAGCGTTTCGCCCAAAACTAAAAAGCCAGAGGCTGCCGCCAACATCGGCTCCACACTCAGTAAAACGCCAAACACATTCACCGGTATCCGTCGTAGAGCCACCAGTTCCAGGGCATAGGTGGCCGAAGAGAGCGCGGCCACAGCCAGGCCAGTCACCAGCAGACGTCCATCCAACAACGCTGTACCCGCCGCACTGATGCCAATGGGCGTCAATATACAGGTACCAAACACCATGGCCCAAGCCAATCCTTCTATGCCGGCCACCACATTCCCCGTTGCTGCCGCCAGCAGGATATAGCCAGCCCAAGCCATCGCTGCTAGACCCGCAAACCCTAACCCCAGAGGGTCTAAGCCGCTACCCTGCAAAGGTGCCAGCAAGATTATCCCCAAGGCTGCCAGGGTTACCCACACAACATCTAACCAGCGTCTCGACTTGATCACCGCCAGCCCCAATGGTCCAATAAACTCAATTGCCACCGCCACCCCTAATGGGATGCGGTCAATGGCCAGGTAGAAAGACGTATTCATTAACGTTAAGACACCGCCATAGGCCATCACTAAAGGCCAGTGTTTACGGGTCGCTTGCCAGCCTGGACGCCACAGCACAAACAACAACACTGCCGAGAGGGCCACCCGTAGAAATACGGTGCCCAAGGGACCCGCCAGTTCAAATACAGACTTTGCCAGGGCAGACCCTAGCTGCACCGTCACACCCGCCAAAATAACCAGCGTTGGCGCTGGAATGCGGTCTGCCAATGATTTCATGAATTGTCGTAATAAGAGTAATGAACCGTGGGGTTAATCGTATATCTGCCTGGTGACGAACTCTTATTCTATGCTTGATGCCAGCCTAGGCAGCAGACGACTGCTGGCTCGCATTATTTTGGTTGTTTTCTGGGGAGAGTCTGTTTTCTGAGGCAACCTTACACAATGCCAGTAGCTGAGCTGGGGAGAGCCGCCCCTGTAGGTACAGCAACCAAACGCGATCGCACGTAACAGCAGCTTTTTCTTCCATAGTGCACCTTCCAGGAACTCACGGGGTCATCTCATCTACTCTAGCTAAGCCTCCGTAAATGGAAGGTTGAGACGTGCCAAATGCTACACCGGTCGATATGAAACCAATGGAGCAGATGCCTATCGTTTCCCAAATGGGCCACAAGAGTTGTACTCGCTGTTCCTGAATTGTTGTTGTTCAGATAGCCGAACTGCTTATAAAATTAGGTGTTCTAAGATTGTTTGTTAATTTTCCAAGAGAGCCATAGCGAGCCAACAATGCCAGCAAAGTGAGAAATCAAGGTATTGATGGTTGCTTGCACTAAAAACACATCCAGCGGTTCCACAGCCAGGGTGGGGTTTGCCACCGCAATGCTCGACTGGGGCTGAGAAATCACCTTTAGCATTAGGCCACCCACGACACCGCCAGCACCCAGCAAACCACAAAACATCCCTAAAACACTGATGATTAAACCTGTGGCAATCATCTTGGCCGCATTCTTAGGCTTCGGCCTTAAATCTGGGTTGCTAGATTTGAGCCTATGGGCAAAGCGTGTGTATTGAAACGCCCAGAACACACCTACATACACCGCAGCTAAACCGACGGCAGCCAGAAAGAAACCGCTGCCTGCGGCAGCATTCTCGGCACCACCGCGATTACTGACCGACTGTAGCCCCAACAAAGACGTGACAAATAACAGCGTGGCAATCACACCACTCACTATTTGCACCCAGAAGCTAACCCAGCCTACGAGGCGAAAATTGTTAGCAATCCGACGGACAGCTGGGGGTAAAGAATAACCAAGTTCACCGGTCATAATGTATTCCAGAAGCGTCTACATATCTTAGGCATTCTTGAACCAATTGGTAAACCTTGCTTGAACGTTACACTGGCCCAGCACAGATCCAGCACCCTTAATGCCTTAGACCATAGATCATAGCTAAGGCTAACCGTTAGTCCGTAGGCAGATACTTCTCCAGTAATAGCTTTAATTTATCTTTTGTCGTTGCAGGTGCCATGTCCAACGGCGTAATCACAGCATACTTCAGAGCGGCATGGGCTTCTGACGACGGTGGATTCTCTGTTAACCGACGCACAACATCACGAATGACAAGCTGGGCATTAACCGCATTCTTTTGTAAATTACCGATCACCATTTCCACTGTCACATTGTCATGATCGGGATGCCAACAATCGTAGTCAGTCGCCATGGCTAAGGTGGCATAGGCAATTTCCGCCTCCCGCGCCAATTTTGCCTCCGTTAAATTGGTCATGCCAATTACCGTCGCCCCCCAGCTGCGATACAGATTAGACTCTGCCTTTGTAGAAAACGCAGGTCCTTCCATACACACATAGGTGCCACCCCGATGGAGTGTCACCCCATCCAGGTCTAGACTTTCGACAGCATCACCTAGAATAGTCGCCAGATTTTTGCAAACCGGATCCCCAAAAGCGATGTGGGCAACGATGCCATCCCCAAAAAATGTAGCCGCCCGATTTTTTGTCCGGTCAATAAACTGATCCGGGATGACCATATCCACCGGTTTCACCTCTTCTTTTAGAGAGCCCACCGCCGATGCCGATACCAGATACTTCACCCCCAGACTCTTCATCGCGTAGATATTTGCCCGAAAGGGAAGCTCCGTAGGCATCAGCCGATGGCCCCGACCATGACGTGCCAAAAAAACGACGGGAGTACCGTCTAATTTGCCGTAAATAAAGGCATCGGAGGGGTCACCAAAGGGGGTATCGATTGTCATCTCTTCGACATCGGTCAAGGCATCCATTTTATAGAGACCGCTGCCGCCAATAATGCCAATATCTGCCTGCACCATAGAGATCCTGTTCTGAAACTGCGTTGAGTTACTCGCACGCCATAGTACAGGAGTGAGACCTGCTAAAGCCGATTTTTTGGGATCTGTTTATAGATGAGCGATGGCTAAGTTGCCTGAATAACGGCTGCTGATAAGAGAACTTTTTGGGGTTGAAAAAGAAGCCAAACGCCAGGGCTATCAATACCTATTGCTAATTACCAAAAACTTCCCCTCCAAGGAGGGGCTCCGGGGTGGGTTGACCGCTTACGCCATCGGTCGAAACCCACCCCGTCTAACCAGCACCTCTCCCGAGAGGGGATGACCTTAGATGTGGTTGGTTGTCCTTAGGGGAACCAATCCCTATGCCATGCCGACTAGCTTCTCGCTTAGCTCCCACAGACGACGCGCTTTCACATCGTCTAGAGCCTCATTCGACATTTCCTGCACAAAGGACTTACGGCCCTCCTGCTGGCGGTTACCCCAGCTCCAGTAGTAACCCGATTGCTCATAACCAGGATCAGCAGCCACAGCAGCAACGCGATCGCCAGCGACGGCTTCGGTCACATAGCCCTTGGTAATGTTCTTTTGGAACCAGGGGAAAATGGTCCGAAATGCTGGGTAGTGGTTGCGGAAAAGTTGGGTTTCGGCAACGCAACCAGGATAGAGAGAACTAAATACAATATTGGTAGACTCGCTATAGCGACGATGCAGCTCGCGCATGGTTAGCACATTGCACAACTTGCTGTCTTTATAGGCCTTACCGGGCTTAAACTTTTTGCCGTTGGCCATAGTGACCGGTGCTTTGAAGCCCTGCTCGAAACCTTCAAGGTTACCCAGGTCTGGTGGTGCAGGGAATGGGATCTTGCCGCCTAGTTCCTTGGGATTAGCAGTTACAGTACCCAGGATGACCAGACGAGGATGGGACGATTTTTTCAGGTCCTCCAGCATCAGGTTGCACAGCAGGAAGTGCCCCAGGTGGTTGGTTGCCATGCTCAGCTCGTAACCGTCTTCGCTACGCATGGGTTCCTTGAGCAGTGGTAAATAGACAGCGGCATTGCAAACAAGGGAATCTAATGTTCTGCCACTGGCACGAAAGTCTTTTACAAAGCTACGTACACTATCTAAACTGGCCAAGTCTAACTTGATAATGGAATAGGAACCATCGGGCATACCGACTTCCTTTGCCACTTTTTCAGTTTTAGGCAGATTGCGACAGGCCATTACCACGTGCCAGCCTCTATCAGCCAAAGCCTTTGCTGCGTATAGGCCAACGCCGGAGGAGGCCCCGGTAACTACCGCCGTTGATTGCTGAGATTGGTCCATGGGTGTTGATGTCTAAAAGCGAGTCTAAAGTGGTTTTGATCCGTTAAGTACCCTAGGATCTCATACGGTTGAGCGCTAATAGCTATCTGAAATAAACCTTAAGCAATATGGGGCTAGGTTAGGGCTTATGGAGATATATGAAGTAATGTTACGGCTTCGAAGATCGCACTTTGGGTCATAGGATACAAAATACGGGAGATAGACGTTTTCTCCGATCTCCCGTATGCGTTTATTCAGAATGGCTGTTGTATCATACAGGTAGCCCTAAGCTTCAATTTGGATAACATTTAGGCGCTTGCACTTAAATTAAATAAGCACCCCATTATTCCATCACTCATCCACCCATCTACAGCCCCAACCTGGGTCTTTATTTTTGTGCAGTCCCCTTAACTCTTAGGTGATCGTGCAACTTTGCCGCCAGAACCACCGGTAGCGCCCCAAGACGGGGAAGAACCTTTGCCTTGGGTCTTGCAAAAGGTACCTTGAAATCGTTCGGGATCGCCAAAGACCAGTTTGGGCTGATGTTCGACTTTTTGTTCATTTGGTTCCTGTACCAAGCCCAGAGCTTGTAACGCCTTAGGGGTCCAGGGTTTACCCATAAACATAAACATGCCGGGGGAGTTAGAAATGGGCAGGTACATATGGCAACGGCGTTTGGTATGCCAAAAACGTTGTTGTTTCATGACAATGCGCTGTAGAAGAACGGAGAAAGATTTGCGGGCAATAGAAAGTTAAAGAGGCTAGAAATATACGTAAAAGTGTTGATGCTAGGAGAAAAATAGTCTGAGATAGTTAAATGATTACAGACTATTTTCTAGCAGGTAGCACTAGCGTTTGCTTACCCAAATCAGGGCCAGCATTAACAAAAGAAAGAATTTTTTTGATAAATATCCAGCAGGCAACAACAGCTATCGAATTCGATAGTGTTGGTTGGCGATCTCGGGCTTCCCGGGGCAAGGAAGTTGACTAAGCCGGTGGTGATTAATTGGACATAATCAGGTAAGCTGACTATCTAAGGTTGATAAATGCTATTTGTGATACAACCTCGTATGAGACTTTCTATCCGTTCTACTCTTCGTACAGCTACGGGTTTACCCGGATGTTTTTTCAAGTTTTTTACAAAGCCCTAAAGCCTTGCCCTATAAGCATTTGAAGTTTTAAGTATAAAGATATACTGAGGTTTTTGCAGAATCACTGAAAGTTTCTTGACGTGAACGCGCAAGCAATTCTTTACAGGGGGCTGATATTGAAAGATTGTAGTTCACTGGTTCCCCGTTGAACCATCTCACAGTTTCAGCGCATCTTAACTATGAAAGGACCGGTTGGATATCCAGCCGGTCCTTTCATGGGAATGGTTTAGGGTTCAATCAATCATGCCCTAGCGAAAAGCTAGATAGTGGAAAATCGAACAACAACATCATCAAAGTCTCGATCACCAAGACCCGCTTGATCTTCGATGCCAAAGGCGTTGTCACCCAGATGTTTAATGTGGTCGTTATTGCCAGTATTAGCACCACTGTGACTAAATACGACTTCGTCCACAGTTGGGTCTATGCCATCAATAATGACAAAGATGCCCAGGTGCAGACCGCCAGTGAGGGATGCTTCAAAGGTATTTGTCTGACCGTTAGTACCCGATAGGTTGATGTTTAATCGGTTTGCGATCGCAGCCTCTTCATACCCTACATCTCCAGGCATCAAGGTTTGTCCTGTGAAGGTATCGATAATTCCACCATTGGCAAAGTCAGTGGTGTAAAAATCAATCGTATTATCCATTGCAGCCTCTCGATATACCGAGAAGCTCATGGCAAGTTCGGAGGATTGAGCGGTTAAATCAATAGACTGAGCATCGTTAACCAGCAGGTTTGTATTCACAGTTGCAGTGGCCAACTCAACACTCAAGCTGACACCATTGCTAAAGTCTAGTAGTACTTCAGAATCAGACACTGAGCTTGATGTTGCAAACAGAGTCTGACCATTATCTCGAATAGCAAACTGGAGCTGTTCACCGGGATCAATGCGATCGCTATCGACCGTAAACAGAGGCAGCGTATTCATGGCTAGCTCGTTATAGTTCAGTAACGAAAACTGGCCAATGGGCTCTCCAAAGTCCGTAGGCGATGTCCCAACACCAAAAACCATAACATCCTTAACCTCAGTTATCGTCCCCTGGAGAAACGTTAACCGAATAGTGTTGTCATTACCTAGTTCCGTCACTTCCACCCCGTTGGTGGACGGCAAGACCGTGAGTAAGCCGTTCAATGGAGGAGAATCATCATTGCCATTGTCAGGACCAGCCGTGGGCGGCTCTTCTGAAGGCTCTTCAGGGTCTGGCTTAATGACTGGTACCTCGGGATCAGGCACAGGCGGCTCCGGCACCACAGGCTCTTCTTCTTCCTCCACAGGGTCCGGGAGTTCCGGCTCAGTAATTGTATACACCTCGTCAATGGTCGGTTCGCGCAAAGTTAACCCATTGCCCACAATATCCGTAATGTCTGGATTCCCAGCCAAGTCAATGCCAACGATATTGTTAGGTGGGGCACTCGCATTAACCGTAACAGAAATTTCATAGCGAGTGCTGTCTATGGCAGTCACGGAATCGATGGTGGCTGTTGGATCCCCATTAATCACAAAATCTTCTAGGCCAACGTTAGTCACCGCCTCACTAAATGTGACCTCAAAGACCACTGTATCGCCGCTAACAACTTCATCGGTAGGAGCCTTGCGACGAATGCTCTCTAGTACAGGCGCAATCTCATCAACAACCTCGGGTGGTTCTCCCAACCGTTTCACAACAGCACCTTTAACAATAGCTCCCTCAGCATCAAAAGTCTCTCGATAGAGAACATAGGGAATATTGTTAACATCAAATTCAAGATCGGGAAAGTTCATTGGTCCAATGGAAAACCCACTGTCCCCCAGATAAACCCAAGTGTCATTCTCTAGAACTCTGACCGAAACCTTATCTTTCTTGGCTTGATCAACAATGGCCAGATGTAAAACATTATTGTTGTCAAACTCGATATCAGGGTGAAATCCACCTGCGGTGGAGGCATTATTGTTGCCAACCTGCACCCAATCAGTGCCGTTAAACCTTTCTACAATGGCTTTATTCCCTTCACCATTGCCCCGGGCGCGATAAACCACATAGGGCACATTGTTGTTATCAAACTCGATGTCGGGCGCGTAGGACTCTGCCCCAATCGAAAATGCCTCTGTGCCAACAACGCTCCATTGCCCATTGATAAACCGTTGTACAGTTACCCTATTGGTGCGGCCACTGGCCGAAAGATACGCAATGTAAGGAACACCATTACCATCCACATTCAGATCAGCGGCCTCAATTTCACCACTCGAAAATCCAGGCTGGCCAACATTTACCCAAGTAGTACCGTTAAACGTTTGAACAGTGGCTCGTCCATCCTGGTTCCTATCGGTGTAAGCAATGTAGGCCCTATCCCCATCAAAGGTGAGGCTAATATCCTTCAAACCACCTGCAGAAAACCCAGGTCTGCCGACATAGACCCAGTCATTCCCGTCAAACTTCATGACAGAGGCCCGGTTTCTGTTAGCGCTATCTTTGAAGACAACATAGGGCGTATCGTTAGAGTCAAACTCTAACCCTGCAAAACTTGCATTACCGCCAGGAAACCCTGGTGTTCCCACAGTTACCCAGTCGACACCATTAAACTGCTTGACCGTAAGTTTTAAGTCGTTGCCACCATCCTGAAAAATGATGTAGGGCCTACCTTGACTATCCAGTTCAATATCAAAGTCATTGGCAATGTCTTGAGAAATGGCACCAGATCCCACCTGAGTCCATGCCAGCGTGCCTTGATAGCCCTGTAGTGTTTCTGGTGTAAACAACGAGTTAGCAACAGGTAACCATTCACCATTACCGAGCACTTTGGCGCTAGCAATAATTGTAGCTGACGTGATCTCGGTAAGGCGCTGGATAAAGTCTTGACCCACATTGTCCTGGGCAACATTACAGGCCATCAGGGTAAGCTTAGCCTGGTTAGTCGAGGCAAACCACCGCTCTAACTGTTGTGCATAATCGTCTAAGTTCTGTAGCTCTAGTGTGGCCGATCCAAGACCCATGCCACCAGGGAAGCCATGGCCAATTAGGGTGAGATCGTGGGTTGGATTTTGCTGTAGAAATGTTGTAATTTGCTCTATGCCATCACGCTCTTTCGTCAGCACATAGGCTTGAACATTGGCCTGTAAACCATCTAACAGTAAGTTTAGGTTATCAATGTGTGGATCAAAAATAACAGTCTTTGGAGTAATAGATGTTTTTCCACGGCGGCAGGCCACCGATACGCGTGGGTTGACCACATCAACAATACGAGTGTGGGTCAGCACATTTAGTAGTGGCATAGATTAAAAACTTGGGTTAGTATTGAGTTGAACCGTCTTTGAAAATGAAAAACATAAAGCATAAAAATAAAGCATGAAAAGACTGTTTTGATGTGCAAAAACACACCACCTTTACCCAAGGTAGATAGAGCTTTTCACGTGCTTCATGTTTGGAGATGCTGATCCTTGTGCTTTGAAATTAAGAATAAAAACAGAATTTATATCTGAGAACCCGGTAGTAACAAGTTCTACAGCGTCTTAATATAAAGACATAATTATTGTGAATTTAATATTTAAAGCCAGGACATCTACAAGTAGAAAAACTTGATGAAATCTTTTAGATCAAGGCACAATAAGGCAGTAGCGGATTTTTGTGTTGTGTTTTTGGTCCTATAGTCGCTAAAGTTAACAACATGGCTCGGTAGATTTTTGCTGGTGTTTACCATGGAGTGCTAAGGGGTTTCAGGTAGAGTCATGGCATGCCATGACTCTACTACACGCCGAATTCCCTGTACTACATCCAGAAAGGCTTCGTCCTGATCATCCCATCGAGTCACTGGCTTTGCATCTTTGGGTAACGCCTGTAGCTTCTCAAATGGTGTTCCTTTAAAGTCCACCGGCTTCAAAATGATAGGAATCACCCGCGCAGTCCCAGCCTTGTGACGTTCCATGGCCTGCGCCAGTTCAATATCATGGATATAGTTTGATGCCATAAACCGAGGTGTCACCAACAACAAAATAATCTGCGCAACTTCTAATTCAGATTTGATCGCATCATCCCATTCTGTTCCTGCTTCAATCGCCCGATCTTGCCAGGGCTTAATCTTCTTTTGTCGCGTTAGTGCCGACAAGTGAATCTCTAGTTCTTCTTTAAG
This sequence comes from Leptothoe sp. LEGE 181152, assembly GCF_032906605.1. NCBI lineage: Bacteria > Bacillati > Cyanobacteriota > Cyanophyceae > Nodosilineales > Cymatolegaceae > Leptothoe > Leptothoe sp. LEGE 181152. Next base: position 119,595 of record NZ_JASATU010000066.1, read on the forward strand.
GCCCTCATCCTTATGGGAATAGGAAATAAATACACCTAGCGGTTCATTTAGATCAGGATTGGTCACGGGTGGAGATGCTGGTGGAGACGCTGGCTGAGTTTTGGTTTTCACATTCCCCTTCAACAATACTGGCACATCCTCATCCCCCGTACTATTGAGCGCCATTGCCACCTTGCCTGACTCAAACGCAAAGTCCACCGACTCCCCAGCCCCCAGCGCATCATAAAACCCTACTGCAAACTCAATCGCAGCACGGTCACCCATAGCGTCACTCATGCCTATCACATAGGGTATATGCTCCACAATTGCCTGTGCCTGCGCCTGCGAGTAACACCCATTTAGTAGCACACAGTTAATCGGCGATTTCTGCCCGATCAGCTGAAACAAACCTGCTAAAGCAGCTCCCGACACCAGCTGACTATTACCCGACACATCCTCAAAATACAGGCCTGCATCGCCAGCACCATGCCCAGAAAAATGAACGATCTGCGGCGATTCTTCTAGCATCGCCCGCTGCAAATCACGAGGACGTACAGCCCAGCGTTGCACAATCTCAAACTCATCACGATGACTAGCCCGTTGCAGTCCCTCACTAATATCCCGAACTTCTTCACCTATCCGTAAACGTGCAGTATCATTCGGATTCGCCGCAAGCATCAGGATTTTAGGCATTGATAGAGCATGGAGTAAGTCGCTCTTAATATAGCCTGTTAGTTTTAGCCAGTCAGTTACTAGATACAGAAATTCGGAATTTTAGCCAAAAAAAATCTGCAGAGGTCAAGTCTATCTGCAGATTTTCCCTCCTCGGAGGGGGCTGTAATCGGGGGGGTTAAACGCCTGTTCCCGTCATTTTTCTCTCATAAACAGCCATCTGTTCACCATCATTTGGACCCTTCGGAGGCTTAAACTGTTCGCTTAAACTCTTCACGATGATGTACAAAATCGGCACCACAAACAAACTCAAGAAGGTTGCCACAAACATGCCACCAAATACCGCTGTCCCCAACGACTGACGGCTGCCCGCGCCCGCACCTGTTGCAATTACCAGTGGGAAAATACTACTCAGTGTGGAAATTGCGGTCATCAAAATTGGTCGCATCCTTGACTGAGCGGCTTCTAACGACGCCTTGACAATGGGTAACCCCTGGTCGCGCAGCTGATTGGCAAACTCCACAATCAAAATCGAGTTCTTACTGGCTAAACCAATCAACATTACCAAACCAATCTGGCAATATACATCGTTCGGTAATCCCCGCATCGACTGAGCCAGCAACGCCCCAAATACCGCTAGCGGTACCGCAAAGAGAATAATCACCGGGTCCACATAGCTCTCGTACTGGGCTGCCAATACCAGGAATACAAAGATAATCCCCAAGCCAAAGATAATCGGAGCCTGACTACCCGATTCAATCTCTTCTAATGCACTGCCCGTCCACTCATAGCCAAGGCTGGCTGGCAATACCTGAGCGGCGACCTCTTCCATGGTGTCAATGGCCGCACCAGAACTGACACCAGGTGCCGCCGCGCCATTAATTTCAATAGAGCGGAAGAGGTTGTAATGGTTAATCGTTTGGGCTCCAGTGGTCTCACTCAGACTCACCAGACTACCCATGGGAATCATCACGTCATTGTTAGAACGGACATAGAGTTTGTTGATATCGTCTGGAGCTGAACGATATTGCTGATCGGCCTGAACATATACCCGATAGGTGCGTCCCTGCAACGTAAAGTCGTTAACGTAACGCGACCCGAGATATGTCTGCAATGTGCCAAAGACTTCGTCGATGTCCACATCCAGTGCTTTAGCCTTATCGCGATCGACATCAATCTCAATCAGAGGAGAGTTCGCTGCATAGGTGCTAAACACTGCATTGAGATTAGGGTGTTGATTGGCTGCGCCCAACAGGCCAAACATGTTTTGCACCAGGGTATCGATGGTCAGATTGCCACGTCGATCCTGTAGTTGAAACTGGAAACCGCTAAAGCTGCTTAAACCTTGAATAGAGGGTGGGTTTACCGGAAAGACACGCGCTTCAGTAATGCTGCTAAATTCGCCAAAAAGCTGACCAATCAAACTAAAGGATGTTATGCCCGGTGGTCGCTCTTCCCAAGGTTCTAGTGTCGTGAAGACGACACCGTTGTTAGCAGTGTTACCGTTAAAGCTAAATCCACCCACAGCAAATGTGGCTCGTACACCGTCCTGGGCCAAAATGGTTTCTTCCACCTGACGCATGACCTTACTGGTCTGGTTTAGGGAAGACCCCTCTGGACCCTGGATCAAGGTAATGAAATACCCCTGGTCTTCATCGGGTAAAAACGCTGATGGCACACTGTTATATAGCCAGCCGGTCAATACCAAAGATGCTACAAATGCTGCTAAAACAAAGACTTTGAACCGGTTGAGAATCTGTAGGGCACCGCCATACTGGGCGCGTATATTGTCAAGTAAACGGTTAAAGGGATTGAAGATAATGTCTAGCCAGCCGTGGCTGCCGGTATGTTGGCGCAGCAGCAAACCGGCCAGGGTGGGGGTGAGGGTCAGGGCGTTGAAAGTGGAAAGTGCGATCGCAAACGCAATGGTCAGTGCAAACTGCCGATATAGCGCCCCCGTAGTCCCTGGGAAAAACGCCACCGGAATAAACACCGCCATCAGCACTAGGGATGTGGCAATGACCGCCCCGGTCAGCTCCCGCATCGCCTCCACCGCCGCCAGCCTCGGCGACATGCCCCGATTCTGAATCTTCGAGGCAATATCTTCCACCACCACAATGGCATCATCCACCACCATCCCTGTGGCCAGGGTGAGACCAAACAGCGTCAGACTGTTGATGGAAAAGCCAAAGATTTTAACAATGGCAAAGGTACCGATCAGAGCCACCGGAATGGTAATCGCCGGAATAAGCGTCGTTCGCCAGTCCTGGAGGAAGAGGTAAATCACCAGCACCACCAGACCCACTGCCTGAACCAGCGTCCAGACTACGCGAGCAAGAGACTGGCGGACAAACTCTGTCGTGTCGAAACCAACACCGTACTCCATGCCCTGGGGAAACTCGTCCGCCAGCTCTGCCATCACATCTCGTATACCCTGGGCCACCTGCAAGGCATTACTGCCCGGCAGTTGGAAAATACCAAGACCTACCGATTCATTGCCATTAAATCGCAGGAATGTGTTATAGCTTTCTGCCCCCAGCTCAGCTCGTCCCACATCCTTGAGTTTTACCAAAGCGCCATTCTCTCCGGTTTGAATGACCAGTTCTTCAAACTCAGAGACTTCCTGTAAACGGCTGACAGCCCGCAGGTCAATCTGGAAGGTTTGGTCTTCCGGTGAGGGAGGCTGACCAATTTGACCCGCACCCACCTGAATATTCTGTTCTTGCAAAGCCTGGACTACATCATCAGCCGTCAGCTCTCGTCTGGCCAAACGCTGCGGATCTAACCACAGGCGCATCGCATAGGTACGTTCGCCAAAGATAACCACATCCCCAACACCGGGCACCCGTCGCAGGGCATCCACAATGTATAAATCGGCGTAGTTACTTAAAAACACACTGTCAAACGTGCCATCCTCTGAAAACAAACTCATGCCCAGCAGAATATTGCTGTTCTGCTTGGACACGACCACACCGGTCTGCCGCACTTCTTCCGGTAGCTGGGGCTCTGCCAGCGACACCCGGTTTTGCACGTCGACGGCTGCAATATCCTTGTCGCGGCTGGCGTCAAAGGTGACGACAATATTGCTAATGCCGCTATTACTACTGTTGGAAGAAATATAGCGCATCCCTTCCACCCCGTTAATCTCCCGCTCTAACACGGTGGTGACGGCTTTCTCAACGGTTTCGGCATCGGCACCAATATAGGTGGCCGTTACATTAACTTGGGTGGGACTAATGTCTGGATACTGGGCAATGGGCAGTGTAGGAATGCTCACCGCACCAATCAACAGAATGATAATGGCGCAGACGGTGGCAAAAACAGGCCGCTTAATAAAATAGTTGACCATGGAAAGATGCCAATAGGGTGGGGGGTAGGGGCTGGTCTTGTATTGTTAATTGCTTAGGCAAAAAAGGCAACGTAGGGGCTGGTCTTGTACCTACCCTAGACGTATGGGGTAGTCCTGTACTTCCCCTGGGCGGAAGAGGAATTGAAATGATCCAACAACAGACTTAAGGAGATACACCGGCCTCAGCCGCTTCTTCCTGGGGAGTAATCGGCACACCGTCCTGCAAATTTAATAGACCAGTGGTCACAATCTCTTCTCCGGCGGAGAGACCCTCTAGCACTTGAAAGTTGTTGCCCTGCATAGCGCCCAATGTAACTGGTCGTAGCTGAGCAACCGGTCCCTCAATGGGGGGCTGCCCATCTTCTGGCGGTGGTGCATCAGCTGCTACATAAACAAAGGATTGTCCCCCTAAACGGGTAATGGCCGTCGCTGGAATCAATAGACCAGGACGTTCATCTAAAATAACGCGCACGTCTACGCGCTGGTTATCCTGTAAATTGCCTGCTAAATTCGAAAACCGAGCCTTTGCCAATACGGTTTGGGTTGAGACATCTGTTTGAGGTGAAATGAAACTTAGAGCACCAGTAGCCACGGGTTCGCCAGCACCAAAGGTCAGTAGCTCCACCGGCATGCCCAGTTGAATTTCACCGAGCTGTTCAGCAGGAATATCTATCTCCAGCTCCAGCACTTCATTTTGGGTGATGGTGGTCAATGTCCCCCCCACTTGCACATAATCCCCCAGTTCCACTGGAATATCGCCAACCACACCGGCAATCGGTGCGGTCACCGTTTTATCCAGCAAGTCTTCACGGGTGGCCTCTGCTGTGGCTTGGGACTGTTCTAGAAATGCCTCGGCTTGGCTCAGACTTGCCTGAGCCGCCTCAATTTCCTCTGTGGCAGCCTCTAAAGACGCAATGGCCGCGTCGCGATCGCGTTCTACCTCATCCAGTTCCTGCTGAGACTGAGCCCCTGCCTCCACAAGACGTTGTGTACGCCCAAATTCAGTGTTTTGTAACTTCACATCTGCTTCTATGCGAATACGCTGCGCCACCAACGATTGCAGTTGAGCCCGAGAGTTATCCCGAGCCGATTGCGCTGCACTGACACTGGCCAACGCTGCACTCAGCTCAGCTTGAGAGCGATCGGCACTCAGCTCCATAATGGGATCACCTGCCGCTATCTGGTCACCGGATGAAACATAGATGCGAGTAATCCGACCATCGGCTTCCGGCTGCAGCACCACCCCCGCTTGGGCGTCTAACGTGCCAACAAACGTAGCCTGATCGCGTAAAGTTTCTGGCCGCATCTGTTCTATTGTGACAGGAACAGCACCCCCCATGGGCATACCCGATGGTCCGCCACCTCTACCTAACAATAGCCACAGTGCAAAGCCTCCTCCAGCCAACACAATCAAAGTTGCCAGCCAAATCAACCAGTTACGCTGACTTGGGACCTGAGATGACACAGAGGAGGACTGCATGGAGGATGTCTCTAATGCTGTTGAAGAACCAGAGTGTGAAGTCATAAAAGCTAAAAAACTGACAGGAGCCGCTAGCAGCGATCCTTGGTCGATAGTTCCATATTATCGAACTTTGACAGATTCAAACCGAAGTTCGGATAATGTTCAGACAATAAACAGGTGGAAAAACAATTGGATCACCTAAGGACCAAAAGACAAACCATCGTTGAATTTAACGGATGCCCCATGGCATTGAACAATTACAACAACGTTGTGTTTAAATTCTCTTGTGGGACTAAAAATAGGCTAGAAAGTAACTCTCAAAAAACTCCGTACAACAAAAAACGCGACTGGTGCAGGTTGAATAAGTCAAACGCCTAGTAAACGCTGTACTAGGGCCTGATATGGTCCACCATAGCGCATATCTATTTTTTTATGGGGCGTGTTTTTTTGATGGAATCCCATGAGTGGCATTCATGATCAGGATTGTATTCAGTCAATGCTGGTGGGCCAGGGATATTAGCGATCTCACAGTTAATTTTCAGGCAGTCAGGGCCGATTTTTTAGGTGTGTATCATGTATTACCGATATTCCCCTGACAACATCTGCTGCTAGACCCCCTCAATTTATAGTGGACTCTAGCTACTCAAAAGAAGATGCCTATTCCTCTGGTGATTATTACTTTCTCGATGAGCGTCATTTAGTGCAAAAACGTTCAAGACAGGCCTAGTTAAGCCGATCTAAGCTTTGGGTGATCTTGCATTAGATATTCCCATGACTATGGTCTCTAAGCTGACCCAGCGTCCCTGGCATGAGTTTTGGGCGGGGGCTCGGCAAACTATCCCCCTGATCGTCGGCGCAATTCCGTTTGGCATTATCTTTGGTACCCTGGCTCAGTCCAGCGGACTCTCCTTTGGGGGGGCGATGGGTATGTCAGCCGTTGTCTTTGCTGGTTCGTCCCAGTTTATTGCCTTGGGGCTGTTGGCAGCGGATACCCCCATCGGTATTATCATTCTGACGACCTGGGTGGTCAATCTGCGACATCTGCTCTACGCCGTTAGCCTTGTTCCCTATGTCAAACACCTTAGCCAGACATGGAAGTTACCGTTGGGGTTTTGGCTGACTGATGAAAATTTTATGGTGGCCATCCAACGCTATCGCCAGGATGATCCATCCCCTCACAAACATTGGTTTCAGTTTGGCTCAGCCCTGGCCATGTATGTTAATTGGCAACTGTGCACCCTGCTGGGGCTGACACTGGGTCAAAGCATTCCCAATGCCAGTGCCTGGGGGTTGGACTTTGCCATGGTCGCCACCTTTATTGGCATGACAATTCCCTATTTAACGAATCGACCCATGGTGGCTACGGTTGTCACGGCAGGCGTTACGGCTCTGCTCGCCCGAGGCTTGCCCCATCAATTGGGTCTGATGGTCGCTGCGATCGCAGGCATCCTTGTGGGTGTCCTACTCGAAAACTACTCAAAGAAGCTCAAAGAAGAACTATGACGAACGAAGTACTACTGCTGGGCGGCATGACCCTTGTCACCTTCTTGATCCGCTACCCGCTCCTCGCCATGAGTGGTCACATTACCTTGCCACCTCGACTACTGCAGGCCCTAACCTATGTCCCTCCGGCGGTATTAACTGCCATTATTGTCCCCAGCGTCCTCATAGAAGGCGGTAACCTTTGGCTCGGGGTGGGTAATCCGCGTCTGATGGGTGCTCTAGCTGCGTTAGGGGTGGGGCTTTGGAAAAAGAATCTGCTGCTAACAATTCTTGTCGGCATGGGAGTCTTTTTGGTGTGGCAAACTCTTTTTAGTTGACATCGCAGCATAGGCGTATGTTATCTCTGGGCAGGCACAAGGCACTGCCCCTACAGGGTTTTCGGGGTGGGTCTCCTCTCAACTCGCTCTAATTTCACAACTTCAGCTATGCCATTTTTCACGGTCCAAAAGACGCTGTAATGGCTGACCTGCATATTCCAGCGCTGCCCCTCTCGGCCATCTTTTCCACGTTCATATCCTGGACGTGGATCCTGCGCTAGGGTCTCTTCAATTAAACGGCGTAGTTTCTCTGGTTCAGGCTCTAGGCTTTCAATTAAAACTGATTCAGCGTTGTTATTCCAGCGCACTGGCAACAATATTTGCTGCTCCACCGTCCAGGCTCCATCAGCTGTGGGAATTGCATCTGCATAGGGCACATAGGGTTTGACATCAATAACCGGCGTACCATCTAAAAAGTCTCCTCCCTGCACCTGCAAACGCAATTTTCTCTTCTTTTCAGTCATTCCCAACAGTTTGACAGCACTCATGCCAATGGCATTGGGGCGGTTGGGGCTACGGGTGGCATAGACGCCAACACTCTTATTACCCCCTAAGCGTGGGGGTCTCACCAGGGGCTTAAAATCACCGTAGGATTGCCCATGGAATATAAACAAAACCCACAGATGAGAAAACTCCTGGATGCCCCGCAGTGCTAATTTATTCTCTTCTGTAGCCTCAAAAACAATATCTGCGTAGGCCGACTCTACCAACCCCGCCTGCCGAGGAATGCCAAATCGATCGGGATAACAAGATTGAATATAAGCTATGGGGGTAAACGTAACCTCGGCAACCATCAGACAGCGGCATCAAACACCTCCCAAGCATAATCGATGTAGGGGCGTTGCATGTAACGCCCCTACATTGCCTAAGTTCACGCCCTTAAATTGCCCCCGTCATTACCCGCACACCCGAAGGGTCAGGGTCCGTTTGACGGCCATCAATGGTGACAAATAACTCTGTGGTTTTTACCCCCTCCGGTGGTGTTTCATTGGGGGTAAATCTGACAAATATAGAACCATCGTCTCCCGTATTAAACTCACCACAGTAAATAACTGTTCCGTTCTCTAACGCTAACCACATCCGATAAACCTCGTCTGGTGGCAGCGGTGGCAAATCGCCTAATGAGACAATCACCTCTTGCCAATTACCGGGGGTAAATAATAGTGTGCCAGCCGCGTTGGTGCCATTGCCCGTCAACGCAATTAGCCGACTGTTGGGCTGTTGTAAAATGGCAGCCACTCGATCTTCTTCGAGCTGTTGGGCCAGTTGCTGCCGTAGTCTTAGATTGTCAGTGGCTAGGGCTAGGGTTGCGATCGCAACCAGCCCCACCAAAATTTTCCAAATAACTCCCTTAGAACCCTGGGGCAAAACAGGTGCCGTTTCAAGTGACTTAGAGGGTACTAAAAACCGCTCCCGTAAACTTTCCGGTGGCGATATCTGCGTTAATCCTTGGGGCAGCAGCTCAAAACTCGCCTCCAGAGAATGCAATTCTTTCAAAACTGCCGGATCATCAAGGGCCAGCTGCTCCACCTGCGCCACCTCTTCCGAGGTTAAGTCCCCCAGCACATAACCTGAGAGCAACATATATTTTTCTTCTGGCAACGGACCGGGCCTGTTGTTGCTCATCATTCAACCACATCCCCTAATCGCTTCCTCAGTTCAATGAGCCCCTGACGCGCTCGCGTTTTTACAGTTCCCAAAGGCATATTTAACTGTCGAGCAATATCTGCATGGCTAATGCCCTGATAAAAGTTCATTTCTAGAACCTGACGCTGCTGATCTTTAAGTTGTGAGAGGGCTTGTCGCAAGGTTTCTTGCTGTTCTGATAAGGTGGCATTTTCCAGGGGCGTTATGGTGCGATCCGGTAAGGATTTTAATTGCTGTAGAGAACGCTTTTGGGTACTGCGCTTAGCAATTCGATCTAAGGCTCGCGAGCGAGTCACCAGGCTTAGATACGTACTTAAGACAGACCGATTAGGGTCATACTTATCCTGTTTCCAAAAATTAAAAAATATTTCCTGGGTGAGGTCTTCAGCTTCAGCGGGTTGTTTTAAAAATCTCAAGGCAACCGTATAAACTAAGCCACCATAGCGATCGTAGAGAACAGTAAGTGCTTCCTGGTGTCCAGCTCTCAAGCTACGAATTAACTCACTATCAGAAGCATCTGTAGAAAAACGAGCCATGTATTAGGGTACTGGGGTAATTGACCGCCTACCTAACGAGTATATAAAAAGGACCACACCCCAAGGGACATGATCCTCATCTCAGTTTAAACCAATCCAAATAAAGGACTAGCCCACTGAATTAGCCCAATCCTTAGCCCAGTTCAAGTGCTTGTGCACTTCTTCAAGGGTGGCTGCTTCGGAATAGAGACGCAGTACTGGCTCGGTGCCACTAAAGCGAATCAATAACCAGCTGCCATCCGCCAGGGTGAACTTATAACCATCAATGGAAAGCACATCACCTACGACCTTACCGGCAACTTCAGTCGGTGTAGCATTTTGGAGTTGTTCCAGCAGCTTAGCCCGCACATCCATATTGGCCAGGGGCAAGTCAATCCGATCATAGGCTCCTGTGAAACCAGTCTGCTGGCGTAAAGCCTGGTGCAGCTGACCAAAATCTTTACCACTTTTCACCACAGCCTCTAGCAGATACAGCGCCGATAACAACGCATCTCGCTCAGGAATGTGATGGCCATAGCCAATGCCGCCAGATTCTTCACCGCCGATTAACACCTTAGTTTCTAGCATGCGATCGGCAATGTACTTATAGCCAATGGGCGTTTCATGCACCGATAGGCCATGGAGCTCAGCGACCTTTTGCATCAGGTTAGAGCCGCTAATGGTTTTGATCACTTCACCCTCAAAACTACGGCGTTCCTTCAGGTGCTCAATCAAAATAGGAATGAGTACCTGGGAGCTCAAAAACTCGCCCTGGCCATCCATGCCAGCTACCCGGTCACTGTCACCATCGAAGATAATACCGACCGTCAAACCTTTGCCACCAGACTGGTAACGCTCTTTGATGGCCTTGTAGAGCTTGGGAATATACTTGGGCAAGGGCTCAGGAGCCCCCCCTTCAAACAGAGGGTCTGCGTCGCCATTAATTTCATGGATGGGCATGCCAAGGATTTTTTCAAACCCGCCTGCAGCAGAACCATGCATCACATCTGCAAACAGCGTTAGCTGGCCATCAGCAATGGCAGAGCGAATAGCGTCGATGTCCACCATGCCCTGAAGTGCTTGACAGTAACTAGGCCAGGGATCAAAAGATGTAATTGTGCCCGGCTTATCAGCCACGGGCTTCCCCTGGGGCAGCATCGACTCTACTTTCTTAGTGACATCGGGGGAAACGGAACCGCCAAATGCACCTTTAACCTTTAAGCCAGAGTAGGCAGCGGGGTTGTGACTAGCCGTGATCACAATGGCACCCAACGCGCTTTTTTCGTGAGCCGCCCAGCTAAAGGCAGGGGTGGGTGCAAAACATTCAGATAACAATACGTCGTAACCAGCCTGGGCAATTGCCTCAGCGGCATGGCCTGCAAATTCAGGGGATAGAAAACGGCGGTCGTAACCCACAATCACTGTACGGCTGCCGTTGCTGCCGAAACAGTCTTCGAGAACTTTAGCGGACAGAGCGGCCACTAGCTCAACACGCTCAAAGGTAAAGTCGGCGGCAATCATGCCACGCCAACCATCTGTACCAAACTTAATCGATTTACCTACAAATACCGATGGAGATAATGCGGTTGCCATAATGATTTCAGTAATGCCACATCTAAGGAATTCACAGATGCTAAGGGAGATCCTGATCCCCTCAGCAGTTTAAACAGTGCCCTTAGCAAATGCCAGAGGGGAAAGCCCCATAACACAGTATTTTTCGAACCTAGCCTTACTGAAATAGACTGACGAGTGCTCTGAAGAGTTGCCTAGACAGCAAATTTGAGCAAATGCCGCAACCACGGCAGCATTAGTAGGTATAGCTCGCTACACAGAGCGTCCTTATACAGAAAGTCCTTCAATGGTAAATGGCGCATCGGCAAAGAGCTCGATCATGGCGATATTACTCATATTCTCTAGTTTTAGAATCTGGAGAGGTAGCAGGGCCGTTTCTGAGCTATTGGGCCACCGGAAGGCCTTATCGCTGTGGATTTGCAGCACCTTGCCGCCACTTTCTAATACCTTGAGCACCATGGGTTGTGTGCAACGACCCCAGAGGCAGAAGGAGTCGACGTCGTCGTCTAGGGCGATGGACAAGCGGTTGTCATTACCCGTTGGCATGATTATCCGCTCTCCTACTCGTGCCACAAACCTGGGGTTAGAAGGGATCAGTGCGATCGCACATCCAAAACTCACCCCGGCAAACTGGCTTGTTACCATTTCCAATGGCTTCAAAACTTGAAAATCAAACCCCGTAGGGACATTAGTTATGTTCAGTACATCTGCCTCTAATGCATCGGCAGTGGGTGAACAGTCAATATTGAGAGCAAACACGGATGGTCTCCTAAGCGGTTAACTTTCGCTACATTGGCAGACTCAGTAATTCCTTACCTGTCTGTATCAAATCGCAGCGCATAGCAACAGCAACATGAATAGTGTGTCAGTAAAGTGGGAACAACTCACACCCTTAGGGTAAGGATGCACATATGAAACCAAATTGAAACGTTAGATATATAAAGAAACTAACGAACATAGGCTTAGAACCTTGAAAAATCAGTAAAGCCCTTGGCAATCATAGTGCATATCTCAGATTTACTACGTTTCCCTCTAAGTTATGCCTATTAGCATGAACTAATAAGTCACTCTAAAAGTGAGTGTGATAACCTAGTTTGGTAGCAGTAATAACCTGTAGCAATAATTCAGGTATAAATCACTTGAATTAGCGATTGCTTAAGGTGAGCTGAGACGGGATGTAGCGCAGTTTGGTAGCGCACTTCGTTCGGGACGAAGGGGCCGCTGGTTCGAATCCAGTCATCCCGATTTTGTAACTGATCAACTGGCATGTGCATGCGTACTAAGAGTTGCCAGACAGCTGGACTGCTAGTTCAGCTGTCCTAAAAAATGGAATAATCTAGCCGACAAACCCATAACTTCTGATATGCATCCAGAAATAGCTACAGATTTTGTCATATCAATCACAAACACTCGCTCACACATTTAACTAGCATCCCTATCAACGCTAGTAAGTCTGTTCAATCAAACCCTGATGTCTCGATACTTGAGGCAGTGTAGTAATATCCCCCAAAAAACTGGTAGTAACTACTACCTACGCAGGACATGTAGATATCACCAGTAAGCCAGCAACATATATTTATGTTGGTAGTGGGTATTGCGCTAATAAAAGCGTCATACCCATAAATTTAGCATCCTCAGCAAAAAAATGAGTAAGCTGTGTTACTAACCCCTCCAACCATATATAGCGTAAGCTCAGAGCCTCAAATAATAAGGTTTTTATTTGCACGACAATTGGCGTACGTATCTCTGCTAAATGCCTAGCTTTAGTGACCATTGTAACAATTGTCCCTGGTGAGTTTCACTATGGTCCAAAATTTTGAGCTGCCAACGTCCATGTATCCCAGCGTTCATCAACAAACTTAAGGCAGGCGTATTTTCAAAGGTATAGGTCTTGCGTAACTGGGTTTGTCGCCCCAATGTACGTCCTTGCAATAACACGGATTTTCCTGGGGGCGACATCACTGCAATGGACAGATCTCCCAAAAAGCCATGGCGAATCTCTACATAAATTTGAATATCTTGCAGCGTCCCTCGCTGATTGATCGTAATCCCAGCCTTCTGCATCGCGGTTCTATCAGCTGGGATAGTTAAGGTAACGGCACTTGTCCGTTCAATCACCTTGCTGAGACGGCGATGGGCCAGATGCCGATCTTGAGCTGCTTTAACTGCCTTGTAAGCATTCACTTTCCCATAGCCAAACCATAGAGAATGGCCACGATTGTCGTAGCTGCCATAGGCCAATCCCAGCTGAGGATCAGGCGTTTTGTCTTCAATTTTGTCGGCAGTATCTTGCAAAATTTGCTTCACCTCACCCGCATCCAAGTCTGGATTGGCTGATAGCATCAAGCCCACCACGCCTGCCACGACAGGACAAGCACTCGATGTACCACCAAATGAACTGGTATAGCTGGTCCGGCTATACCCCGTCCTACCTGTGCGATCGGCGGTGGTCATGCCCAAACCAGCAAACGATCCGTTCACTAAAGGCCCGGTTTCCACCTGTCCTACATCTGGTAACGCCATACTCGGCGGTCCATTATTGCTGGGTGCTGCCACAGAGACATGTTTGCCCCAATTGCTGTAGACGGCTTTCTGATTCAAGCTAGTGCTGGCTGACACTGTGATCACATCCGGATGCATTGCAAACCCACCCAGCCATTGGGTCACTCCCCGTAAGGCATTTTTAGGCCAGCCGAGCTCACGCACCTTGCCGTTTAACGGTCGGTTGGCATTGCCAGCTGAAAACAGCACCACACACCCTTTACCATTACGTCCCTTGGTAGCAGCGCGATTAATGGCATTACGCTGGCGCAGCGACAGGGGGAAATAAACCGCTGCGGGGGACCAGCTACAGGAAATCACGGATGCGCCCCGACTAACCGCCCCTTCAAACAGCTGCTCGATCGATTCATCGTCGAGATACCCAGTCGTTTGAATCGGCATAAAGCTACAGCCTGGAGCCACCCCCACAACACCACTACCGGTTTCTTCTGCCACGGCTAAGCCAGCCACCGCTGTACCATGATTCTCATGGGCCTGACTAGGCATGGGTAAACCATCACGATGCTTCAGATCGGACGGAGCAACTAATTTCCCCATGCCTTGTAAATCTGGGTGGTTGAGATCAAAGGCATCATCGGTTACCGCAATCACCACTGAGCGGCTACCCCGAGTAATGTCCCAAGCTTTTTCTGCATCAATATGGGACTTTGAAGCCAGGCCACGTCCCCCTTGATGCTGTAAATGCCACTGTTCACTATAAAGCGAGTCTTTGGGCCGATATAGGGGAGCTGTAGACACGACCACATTGGGCTCAGCCACTAACACCTGAGCATTACGCATCAGGCGATTGGCTAGTTTAATGGGATTCTCGGCTGCTGCCTTAGTGACCCGAAAAATATAGGTACGTTCGGTCCCATCCAATCCTTTTTCGCGGATAAGGCCTAGCTCCCTTGCGAGTTCGTCAATGGTTCTTAAAGGGAACTCAGTCGTAAACTGTACAGTGAGCTGATCCAGTAAATAAATATGGGTCTTAGGACTGGCCGCTAACTCATATACATGACTGGCAAAGCGTATGCTGTCCAACTGGCGCGCCATCTGTAGAGCGTTCTCTAGCTGCTGACGATGCACCTTCAAGGCTATGAGCTGTCCCCGCGCCACTGATTTCACAGCGAGGGGACGCCATTCCTGCTTAAGGTGCTCCAGCAAACTCGACTGTTCTTCCAAGGTTTCAATCCGAATTGTCAGCCAGTTGTGCACCTTATAGAGCAAGAGTTCCTCGCCACCCCGTTGCAAAATCACCCCTGCTTGCTCTGGGCTAACCCCTTGTAAGCTTTCTCCTGTAGTCATTTCAGGTACTTCACGGACAACATCCACTTTGACAATAGGCACAATGCCTGGAAATCTAAAATCTGTGTATTGATAACCTCTGTAACGATATATTAGGGTTCTAAAACCTAGATCCCTCTGTGAACCAAATCGTTACGCTTTGTTATCCCGCCTTGTCATCAATTGCCTTGTCATCAATTTAGTCGGCCCCATGGTTTCTTTATCACACATTGTTCAACCTGGTATGTTCTCCTTTTTAGGAGCAGCCGCTAGTTTTGCTCTGTTGGCTCCTGTTGCCCCAGCAGCCTCCATAGCTACCTCAGACGCCACGGAGACTTTATCTTCCCCCACTCTGTTGGCTCAGGGAGACATCGATGCAGGCTTAGGAATTGCACCTGGGGAAGGCCTCATGGCAGAGGCAGAAGCCGCCATTGAGAGTCAGGACTATGATCTAGCCGTCCTCAAACTTCAAGAAGCCAGAGAAATTTTAAACCAAACGTCCAACAGCTACCAAAATATTGCAGCAGCCTTTACAGGGGTGGACGCAGACATCAGCAGTAGCTTGCGCATCAGTGCCCGTGATGCCGCCCAGATGCGTGATCAGGCCACCTATAGACAGGCTCTGATCTATCGGGCCCAGGGGCAGGCAGAATTGGCCGTTCCACTGCTAGTGGAAATTGTACAAAGCCAGGGGCCTAACCGCGATCTAGGTCTGGATGGCTATCAACAATTGTTTGAACTGGGCTTTGTCAGCCGACCTTATCGCCGCACAGGGTCTGAAGATCCCAGTAATGCCGTTGCCAACGTCGCCCGACCCCTGAATCAAGGGGATAGTCCTACGGGGATTCGTGCGGCTGAACTTTTGATTAACGAAGCGGATGCCGCCTACGCTGCTGCTGACTACGCCACCGCGGTGGCGCGCCTACAGGCTGCAAGGGAAACCTTAAATCAATCTTCTGGTTATTATCAAAGTCTATTGACCACGTTCTCAGGAATTGACCGTCGCGTTAGCAACGAGATGCGGCAACAAGCCCTGGAGGCAGCGGAGCTTAGGGATCAGGCCTCCTTAAAACAAGCGCGTGCCTATCAAGCACAACAGCAGCCTACGTTAGCTATTCCCCTATTAGTGGAAGTACTTAGCAGCCAAAACCCCACCCGTGCTCTGGGACAGCAGGCTTACGATCAGCTCCTTGAAATTGGGTTTGTCGCTCAGCCCTACATTGTCAATGAAGAGACGGCAACCTCCTCTGAGCAATAAGTGCTCATAACAGCTATCTCCATCTTACGTACATCGATTGGCCATGTACATGGATTGGCCGAGTAGGGTGAACCTAAGTCAAGATAGTTAGGGTAGGCAGTGTCTGCTGTTCACGTTTAATGTTGAGCATCACCCACTGTCTATATCAAGCAGCTTCGAATTTTTCTCACCGACTTTTTCCTATGATTCCTGCCAACCAAGTAGAGCAACTGATTAAAGCAAAGCTACCCGATGCCCAGGTAACCATCCAGGATCTAACGGGTACTCAAGATCATTATCAAGCCACGATCGTCTCCACCTCATTTGAGGGACTCAATCTCGTTAAACAGCATCAGCTGGTGTACGGCAGCGTTAATGCAGCGATGGTAACGGGCGATCTCCATGCGCTGACCCTTAAAACCTTTACTCCTGAGGAGTGGGCCCAGCAGGGTTAACACAATGGGACAAATCGTTCGATAAGATTACATAGAACAACTGGCGTTGCTGATTCTTAAAAGGACTCAAGCTCAAAAGGTCTGGCCAATAGCGTGTGTCCCCACAGCTTTATCCTGTAAATCAGCGACGTCAAACAGTTAGCTTAGTTATTGAGTGCTATAGCCATGTCTCCAGAAGTCAAAGAAAAAATCGACAGCTTGCTCGCATCCAACAAAATTCTTGTGTTTATGAAGGGTACTAAGCTGATGCCCCAGTGCGGGTTTTCCAACAATGTTGCCCAAATTCTTAACTCTTTGGGTGCTCCTTATGAAACCATCGATGTGCTGGCAGATTACGACATCCGTCAGGGCATTAAAGAATATTCCAACTGGCCAACGATTCCCCAGGTTTATATCGGCGGTGAATTTATTGGTGGTTCAGACATCATGATCGAACTCTATCAAAGTGGCAAGCTACAGGAAATGGTTGAAGTCGCTTTGGCATCTTAAACAGTAGAAATAGGAGGGCATCGCTGATGGATGTCCTCCTGAACGCTAAGAAATATTTGACAAAATTCCTAGCTAAACATTAACGATAGTCATGTTCGGGCTGGGGTTGTGCTGTAACGAAGTTTGAGGAATCAAATAAAAACCGATTTACTTCATCCTCTAGACGATGGATCAAATAGGGCTCTAGGGCATCCGAATGACGGAGCGCTGCTAAATACCCTTCGAGATAGCGTCGTAAGTCGTCATTACGGTATCCACGATTCCACTGATCCACTAGGGCATCGGTAATTCTCTGGTAGTAGCGAATTGTTTTTGCATCTTGAAGCATTGTGTGTGGGCCTCCTCTAAACCGCTTGATCGGGACCTATCTGCTAGCGCTGTGGATGAGTCAATAATGGGGGGCTTGCTAGTCGACTTTCTGC
Organism: Leptothoe sp. LEGE 181152; assembly: GCF_032906605.1. Lineage (NCBI taxonomy): Bacteria > Bacillati > Cyanobacteriota > Cyanophyceae > Nodosilineales > Cymatolegaceae > Leptothoe > Leptothoe sp. LEGE 181152. The sequence continues at coordinate 137,042 of NZ_JASATU010000066.1, forward strand.
TAAATAACCGACATTTATCCGATGGAGACGAATCACCGATGTAGTGACGGAAAAACAGTTGTAAGAATTAGAATTGCGGGGGGTAGATACAGCTATATTTATTCTTGCACTATTTATTCCAACGCTCAGGTTTATGTAAACTTTTTTTGTTTTTTCAGTATTCTTTCTAAGATTTTATCAGCTTAATTTGAGCCATTATTCGATCCTTTGCAAATTATATAGAGTTGACTAACGGGTTTACATTGCTAACTGTGGTGGTTTCGTCTCTGTAATAGTTGCATTATGGATATATGAGTATCTACCCAAAGACCAGATATAAATACGGACGCATCATCAGCCCCGTAGCCGCAACTACAAAATATTCTTGAGGTCTTTGATACTCTTCTACGAGAGTGTTATGAAGCCTGGGCTTCTCAATTAGCTGTGGCCTCTACGTGTATTCAAATTATTGAGGGTAATCCTCACCTGAGATCGCTACTTAGTTGGCATCTTCAACAGGCAGGCTATCGAGTGAACCAGTCTGCTGACATTATGCGGGCTAAGGAAACCTTTCAGACGGCCCAGCCTAGCCTGGTAATTCTGGAAACAGAGCTGTCGGATGGTAATGGTTTAGAGCTTTGCCAATGGTTACAGCAGCGAGGGCGTCCTCTGGTGATGATCCTATCTGCTAAGTCGGGTGAGCCGGATGTGGTGGCAGGGTTACAGGCCGGAGCCGATGATTATCTCAAAAAGCCCTTTGGCATGCAAGAATTTTTGGCGAGGGTCGAAGCGCTGACGCGACGCAATCGTAAAATCACGGCCCCTGCGTCGTTGACCTATGGCGATTTGAATATCGACTTAATACAGCGTCGGGTGCGCTTTAAGGAGCAGTTTATTGACCTGACACCCCAAGAGTTTAGTTTGTTGTATGTGCTTACCCAAGCCGAAGGATCGCCTTTGAGCCGGGCTGACTTACTGCGACGGGCTTGGCCCGATGCCATCGATAATCCCCGCACGGTTGATACCCACGTGTTATCGCTGCGTAAAAAGATTGAGGTGGATCCCCGCCAGCCAAGTGTTATTCAGACCGTACGCAATGTGGGTTATCGGTTGAATATTGAGCGGTTGCATACGCATAACCATCATCCGGTGGGTGTAGGTGTGGCTAAGGCCGTCAATGCGGTTTGAGGATATCTCAATTAAAAATTGTAGGGACGTTTCTACGATTTTTCGTTCCAATCATCATCCCAATCGTCTTCTTTTTGGGCGTCTACAATGGCTTGCTTTAAGTGCCCCCAATGCACCTGACTAACGGGTTGGTAGCTTACCAGTTTGCCCCCCTGCACATATAAAACATGGGTGGCCCAATCTTTCATAAGTTCTAGCTGGTGGTTGACCATGACAACAGCACTGACCTTGTCTAGGGTGGCGAGATAGCTGAGTAAGTACTGGGCGTAACCGGTATCTTGGGCGGCAGTGGGTTCATCGAGCAGTACGATGTCAGGTTCAGTGGCCAAGGTACGTGCGATCGCAACCCGCTGACGCTGCCCCACCGATAGTTCCACCGCCTGACGACCTAGCCAATCTTGGGGAATTTTTAACCGCTCTAGCCACGGCTGTAATGTACGTCTGGCAGAGGCGGCACCGACGCCACGCAGGCGGGCCGGGTAACACAGGCTTTCTTCTACAGACTGGTCCAGTAGCGTACTATCTTGCATCACCAGACCGACTTTGCGGCGTAGGTCTATCACTGAATAGTGTTTGAGGGGTTGCTGTTGATAGGTGATCTGACCGTCACTCGGATCGCTGAGACGGTTCATGAGTCGTAGCAGTGTCGTTTTACCTGCCCCCGATGGTCCGACAATGGCAAGGCGAGATTTGGCTGCGATCGCAAACGATATGCGATCCAACAATAGACCCATACCCACATTGGCCCGCAAAGACACGTCGGTAAATTCTAGGACGGCATGACTGCTGTGCAAAACACATTACCCAGGCTAATTGACTAATTTATTTCAAACTACACCGCCGTGGGTAGCTGTCCACACGGCCCAAGCATCCATCAACAGCAAAAAGACTGTCATTACCAGCAAAAACAGGTACATCCATGGCTGCGCCAACGGTGTTACATCCTGAGTATCAATCCCAGTTTTTGCTTCCACCGTACGCACCAGTCGAGCAAACCCGACCACCCGCATTGGCAATAAATAAGCTCGGTCAGCGGCTGCAGTAATAAAGTAATAGACCGTGCCATTCTGTCCGGTTGAACGTGGCTTTAGAGCTTTAATCTCAGACCATTGCAAAAACCAACCACGCCAGGGCAGCGGTGACACCAGGGCAATCCCCTCATCGGAGGTTTGTACCTGTTCACTTAACCCTGCCCCCAGAAAAAGAGCTCCCACCAGAGCGAGTACCACCAGTAGCCCAGGGCCAACGGGGGCATCTGTTGCCTGGGCTAAAAATGGCAGTGGTAACAGTAACGCCACATAAAAACTGAGTAACGTCACCTTAATGAGTGGTGAAATACGAAACCGGTCAATTGGCTTATCCGCCGAAGACATAGGTATAGAGTCAAAAGCCACAGATTTTGAGCGTAACATTAGTTCAAAGAGTCTGGTCGTTGTGCTGCCATCCACGGGTAAATCCCAAGCTCACATACCCTATGGCAAATACTGCTGCACCACATCCCAACCGCTATAGCTAACCGCCGCAAACGCAATGAAAAGTAGGGCATTGAGTGTCACATGCAGGGTACGAGCCCAGGGGCGGCTAGAAATCTGAGTAGCAGCCGCTAATGACGCTAGCACTAAACCGACAACTGACAGCCCGGCCCACAAATGCCAGGAATGTCCCAGGTTGCCATGCTCGCCCAATGTGCCAATGATCCCAATACTCAGCAATAACAGCACTAAAGCAACCAGTACCCCGCCCAGCAAAAAATGTATCACTCTCACCCAACTAAGCTGAGGCTTTTGCTGAGTACGTGCATACCGGACAAAGCCACCTGTCATTAGCAACCCCCCATACACCGTGACAGAGAGCCCCATAGACCAGGCCGCAATACGCCACAACCAAATAAACGATGGCAAGTCCATGAGCACTCCCCTAAACTCTAAAGGTTCTGATATTTCTGAGCCTATCCAGAAATATCAGAACCTTTGTAAGCCTTACCATAGAGCAGTACTGCTAGGCCAGCTCAATCGCCTGCCTAAGAGCTAACTAAACCTGATGTACAAGCCTGCCTCTAGCCCGCTCAACTGTGACATACCAAACGTGACGACTTAAAAACTTGAGGCAACGATTTAACCAATTGCTAGAGACAGCGTCACCATTAGCGTTAGAGCCTAAAAGCCCAACGCATATGACGAGTACTAACCATGGACCGGCTGCATCGCATTCAAGGCAGCTGACGCCTCACTTTCTAAATCCAAAGCTGAGCCAAGACTCTCGTCACCCACTGTGTCTTCTGCGTTATCAATCCTTAGACGCGAACAGGGAACTGTATCTTCCAAAATAGAGCTTGCCATGGAGCCAGAATGAATCTCTAATTGCCCATCAATATGCGATTCAAACATTAATCGTTGCCCTGGAAAAACAACACGTTCAAAATACCAATTTGAAATATTTGTAATTCTAGCTACCTGAATCCTACTAGAGTCATTCACATAGCAACATAAGACTGTTTTCGTATCATCAAAGGGTACGGGATCGAGTATTTGTGTCATGGGAGGAGAAAAGAGTGTGGAGGGATGCCAACAGTATCCATAACACTAACATTTAGTGATCCCCAACAACTGTAAAAGCTGCTACCGATGAGGTTTTCAGAAAACTTTACACATTCAACATAAGGAGCTTTGATGGTTTATCAGTTTTATTACTATCTGCGAATAAAAAACGTAATTATTTTAATAATGAACAATTAAAAGCAATGAAATAAGATATTCCAAAACTCAGCCTATTACTCTTGAAACACCCAATTATTTTTATTTTTTTAGCTAATGTAAGGGAATTCACGTACTACCTTTATGAGTTTATATGAGCTTAAGAAGTGTCACTAAATGTTCAGATAAGATGACATTTATACTGCTTTAATCGATACAAAAAAATCACTAGTGGATTGAGAAGTTAAATTCCTTGCTACCTGGTTTTTCAATCCTTTGCCTTAGACACCATGGTTTTGGGAGGGTTGGTCACCTTGGGGGATGTACGGCAGCGATGAAATCTCAGAACAGCAATGTTATCGTAACGATATGTGAAAAAATTGAAAACTCACTTCATTTTTTTACGCTACGTAACATTAGGCAACCAGTGCAGTAATGGCTAACCGCGTTCTATACGTCCGACTTCCGTGTAACCCTATTTTTCCCATCGGGGTTGTGTACTTGGCAGACCACCTTCACAAGGTCTTTCCCGATATAGAGCAACGTATCTTTGATTTGGGGACATTCCCAGCCCTGGACTTCGGCTCAGCACTAGATCGCTGCATTGATAATTTTCAGCCTAACGTTTTGGTCTTTTCTTGGCGGGATATTCAAATCTACGCACCGGTTGGTGGACGTGGTGGCAATCCATTACAAAATGCCTTCGAGTTCAACTACGCCCGCAACCCCCTAGTTAAGATGCGTGGGGCCCTGGGGGGAGTGCGAATGGTTGCCACCTACATGAATGAACTCTGGCAAAATACTGGCCTGATTAAACGAGGCTTTAAACGGGCTAAGCGCTACTGCCCTGATGCAAAATTGGTGGTGGGTGGTGGTGCTGTTAGCGTTTTCTATGAGCAAGTCGCCTCATGGATGCCTAAGGGCACGATTGTTTCCGTCGGTGAAGGCGAATTACTGCTAGAAAAACTAGTTCGCAAGGAATCCATCAGTGGTGAACGCTGCTACGTCGTTGGTGAAACAGAGCCCCGCGAACGTCTCATTCATGAATGGCCAACTGCTATTGAGAAAAGCGCGTGCGATTACGCCTATATCGAAAAAATCTGGCCTGAATTTAACTACTACCTCCAGGAAAACGATTTTTACATTGGTGTTCAAACCAAACGAGGCTGTCCCCATAACTGTTGCTACTGTGTCTACACCGTTGTAGAAGGCAAGCAGGTGCGCATTAATCCATCCGACGAAGTCGTTAAGGAAATGCAACAGCTATACGACCGTGGTATCCGTAACTTCTGGTTTACCGATGCTCAATTTATTCCGGCTCGTCGCTTTATTGACGATGCCGTTGAGCTCCTACAAAAAATCATTGACTCAGGTATGAAGGATATCCACTGGGCCGCCTATATCCGGGCTGATAATCTCACACCTGAGCTGTGCGATCTGATGGTCAAAACCGGGATGAACTATTTTGAGATTGGCATTACCAGTGGCTCTCAAGAACTGGTCCGTAAGATGCGCATGGGGTATAACCTACGTACTGTTTTGCAAAACTGCCGCGACCTTAAAGCCGCCGGATTTAATGATCTAGTTTCAGTTAATTACTCCTTCAATGTGATCGATGAGCGGATGGAAACCGTACGCCAGACCCTGGCGTATCATCGTGCCCTAGAAGCAATTTTTGGTCGCGATAAGGTAGAACCCGCAATTTTCTTTATTGGTTTGCAACCCCATACCCATTTAGAAACCTACGCGTTTGAGAACAATCTTCTCAAGAAGGACTATAACCCGCTGGCCATCTATCTCCCCTGGGTTGCGAATAAACTGCTCTGGAATCCAGAACCCCTGGGTGCTTTCTTTGGCGATGTGTGCTTGCAGGCTTTTCGTCAAAACCCCAACGACTTTGGTCGAGAAGTGATGGATATTTTGGAGGACCGTCTCGGTCTGGCCCCGTTGGAAGAAGCGTTAACAGCTCCTGTGAAACCAACGTTAGTGGATAAGCAACCAGAACTCATCGCTCAATAGTCTCGATAGTGTGATTATCTTCAAAGTTGGATTCACTGTTGGGTATGCAAAAAGCCACCAAAGTAAATCATTAAGCAAATGTTAGGATCACTAGGCAGGAATTGACGGAGTGCCATGGTAGATAAACCAATTCTGAAGAAAGATCGTCCCCCAGAGGATAGGGACCGTAAACCTTCAGAGAATAAGGAAAGAGCTAAAGGCAAAGGCAGAGGTAAGGGCAAGGGTAAAGGCAAGCGCGATAAGGACGATCGGAAAAAGCCGCCTATCAACCCAGCTTTGATGCGAGGTCCTAAACCCACTCAGAAAGTTGAGCCTGAGCCTGAACCTGACGTTAGCGAAGAGGCTTCAGAAACTGAAGCTACAGAAACTGAGGCTACAGAAACTGACGCAGTAACTGCTGAAGCCGCCACCGATGAGGCTGATGGGGCTACTTCTGAAGTTGAAGCACCTGTAGCAGAGTAAGGCTGCTCCCTTCAATACTAGAAGGCACCTGGTGGGCCACCAGGTGCCTTCTGGTATTTAGCTCATAAAAATTTTTCAAACCCAGTCAAATCGCTACCAACGACTGGTTTGAGATGTCCATAAAAGCAAAAAAACTCCCCAGTGGATTACTCCACCGGGGAGGACATCAGGGTGCATCTACCAATTAGGTCTTCTAAGAAATGGACAGTGGTCAGGAGAAATCCCATAGTGTTCTGGCTACAACTTTGCTGTGATTCGCCACCAGCAACTTGGTGGCAGCAGCAGTTACTATCAAACATGGTCACACTGATTCCATAACGTACACATGCTTTTTTCCTGGTCCCAATCCTTACGGCAACTGCCCCTCGTGCAAAAAAGGATGGCCAGTCTATTGGCATTATCGGTACTGATTACTGGATGCCAACAACCTGTACAGCCTGTGTCATCCACTGATTCTCCCCATGATGACTCCCTTGACGAGTACGTAGCTCCTCCAGAGGTGTTAACGCTGATTTATGGTCGGGCTCCTGTTACCCTTAATCCTCACTTAGCGACTGGCTTCCAAGACTTCGAAGTGGCGCGTATTATCTATGAGCCGCTGGCCAGCTATGGCCCTGATGGGGAGCTTATCCCGGTTTTGGCGGCTGAAATCCCCTCTCTAGACAATGGGGGTGTTAGTGAGGATGGCCTCTCCATTACCTGGAAACTGAAAGAAACCCTGCGATGGTCAGATGGAGAAGCCTTAACTGCTGAAGATGTCGCTTTCACCTATAAATTTATTGCTAATCCCACCGTTGCTGCGGTTACGGCTCAGTACTACCAAGATATTGAATCGGTAGAAGCCACTGACGACCATACGGTAAAAATTACGTTTAAACAGCCGACAGCCAGCTGGCAAATGCCGTTTACTGGTCTAAATGGATTGATTTTGCCAGAACATTTATTCAAAGATTTCAACAGCCGTAAGGCTCGGGAAGCTCCAGCTAACTTTCAGCCGGTGGGCACTGGTCCCTATCGCTATTTAACTGAGGCCAATGGTCGTTTGTTGTTTGTCCCCAATGAGCTTTATCGTCAGCCTGTGGGGGGCTTTAAGCGCATCGAAATTTTGGGTAATGTTCCGCCCTATGTGGCTGCCCGCGATGTCCTGCGAGATGGAACAGCCGATTTTGCCCATAATATTCAGCTAGAGTCAGCAGCCTTAGTGGATTTAGTGCAAACCGGTGAAGCCGGTGGGCTCGTGCTTACCTTTGGTAGCCAGGTGGAGCGCATTATGTTGAATTTTGCTGATCCTGATCAAGAAACTGAGGCTAAAGAACGCGCGAGTAAGGAATTCCCTCACCCAATTTTGCAAGATGTGAGGGTCCGACAGGCGATTGACTATGGCATTGATCGACAGGCCATCGTTGACCAGCTCTATGGAGATTTGGGGATTCCCACCTCTCAGTTATTGATGGCACCAACGCCTGCGGAAAATGAGCTGATTGATTTTGAACATGATGTGGAGAAGGCCAAGGAGCTTTTGGAAGAAGCCGGTTGGGTCGATAGCGATGATGATGGTATTCGCGATCGCAACAACCAACCCCTACAGCTGCTCTTCCAAACCTCCATCGGCACGATTCGCCAGGCCACCCAAAGTCTTGTCCAAGAGCAGCTAGCAGCCATCGGCATTGACATCTTGATTGAGCGGGTCCGCACTGAGGATTTTTTCTCTGCTGACCCAGAGCAAACCAACAGCATCAACCATTTCTATGCCGACATGCAGGAATATGCCATCGGCAATGACATCCCTGATCCTACGATTTACATGGGCTGGTGGACCTGCGACAACATTGCGGCACTGGCCAACAACTGGCAAAAACCCAACAATGCCCGCTATTGCAATGCAGAGTACGACAAACTGTGGAATACGGCCCGCCAGGAACGTGATGCCGATAAGCGCAACGAACTATTTCGGCAAATGGATCAGATGTTAGCGGACGATGTGGCAGTGTTACCCATTGTGCATCGGGCGCTCTCCAATGCCGTTAGCTATCGTATTACTGGCTATAATTTTACGCCCTGGGATGCAAGTACCTGGGATATTGCCAACTGGCGACCCGTGGAGTCTGTTGAAAATAATGCAGACATGCCTTCAGAGGAAGCCAACAGCAAAGATATAGATATTATTGATAGTCAGGACGTAGAACAATCCTCTGAAGAATCCGAACCAGACAACGAATCAGAAGATCAAGCCCCTTAAGGAACCTCTTGAGCTTTGACATCTATGACCACGCCTTCGTCATCATCTTCGTTGGCCGGGGTCTGCTCGTCAACCATATCCTGATCAGAGGAGCTGAAGGCCCCCTGAAATAGATAAAAAACTTCGGTCAACAACAGAGTAATTAAAACCCCATCGTCAATCCAACCGACAATGGGAAGCAAATCGGGAGAAATATCAAGGGGACTTAATATGTAAGTCAATGTCCCAAAAATAATCAACCAGCGATATTTAGGATTGCGTAAGCCGCTGCGATATAAGGCGTAAAACGATTCAACCAGTTGCTTCATAGAAATCTTTAACGCATTATCTAATGATGCCATTTCCCTTAAAAAGACGAGATCATAGGGAAAAAAATTCAGCTTTACTCAATACTGATGCTATGAAATGCTCGGCTTGCTAGTTCATTGGCCTTTGCTTGATAGGGAATACTATCAGCTTATGAGCCTGTCGTTCTGCTTCAGTTGTTTTTACCTATGGGGCTATTGAGTAATCCCAATGTGGGCAGTACTACGGCTGGAGTCTATGCAACCATACTCAAGCAGCTAGAAACAGGCGGTCAGGGGCAGTTTGTCAGTAGCTTTGGCTCCCAGGCAGATAACCGGCATATCATTCGCTACATCCTTACCCACTGAACTACGGAAACGAAGGCTGAACAAGCCTTCGCCGTCTTTCTCCGGCAATAACTACCAATCATAGAAGAATTTCATATCTTGCAAAGATTAATTGAGTTCTTATTAAAGTTGCACACTCTGGGTTGTTGATACCTGTTCATTTGAAATAAGTTGGCAATATCAGGCGAGCACATCATCTCAAACTACTGCTTTTAGATGTCTACCGTTGCTGCAGTAAACGCTTTTATATATTCATCACCTCACAGGCAAATCTACCCTACAGATCAGCAAGCAGCTGTCTAAGCGCCTAAACATTCCTTAAAAACAGTCTTATGAAACCATTGTCAGCCCTAATGGGGGTGGTCACTGGTGCGATAGTGACCACGCTTGGTATGACTAGTGCAGCTTTGGCTGTCGATTTTTCCCTCCGTGGCACATTCGCTCAAGATGATGATGTACAGCTGTTTGATTTCAGCATAGCTACAGAATCAGCAGTCACCCTCAGAACTTACTCTTACGCAGGTGGTACTCAAGCAGATGGAACGTTCATTGATGCAGGCGGTTTTGATCCTGTGTTGTCTTTGTTTGATGGTGACGGGAATTTTATCTTCTTAAGTGACGATGATGAGTCTGGCACAGTTGCTAATGACCCTACCACTGGTAGGGCCTATGACGGCTTCCTGGATATTGTGCTAAAGGCTGGCGACTACACACTGGCATTGACGCAGTATAACAACTTTAGCAACACCACCAACCTGGCTGATGGCTTCAGACAGGAGGGTAATGCCAACTTCACCAGTAACTTTGCACGGTGTACAACTGACAGTATGTTTTGTGACTTTACTGGTGATGTTCGTACCAATGAGTGGGCATTGGATATCCTTGGTGTCCTACCCCCATCAGAACCTGATGAGGGAGAAACTAATCCACCGACTCAGGTACCTGAGCCTGCAACCACATTGGCATTTGCTTTAGCCGGTGTAGGTGCACTTGTACATCGCCGTCGCCAAACGTAAATTCACCTCCCAATCATGCCGTTGCTGATTCATTCTGTAGTCAGCAACGGTATTTTAGCGATGGCTGATTTAGGGGATAAACCGGTCTAGAGCCATTGCTATTGAATGGTATCTCACAACTACAGTCATCCTGAGGATCAGCAATGCCAGATTTTATATAGTAGCCTTGCTTTTGTCTGGCCTGAAACTCTGCTCCGTAGCATGTGCCAATGGATATCGCTCAAGGAACTAATATCACAACTCAGCGGCATAAAAACCTACCACAACAGTTTTTATTTACTATTGTTGCTAATCTCTTCTGTTTTTCTCTAACGATTTAAATACAACACTGCATTATTTTTTGCAACAATAACAGTGTTGTTGACTCTTTTTATTCAACCGCCAAAGAAACTCGCTTACCACCAATACCCCGCAGGTCTGCCAGGAGTTTCGCCACATCGGCATAGGGCAATGTGCGATCTGCCTTGAGCATGACAAACCCGTCTGGGTTTTCGGCAAAATAGCTTTGGATAATAGGAGCCAATGCTGGAGTTGTTATCGGCTTATCTTCATAAACCGCCTGGCCATCTTCTCGCAGACCGATTACCAATGGCTCAATCTTTTCAACTACCTCTTCATCTACACCAGAGACTGCCTGGGGCAAACTCACTCCAAAAATCTGTACACCGCTGAGTTCCATGGAGATGATGACAAAAAACGTCAGAACCGTCATCAACACATCCATCATCGGTACCAGATTTACCTCAGGCACTCCAGAATTTCCATGACGAGATCGTAAGCCCATCTTCTACTCCTCCTCCTCCGCATCCTCTAACGCCAGAGAGACCTGGTCACCACCGACCGCACGCATATCTCCTAGAAACTGCATAACGTTCTCATAGGGCAGCTCCTGATCCGGTACCAGATAAACCGTCTTATCAGGATTCTTCTGCAGGTAGTTGTCAATCTCTAATGCTAGCTGTGTACTATCAATCGGCTGGCCATTGAGCGAAGTTTCCTGATTCTCATCCATCTCTACAATGAAAATCTCATCAGCAGAGGGTAACTGGTCTGGCGGCACATCCTCTGTCTGCTCTGGGGGGAGTTCTACTTCAATCAGCTGTTCACTGCCCAAAGAAACCGAAATCACCACAAAAAATGCCAGCACACCCATCATTACCGTGAGCATCGGCACCAAATCAATGGTGGGGATTTTACTTTCTCGGCGTTTACCTAAGGGCATGGAGGTTTAGATGGGGGTATCAAGATACAGGTGGGGGATAGGTCTTGGTTATTGGGTCTTGGTTATTGGGTCTCTAATTCAGTAGAACCGAAACAAATTTGTTTGAGGCCGATAACAAATAACGAATAACAAATAACTAAATTATGATTGATAGGTTGCTGAGACTGATGGCTCTTCAACAGAGTGACCATTCTCTGAGGCTAACAATGCAGGCTCGTACCAATTTTGACGATAGATTAGCTCTAGCTCGTTACCAGCTTCTGAGAAATAGTCAGCCTGTTGGCTCTGGAGAGAGACCAAAATCCGCAGCACTAGCAGCGCTAAAATCGCGACCACCATGCCGGCGGCTGTTGTGATCAGCGCTTCACCAATACCCGCTGCGGCTTCACTGGCTCCTTCACCGCCGCTGCTGCCGCCGATATTTAAGCTGTAGAAGGTGGCAATTAGACCCGTTACCGTACCCAACAGACCTAGCAGTGGCGAAATGGCAACGATGGTTTCTAGTAGTTTTTCACCCTGGCGCATTTTAACGAATTCACGATCCGCCGCTGTTTCCATGGCCAGGCGGAAGGTTTCAGGGGAGGCGTTGTTTAACCGTAGGGGGGCAAACAAAAACCGGCCAATGGGGGTATCGTGGTGTTGATTTGCGATCGCAGCTGCCTCATTTAAATCCCGTTTAGCTGCATCCAAAACATCGCTGACAATTTTGCCTTCACGGCGTAGCAGATCAGACCAAAAACGTGTCCGCTCTAGAGCGCATGAAATTGTTAGCACCGAAGCTCCAACAATGGGTACCATCACCGGGCCACCCTTAGCTAGAAAATCAAATACAGTTGCCATAGCCGAATTTCCTGGATTACGTTTGCCTGTCCGGTCTGCCGTTTACCGATTGAAACTATTAAAACGCGATTCAAAAATGTGGATACAAACTGAATGCAGCGCCGCCGAATCTACGGGCGATCCCCTTCATTCTCCCCTGTCTCTTCACCCGCCGCACTCGACTCAGTGCCAGGGTTCGATGCCGTCGTCGATGTATCTGGGGGATCTTCGTCTGCTGTTGCATCATCTGGGGTAGCTGCGGGTGTGGCGTTACCTTCAGTCCCTGGCTGGGGTGTAGCAGTTGGGATTGCTCCAACGATCACCTCTTGCCATTCCAAATTGCTTTCGCCGTTGACTTTGACCAGCACTGACTCGACTCGACCCGCAGCTACCGTGCCAGCACCCACTACGTCACACTCAAATGAATCGCCTCGTTTATTAATGCGATATGTATCGCGACAATCCACGGCCAAGCTTTTCCCCAAAGCTTCCCTGATATCCTCTTGAATTTTTTCCTCAAGGGATACCAAATTAATGATCACCTTAGAACTGGGCACATCCCACGCGATCGTGCCCTGATCATCCTGCTGAATCACATTAATGGTGAACTGGCCACCATCTGGCAGTTCACCGACACAGCGAAAATATGCTTCCGCCTGTTGCTTGACACGATTTGGACAAATTACATCCTTCAGGGTAAGCCGCCGCCCTTGGCGCTCAATGTTATCCTGGATATCTGTCTCTATCCGAGACATATTCAAATGTCGTGAGCAACTGCTGAGAAGAATTAACCCTAGCAGTGCCCCCAACCGAACGATGGCGACCATTCTGTGATAACGCAAATGTTGACCAAGATTCACTATAACGGGGGCTCCCAGATGCCAGGTAAAGGACCGGTTAAGAGAACCTAGAGTGATTGGGGGAAACCCTGAGATTCTCCTCAAAATCGATACCTACACCGTTCCGAGATAGAGATGTTCCATGGAACGTTTCTACATTAATAACCTATCCCTTCATCTGCCGTATCAAATGCCTTAGTTCCGGCAAAATCAAAGTATCCATGGCCAGGGCAACACCATTGCTGGAGCCCGGTAGCAAAAATACCAGGGTAGATTGATACACCCCGGCAGTAGCCCTAGAGGCAATGGCTCTAGAGCCAATTTCAGCATAGCTAAGGTGACGAAAGATTTCGCCAAAGCCAGGTATTTCTTTTACTAATAGGGTTGCGATCGCATCGTATGTGGTATCCCTGGGGGCGATCCCAGTCCCTCCATTACAAATAATGACATCTACGGTCGGAGCCAGGCGCTTTACTAAGCCAGCTATTTGATCCGGCTCATCCTTCACCAACCGATACGCTTCTAATCGATGGCCTGCCTCTCGCAGTTTGACCTTAATCAGCTGTCCACTTTTATCAGTGTCAACCGTACGTGTATCACTGACAGTAATGACACCGCAGATAGCTGGGGTGAAATCTGGATCGGGATGGGGGGTAGCCATGGATAATAGTCAAAACGTCGAGAAGAGCAATCTCTACAAAACTCAAAACTAACTCTTCGTAAAGCCTAATCCTTTCTCTTCGGCATAGCGATTCATAAAGCGCATAAACCGATCCCACTCATCGCGGCTCTTAAGCAGTATACGTGCCTCTAAGCCAGCTGGTGCGCCGTTGATAAACTTGGCGTTTACTTCGCGGCTGGTCATCATGCCTTCTTCGTCTACCAGGTAAAGACCCGTTACCTCAAATCCTTCTTCCACGAGGGCCTTGGGTTTATCAAAGTAGAACGTAGCAGTGCCATCTGAACCGTCCTTAGCACGGGTGAGCCGCACGTCTGGAATGACTTCCTCAGCTACACCCTGAGCAAATTGGATTTCTGCCATTGCGCTGTCCTCTAACTAAATGACTATGGGCTATTTGTTAAAAAGCATTAAGCTCCATCATCCCATCATATGAGTGTTGTTTAAAACACTCTTTGAAAATCCTCGTCCATAGGTATTGATGTAGGGACGTTCCATGGGATGACCCTACATCTGAGGGTGCACCTGGTAGTCAGACAAGATGGGGGGCATGCGCTTTCGCAGCACTAATCCTTGATAAACCATAGCGGCCACTTCACCATAGGTGGCCACCTGGTTAGGGGATAGCAGGTCTAGGTCAGGATAGTTAAAGACTAAACCAAGTTTGGTGGCGATTGCGATCGCGCTTTCTGCATAGCGAGGGACCTGGGATTTATCTTGATAACGGGCAAGCAATCCAGCCGTATCTTTAGCGGTAAGCTCTAAGCCACTAACCAGAGCCAGCAGCACCTGAATTTTTAAGATGGGCTGCTCTGGTGCAAAGGTATAGTCGGGAAACCCTGAGAGGAACTTGGCACGATAGGCGGTGTGAATGGCCTGGGATGCCCAGTGGGATGAAGGTACATCACGAAACGCAACCGGATAACGTTTTGGTTTCGGGGCAAAGGCAGCCACCACTAAACTGGCAAACTGTGCACGGGTCATGGAGGCGTCGGGAGCACTGGTCCGCTCTAGAAAATTGTGCGCCTTGAGGGACTGCCAGAAGTCATCGGCCCAGTGGCTGTGGGTGACAATTGTATTGCTGGCAGCAGCCACACTATTACTAACGGCGGTTCTGGCTGGCTCCACAATATATGGAGACGTCAGGGACTGCATCCGACCTAGATTGGCCAGGCACTGATAAACCAAAGCCGTGGTTTCAGCTCGAGTAATGGGCTGCATCGGTCGCAGTTCTGCCACATCGGGATAGTTCACCACGATGCCTTGACGGGTAGCAATGGCAATTTCCTCAACGGCATAGGGGGGCACCTGGGCGCGATCCCGATATACTCCGAGTTCGGATGCCATACCCTGGCCCAGTCGCAAACCATTAATCAGGGCCACCAGGGACTGGGCTCGGGTCATGGGATCATTGGGCCGAAATGTATTGTCTGGAAAACCAGCGATAAAGCCCTGGGCCTGAGCCTGATAAATCACTGAACGGGCCCAAAAATTAGAAGAGACATCCCTAAAGGGCTTAAACCGGCGATTGTCACCGTCACTCGCAGGAAATGTCGCCATGACCAGAGCAGCGAACTCGGCTCTGGTCACCAATGCATTGGGGCGAAATGAACCGTCAAAAAAGCCTTTGACGAGTTCTGCTGCGGCCATGGCATCCACAAAGGGGGCGGCCCAATGCCCAATCACATCGCTAAAACGGCTATCTAAATTGAGGGTTGGGGGGGCAGGGGATTCCGGTGTCGGGGGGGCAGGTTGGGGGGGCACTTTGCCTAATAGCATTGCTGGCACAGCTACCGGATCGGGAAGTTCACTGGCCACATAGCGAACGGATCCTTTAACTCGATTGGGGTTGATATGATTACCCGCACTGGTTAAGGGTTGCCGACTCTCGTTGCGGATATCCCACTGGCCATTGTCTCGAAACTCATTTTCGCCCAGGTCCTGACTCTGGCCTACATCAGGTTGCACGGTATCCTGTAGCCATAATCCCGACGTTTCGTTACGCCGAATGTGATTTTGCCGTAGCACTGGCCGAGCGGCACGGGACAGAACAATGCCCGCTTTGTTATTCACCACCTCGTTATCAATAATTAGCGGTGCTGCTTGATCGCTAATGGCCACCCCATACCCTGTCTGTTCAAAGCGGTTTTGTCGGACTTCTCCTTTAGACCTGCGCACCATAAACAGACCGCTGGCCTGATTTTCGGTGAATTCATTGGCCAGCAACACTGGTATGGCAGTCCCGGTGGCAAAAACACCATCACGCCCGCACCCCTTAAATCGACAGCGGGTGAGTAACGCTGATCCAGCTTCTAGCCACACCCCTATACCTTGCGATTGTGGGTTCGTCACTGTGACATTGCGGATCTGGGAGCGGTCCTCTAACTTCATCGTGACGGACATGCCCCCAAATTCTTCCGTTGCCAGCACCCCTCCACCTCGAATGGCCACGGTGCCATGAATACCCACAACGGTTACTCCAGAGGCCACAATCAGCGGAAACGATTCGCCACTGCCATAGGTGCCCGCTTCTAGCTGTATGGTGGTGCCAGAACTGGCGCGATCCAAAGCCTGGGTCAAGGTTTTGAACGGCGATTGGCGAGTGCCATTACCTTGGGCACCGCTGGCATGATTGACATATAAAACAGAGGCAGTAGCTTGCACCATGGCCACTAGACTGATTGATTAACCCACTCAGGGTAAAGGTAAACGCTAACGGTTGACCTATGATTAATAATTCTGACTGAAAAATTTATCTTCGTTGTAGTCTATTTCCGAGTAAATAAGCACGTTAGCGTCTCTGTCTTCCAAAAATGGCACTTGCGATGCCTAAACTGCCATGCTTATTGTTATTGCCATAGCTAATGTTGCGATCTCGATTCTCTGCCTTGTTCTCACCTGGCATGTCGCTCGGTTTGGTCACCAGGTTGCCCAGCTCAACCGAAATCTCCAACGTTGGACAGTACTATTAGAGGACAACTTGGCCCAACAAACCCTAGCCTTTACTGTACAACGCACCAACCTACGGCAATGGCAGCTGATTCATCTGAAATGGCAGCTACAACAGCGACGTCTCATTCAAACTGCAAAATTCCTACAGCGTGTTTGGCTAATCAGCCAACGTCGCCACCGCTTCTAACCCCTCACGCCCCATTCCCTGCTCCCCACTCCCCGCATTCCCCATGGCCCAACACAACTCCGATCACTTCCTCAGTGGCCTGCTGGCTGGTACCGCCATCGGCACCGTCATCGGTTTACTGATCGCTCCCCGCAGCGGCAAACATACCCGTAGGGTTCTTAAAAAGTCAGCGGATGCCGTGCCTGACATCATTGAAGATTTATCCACTAGCCTGCAATTCCATGCCGATAGGCTGTCCAATACTACGTTGCAAAATTGGGACAGCACCCTGGAACGACTGAGAGAGGCCTTAATTGCTGGGCAAGCTGCTTCTCGAGAAGACTTTGCTCAAACGGTGGTCGAGTCCAAGCGTGACTGATCCTTTAATTTGGCTAGGGTTATCCATTCTGCTACTAGGTTTCGGTCTAGTCGCATTGGTGTGTGTGTCCATTCCTGCGTTGATTGGCCTGGCGCGGGCTGCCCGCAGTGCTGAAAAATTCTTTGATACCCTTGATCGCGAGTTACCCCGCACCCTAGAGGCAATGCGTCACACGGGTGCTGACCTGAGTGACCTGGCGGATGACATGACCGATAGTGTCAGCAGTGCTCGTAATATTGTTAAACAAGTGGATCAAAGTCTCAGTGATGTGCGTCTGCAGGCGTCTCAGGTAAAACGCTCAACTCGCAGTGTGGCTGTCGGCTTTAGGGCCGCCTGGCGGGTCCTCACCAAACCAGCTAATGCGCGTAAACGTAAACGACGACCACCACCACCCAAACCTGTTGAGCCGCCGCATCCCCCCTCATCCCAAGTCCAACCAACATCGCCCCAGCGCCCTCCCAGTAATACGTCCGAGGATCGCTTTCCTGGTCAATGATTGACGGAAACCGGGCTTCTTCTCTACATTAAAGATAGGTAAATAAGTGTAAACATCATGACCGTACGCTTTAAGGATTGGTTGCAGGCTTCCTTATTAGGGGGGCTGTTGGTTTGTTGTATTGCATTCGTCACAGGGATCACGGCACCAGCTGCGTATGCTTACAACAATCCAGAACTGCTGCCAGATGAGCCGACTATGGTCATCGACCTAGCAAGAATTCTGACCAATTCTCAGGAAGAGTATTTGAATGAACATTTACCGGAGTTTGAGGCTGAGACGGGTTGGAAACTTAGGGTTTTAACCCAGTTTGATCAAACTCCAGGACGTGCTGTCAAAGATTTTTGGAACTTAGACGATAAGAGCATTATGCTGATTGCCGACCCACGGGGAGGCAATATCCTTAACTTTAGCGTTGGTGATACGGTCTATTCACTGTTGCCCAGAGTCTTCTGGATTGAGCTACAAACTCGCTTTGGTAATCAGTTTTTTGTACGTGACAACGGTGAAGATCAATCCATCATGCAATCCATTGCATCCTTAGAAACTTGCCTCGCTCGCGGTGGCTGTTCAGTTGTGCCTGGCCTACCTAGAGAGCAATGGATTTTAACCCTCATTACATCCATCCTTGGGGGGGTTATCTGTGGCTTTGCTGCCCATCCCCGCAAAGAGGGCCAGGTCTTTTCCTGGCAGTGGATGCTGATTTTCTCACCCCTGTGGGGCATGCTGTTCATTGCGTTTGGCATTGGCCCAGTGGTTTCTCGCACCCAGGACTGGCTACCCCTGGTTCGTAACATTGCTGGTTTTATGATTGGTGCCCTGGTTGCATTCTTGAGCCCTGCGTTTGCCAACTCATCAGCCAGTGGGGAAGCTTAGAGCGGTTTTACCCGTCTACCCTTGGGCAATTCTATGAACATGTCATAGCTGAGTGTGCGCTCATCTTGAGCACTGGTGACAATTCCGATGCTTTTGATGGCTGAGACCATTGGGCCTTCAGGTAGTTTTGGAAAAGGCAGGGTGCCTTGCAAATCCTTCAGGCGATCAACATCGATAAAGAAATAACCACTGTTTTCATCAGGGGAAATGTCTAGAAGGGTCTGGAAGGCTCGATTGGTTTGGATAGATTTAGACGGTTGAGGTGCGATCGCATCCAACACCTCTGGGCCAACGCCAAAAAAGGTGACATCGTTATCCAACCAACCATGTCCCATGGCAATGCCACCGTAATAAGACACCAACTGATTAACGGGTTGCTCCGCATCCAAAGGTTTCACATCAAAGCGAAATCGACTGGTCATGACTTCATCCAGTTGCTCCCAGGTGGCCTCAGCTGCCTGACGATCGGCGACCTCTGCCACTAAGGCTAGCTGTCCCATGGGCATGGGTGATTCCGCTGCCGTGCTTGGCGGTAACAGGCCAAAGGCAACTTCACCTGACAGCCAGGGCAATATATCATTTTCAAAATCCAGTCCCGTTTGGTTCTTGAGACCCTTGGTGAGGGAGCCCGACGAGATCGGTAACAGGGCATTTAGCTGCTCAGCTTCGCTAAGGGCCTGCCAAAATGGACCAATGCTGCTGGTGGACAACATCAGCACGGTTGAGTCCGGTAACCGTTGGGGCGTCATGGACTGGGTGTTGATCATATCGACATAAATTGGCTGATCTTCCGGTCCTAGCCAGGTTGAGGCTTCAATATCCAAACCATTGGGCAATGGCTCTACAGCGGCGACTAGGCCATTAATACTGGGTAAGCTATCACTGCCCAAAAATGTCTTGCCTGCCTCAGGGATATTGAGATACAGCTGGACTAAGGCAGAGGGCATCTGTACATGCTTAACGGCTTGGCGATAGGCATCGCTATTGAGCATCGAAGTCCCACCATCAAAGCTATCGATCACAGATTCAATACCGTTAGCACCTGACGCTAACACCAGCCATTGGTTACCTAAAACGGTACTCTCAAAGGTCTCACCTGCCGTAGTTTTAATGGACTGGATGCCAACACCGTTATAGTCACGGCCAACCCAAGTAGTGCCGTCCCGTGGCTCTGCCATCAGTTCCTGGGCTTTATCTGGATCAGCAATGGGCACAATCAGCACCATCTCCGCAGCTGCTTCGCTATCACCGGCCTTGGGCAAAAAGACAAGGGTTACCTGCTCACCAATCCAGGGTTGAATGTCGGTTCTAAAGCGATAGCCGTTGGTACTGAGGATGCGATCGCGCCAGGTGGTTAAAAATCGATCCAATACTTTTTGTGACTCGGGTGTCCCCAGCTGTCGTAAACGAGTCCACTGGGTTGCATCCGTTGACAGCGTTAGGGTTGCCAGGGCATTACCGGGCACAACTTCCATCCCCGTTGGTAGCTTGACACCCGTAGAGAGCCGCTGACCAAGCCGCAGATAGGCCGCTGCCCCACCCAGTATCAGTAAAACCGCCGTACTAACTGTGACCAACAAAGGAGGCCGTTGCTTGAGAACCATGGACCAGCAAGAAACAAACAACGCTTGCTAATCTACCATTGGTTTACAAAAACGGCACGGGTGGGTTGGCCCAAACAATCTAGGGGCGTTTATTCGGCGTCGCTATCGGTGCTCTTCTTTTTACGGGTTGTCGACTTACTCTTAGCCGTCGTGGACTTCTTAGCCGCAGCCGTAGTCCCGCTGGCCGTACTGGCCTTTTTGGTGGTGGATTTTTTAGTTGTCGCCTTCTTAGTTGTAGTCTTCTTAGCCGTCGTCTTTTTAGTGGTGGACTTTTTGGTCGTCGTTTTACGACGGGTTGTTTTTTTCTTAGTAGCTGCCTTCGCCGCAATAATCTCTAAGGCTTCTTCCAAGGTAACGTCCTCAACCTTCTTACCTTCCGGCAATGAAGCATTGACCTTTTCGTACTTGATATAGGGACCGTAGGGGCCATCGTAAATGTTGATGGGTTCTTCCGACTCAGGGTGCTTACCCAATTCCCGCAACGGTTTAGCAGCTTTACGCCCCCGCCCTCGCTTAGGCTGTGCCAAAAGTTCCAGGGCTCGCTCCAGGGTCACGGTCAGAACGTTATCGTCTCCTTTCAAAGAGCGATAGTCCTTTCCTTCCTTACCTTGATCGTGAACCACATAGGGGCCAAAGCGACCCAAGCTGGCTTTGATCTTGGCACCAGTCTCTGGGTGCATCCCCAACAAACGCGGCAGAGATAGCAGTCCTACAGCCGTTTCTAAATCCACAGACTCACGCGTTACCCCCTTGGGCAGTGACACCTGTTTAGGCTTTGGATTCTCTTCTGTCTTATCTCCCAGCCGCACATAGGGACCGTAGGGGCCAATCAGAGCATAAATGGGTTCACCCGTTTCAGGGTGCAAACCTAGCTTTTCCGGACCTTCTGTTTTTTGCTTGAGGAGGACCTGTACCTGCTCGTCGTTGAGATCCGCTGGACTCACATCCAAAGGAATAGAAGCCCGTACGGTTTCATCGCCCTCTTCTTCACTGATGGCCTCAATGTAGGGGCCATACTTGCCAATGCGAACCTTGGCGCTGAGATCAGCTAAGTCAACGGTGCGGGCCTCAGCGGGATCAATCTGGCTTTCTCTGGTCTGTACCTGCCCCGCTAGACCCGTATCTCCAGAATAAAAGTCCTTGAGGTACGGTAGCCAATCCGCTTCACCCATAGAAATTTCATCCAGGGTGCGTTCCATGCGGGCCGTAAATTTAACGTCCACCAGATCTGGAAAATGTTGATCCAGTAGCTCGGTCACCGCAAACGCTGTAAACGTAGGCATCAAGCTATTATTCAGCGGATGCACATAGCCTCGGTCGATAATGGTACCGATGACTGATGCATAGGTACTGGGACGACCGATCCCCTCTTTCTCTAGGGTTTTAACCAATGTGGCCTCGGTATAACGGGCCGGAGGCTTAGTCTCATGGCCAATGGGCTCTAGCTCGGTGCAGCTTGGGGTATCTCCCACCTTCAGGGGCGGCAGGGTCACTTCACGATCCTCAAGGGCGGCATTGGGATCATCCGAACCCTCCACATAGGCCCGGAAAAAGCCTGGAAAGTCAATTCGTTTGCCAGTGGCCTTAAACACCGCATCATCCACTTCTACGCTGACGGTGATATGGGTTTGGCGAGCATTGGCCATTTGGCAAGCCACTGTGCGCTTCCAAATTAAGTCGTAAAGGCTAAGTTCACGATCCTTTAGCCCGGTTTCCTGGGGAGTACGGAAAGTACTACCAGCGGGGCGGATTGCTTCGTGGGCTTCCTGGGCTCCCTTGCTCTTGGTGGCATATTGCCGGGGCTGAGGGCTGAGGTACTCTTTACCGTACTTTTGCTCCACACAGGTTCGAGCCGCTGTAATTGCCTGCTGTGACAAATTTACCGAATCAGTACGCATGTAGGTAATAAACCCTTTTTCGTACAGAGATTGGGCCGTACGCATGGTGTCACGGGCAGACAGACGCAGTTTGCGGTTGGATTCTTGCTGCAGTGTGGAGGTGGTAAATGGCGGAGCTGGTTTGGGACTAGAGGGTCGCTCTTCTAGATTAGATACGGTCCAAATGCTGGCTTCCAAGCGCTGTTTTAATGCCTGGGCTTGGGTTTCATCCAAAAGCACCACATTGCGTCCGGCGGCAATTTGTCCGGTGTTTTCGTCAAAATCACTACCCGTAGCAACACGAGTACCACCCAAGCTAACGAGCTTGGCCTCAAATGGGTTGTCAGCCTTCTGGAGTGTGGCCTTGAGGTCCCAATAGGAACCTTGCTTAAAGGCTCTGCGATCGCGCTCCCGTTCCACCAGTAGCTTGACTGCCACCGACTGCACTCGACCAGCGGACAGACCCCAGGCAATTTTTTTCCACAGTAGTGGAGATAGGGTATAGCCCACTAAACGATCCAAGATTCGTCGAGTTTCCTGGGCCCTTACTAGCTGATCATCAATATCACGACAGCTTTCGAGGGCAGCCTGAATCGCGTCTTCGGTGATCTCATGAAACACCATGCGCTTGGTGGGCACCTTAGGTTTTAGTAGCTGTAATAGGTGCCAGCTAATGCTTTCCCCTTCGCGGTCTTCATCCGTAGCCAGGACTAGCTCATCGGCTTCCTTTAGGGCATCCTTCAGGGCCTTAACAACCTTCTTTTTATCCTTGGGTACCAAGTAAAGAGGTTCAAAATCCGCCTCTACATTCACACCCAGCTGTGCCCATTTCTCGCCCTTCACGCTGGCGGGAATCTCACTTGCCGATTTAGGCAGATCGCGCACATGCCCCATGGAGGCTTCTACACGGTAGCCTTTGGGCAAATAGTTGCGAATTGTTTTTGCCTTTGTAGGTGACTCAACAATGACAAGTGTGGACATACAGCTGAACTGAAAGTAATGGTCGAACTACGTTTAATTGAAAATTCGTCAACACCCTGATATCCAAGGCACTAACAAATCTCAAACCGCGTCTAGCGAAACGCTTGAACACTAGAGAGAATGCCCGATAAGTGGGCAATGACGACGGTTTTTTATTGGCTAACTATACATAACCATGGCATCTAGCTCAGAATTTATCAGAGGGAAGCGCCGAGGGTTAGTGACAAAAGCCGTACCTGCATGTTCGCAGAGCTTTTCGTACAGTTGCCTTTATATATCGATAGATCGAAATGGCGAATTTCGTCCACCTCTGAATTAAGAAAAGGCTTTTATTTCATGACCATTGCCATGGGGGTAAAACTAACCCCATAGGGCCAAATTTAGCCTATAGCTATCGTCGAGGCATTAATTTGGCTGGTTGTGACCCCATTCATAAAAGAAATCTAGAGAAATTGAAGAAAGTATTTTATTTAGAAAAAATGGTGCACCAGGCAGGTTGCCTGAACGAAGTTCCTCTATGGTTTACATCCATAGAATTTAATCTGATTCAGAAAATTCCCTTTGGGAAACTACAAGATGAGCGAGAATACTAGGGTAAGATCCCAAATGGAAATACCGAACCACAGCACCAATGGACGTTGTCAGCCTCGCTGCCCAATTAAACACAGGTAAAATCCTGCCTGAACTGATCATCATTGCGACGATTGTAGTGATTTTGGTAGGTGATTTGATTGTAGGCCGAGCGTCATCGCGCTGGGTCCCCTATGTCTCTATCGGCGGTTGTTTGGCTGCCGTTGGGGCATTAGCTCTACAGTGGGACACAGGCAATCCCCTCGCCTTTTTTGGAGAGTTTAACAGCGATGCTCTCAGTATCGTATTTCGAGGCATTATCGTTCTGTCAGCGGCTGTGACCGTCCCTATGGCTATCCGCTATGTGGAAAAGTCAGGCACAGCCTTAGCTGAGTTTTTAGGGATTTTGCTGACCGCAACCCTGGGGGGCATGTTTCTGGCGGGTGCCGATGAGCTTGTCACTATTTTTGTGTCCCTTGAAACCCTAAGTATTTCGTCATACCTGTTGACGGGCTACATGAAGCGGGATCCGCGCTCAAACGAAGCCGCCCTGAAGTATTTGTTGATTGGGGCAGCGAGCTCAGCCATCTTTTTGTACGGCATTTCCCTGCTGTATGGTCTGTCGGGTGGTGAGACCCGGTTGAGTGCGATCGCAGCCAACTTAGCGTCCAGCACTGGCAATAGCTCCATTGGTCTAGTCGTTGCACTGGTATTTGTCATTGCCGGTATTGCCTTCAAGGTAGCCGCTGTGCCCTTTCATCAGTGGACCCCTGACGTTTATGAAGGCTCACCTACACCTGTGGTAGCGTTCCTATCCGTTGGCTCTAAGGCTGCTGGCTTTGCCCTAGCCATTCGCCTTTTAGTCAGCACATTCCCCCTAGTGGAAGACGAGTGGCGCTTTGTGTTCACTGCTCTGGCGATCCTGAGTATGGTGCTGGGCAATGTGGTGGCTTTAGCCCAGACCAGTATGAAGCGGATGCTAGCCTACTCATCCATTGGCCAGGCAGGCTTTATGATGATTGGCTTGGTCATCGGTTCCGATGCAGGCTATGCCAGCATGATTTTCTACCTGATGGTCTATCTGTTCATGAACTTGGGTGGATTTACCTGCGTCATTCTCTTTTCCCTCCGTACGGGTACAGACCAAATTAGTGAATATGCCGGGCTTTATCAAAAGGACCCCCTGCTTACCTTATGCCTGTCACTGTGTCTGCTTTCCCTTGGCGGTATTCCACCGCTAGCAGGGTTCTTTGGTAAGCTTTATATCTTTTGGGCTGGCTGGCAGGCCGGTGCTTACAGCCTGGTACTCATTGGTTTAATTACCAGTGTGATCTCCATCTATTACTACATCCGCGTAGTGAAAATGATGGTAGTTAAGGAGCCCCAGGAAATGTCCGAATCTATCAAGAACTATCCACCGGTTCGCTGGGATTTGCCAGGCATGCGTCCGTTACAGCTGAGTTTGGTGGTAGCCGTGGTAGCCACTTCCCTAGCGGGGGTACTATCTAACCCTCTATTTACCCTGGCTAACGACGCTGTCACCAAGACCCCTTTGTTACAAGCGTCTCAGGTGGAGAGCGTTGGCGAGATTGCCAACACAGTTGCTAGCCCTGTGACGGCTACTTTTCCAACCATGCTTGATTGAGAATTCTCTTTAAAACTTAAGCATCATTGCGGGTCAGGGTTAGAGGTTTTGCGTTCAAAGCCCTCTAGTCCTGACCAATGGTATGAAGCCTATGCATTGGGAACATAACGGAGCTGCGAATCCGATTGTCTTCCAGTTTCTCTAGGATGAACTCACCCCCCAAACGGATCATCAGGGACTGACAAATCGCCAGATTTAAACCCGGCGGTCTATCCAACGGTGATTCTGCTAAATGATCCCGCTGATGATTTCCTTCGCTCAGCGCTTTGATGATAGCTTCATCGACATCGCCATCATCCGTAATTGACAGCTCAATCCAATGCTGTTCAAGGGGACGGCTCCAAACATCTACCCGACCTCTAGCTGGCGAACGTCGACAAGCTGCTGAAATAAGTTCATACAAAATAAACTCAATCTTCTGCATTTCACCCTGAAGGGCCAGGTTGCTATCGCAGTGCACCTGCGTCCAAAGCTGTTTCTTTTGCACCTGAGTTTGCACCCGCTTCATTAGACGGTTGAGTAAACCAATCAAGGGCACCTTGCGAGGATCGGACGCCATTGCCCACCGTTCTCGGCCTGTCAATCGTAATAATTCCTTTTCCATGCCTGCCAATCGACTTTCAACCGCATGGAAATAAGGTTGTTCGCTGATCTCAGGTAATTGTTTCAAATTAGCCAGCTGACGGCGCGACTCTCGAACCTGCCGCCGAATGTCATCCATGTGGTGGTGCTTATACCAATTCAGCTCTGTGAGCTGACTTTTCTGTTCGCGCAAACGATTGGTTAGCAATAAATGACGCCGACACCAGGCCAACTGATGTACCAAAACCGCTAGCATACTCATCTGTTGGTCAGAAAAGCGACGATCACCATGATCAGCCAGCACCATCGTCCCATTGAGCGTATGCTCTGGTGATGTCCTGAGAGCCACTACCAACAGCTGAGCATGGGCCGGACACCGCAACCATTGGCGAGTGACATCAGGCAGATCTTCAAATTCAAGCTGAATCACACCATCGGTTTGAATGGCCCAGTTAATCACAGCATCGCTCTCCACCAAGATCGGTGGATTATCCTTAGCTGCAAACTGCTGCTCCCGGATCACAGTGGAAGCTAACCGGGCTTCCTTTTGGCCATTTTCCCAAACGATCAAGGCCACCAGCGGCAAGCGTAAAAGCTGGCTAACGTGATGGGTGGCCGCCTGCTGAAGTTGCTCCACATCAAATGTACGCTGTAGGTTACGCAAGCCCCACTGCATGGTTTCATTCATCTGGGATTGCTGCTGAGCCTGTCGCTGCAAGGACCACTGATGCAAAACTAACCCAATTTGTCGTCCAACTGACTGCAGCAGATCCTGCTCTGTTTGATTCCAGCGTCGGCCATGGCTATCGGTCACCACCAGCACCCCTTCTGGAGCCTGACCGGGCGAAAGATTACAGGCCATCGCCGACTTCATCCCCATCTGTAAGAACTGAGGATGCCACGCTCGCAGCTTCAGATCGTTATCTAAATTTTCGATACAGACTGGTGCAGACTTTCGGGCTAGGAGCTGCCAATCAACGTCGTGAAGTGAGCGCCACATTCCCTGAGTGGGCTTGCTTTGGGTGCCATGGTGCTGATAACCCACCTCAAAACCACCACATTCTAGATCGGGTATAAGCACCAGTAAGCCATCAATTTCAAGGGTGGCAATCAGTTGCTCAGCGCATTGGGACATGACCGACTGCCAATCGCGATCGCCATGGATACTTTGGGCAATACCTACCGACAGCTGATGGTTAGCTTCTAGATCGGCCACCCGTTCCTGCAAGACCGATGTGGGCATCCCCAAGCTGACCACTTGAGCTGCTGCGGTTAAATAGCGTTTTTCTGGCACACTCCACTGACGGGGTTGGGTGGACTCCACCACCAAAAAACCCAGCAAGTCTCCCTGCATTAAAATGGGTGCCACTAATAAAGAGGACTTGCCAAAGGCCTGCTTCAGAGGTTCAATGACGGCCTCAGGATGAGAAAAGGTGTCTTCGCCAATAACAATGACATCACCACAAGATAGGGCCTGATAGACCTCTTGATAGCCACTGGCAGATAGCTGGGATACTCCAGGTTCTTGAGTCGCATAGGCATGGCGATTGTGGCCACCATTAGCTACCCGATGCCAGAAAAAGCGTTGTTGCGGCTCAAACCAATACCCACGGGTACGACTAGCCCCCACAAATCGGTGAGTGGCATCCACAAT
The DNA here is from genome assembly GCF_032906605.1 of Leptothoe sp. LEGE 181152. Lineage (NCBI taxonomy): Bacteria > Bacillati > Cyanobacteriota > Cyanophyceae > Nodosilineales > Cymatolegaceae > Leptothoe > Leptothoe sp. LEGE 181152. Next base: position 164,611 of record NZ_JASATU010000066.1, read on the forward strand.
CGCCTGTAGTCTAGGCTCTAACTCTTGAATCGTCTCCAATTTAGCCAACAGCTGAAAGAATGGCTGGGAGGGACGTTTTTCTAGCTGCTGATAATAGTCTTTCTGATATCTGTGCAAGATGGTCGCAATGGTGGTGACCAAAATAGAAAACGTCTTTTTCTGCACACCAGATTTTAGAGACGCTCCCCGCCGACTGGCACCCAACAATAAAATGCCTAGACACTCATTCTGCCGCTGAATCGGAAAAATAATGGCGTCATGAATGCCGAGGCGCTTAGCAATGGCTTTCCACTCACCAGCCCGATGGGATTCTTGTAAATCATAAACAGCCGCCGGAGCACCTCGCTCTATCACCTGCTGCACGGCATCATCAGTCTGAAGGTTTATCTTTTGCCATAAAAAATTCTTACCGCTACCCAGAACGGCCATTTGAGTTGTCAAACTCTGGTCACCGGCATCATAGAGGCCAATCCAGGTGAGTTCATTGGGATAAAGCTGCTGCATATAGTCAGCAAGCTCGGTCAATTGGGTATCAACGGTATCCTGATCCCATACATTCTTGAGAACCTGACCCAAAGTGGCCAAATGCTGTTCACATGTCGCTGGGGGTATGGGGCTAACCATAAAAACTCAGATTTGGGAAACAGGCTACTGCCTGAATAGTAACGATGGAGGATATAGCTTAATTTAAGCTAGCCTGGCTCTCTAAAACATGCTATTTAATCAAATTGCTTAGGAAAATGAGTCACCATCGCGGCTCAAGCGGAATAGCTATATTGCAACAGGATATGGGTGGCATCAATCTATCGTTGACATTAGTTGGCTCTATCGTAACGGGGTCTAACGCTACTTATTGCCGATGGTTAAAAAGTCATACATCATGACTATCGTTCATCACAACTACCTAGTTATATCAGCAACCGACTCAACTAGCTGCTAACCCTAAACCAAATCAATCAACGCAACTAGTTTTCAAATTCAACGATATAATCCACAGGGCCATTTAGAAATATTGTTCGTGCTGCAAGACATCTATAAATCTAGCTTGCTTCCGTCGTTATTTCAGCACTTGAAAGCCGATCCAGAAGTGGTACATCACCAGACCATCAAGACATTGGCTTGGATAGCTGAACCACCCACCACCGCCCCCTACTGGACTCAACCTTTACGACGCTTTGCCCAGGCCTGGTGTGAAAATAGTTGCCAGGTTACTTCGCTGCGCTTGAGTCAGCAGCTATGGCAGCAATCTTTTGCCAACCCCCTGGGGTTAGCAGCTGGTTTTGATAAAGATGGGTTGGCAGCTGCTTGTTGGCCTTTGATGGGGTTTGGCTTTGTAGAGTTAGGGACGGTTACGTGCCATGCCCAGTCGGGTAATCCTAAACCTCGTCTGTTTCGTTTGCCGCAGGACCAGGCAGCTTTAAATCGCATGGGGTTTAATAATCAGGGCTCGACAGTACTCGCGGAACGGCTTAAGGCCTTACCCCTAACACCTGACTTTCCCAGGGGCATTAATTTAGGCAAGTCAAAGGTGACCCCCCTAGAAGAGGCGGCAGGTGACTATTTGCAAAGCTTTCAAAGATTGCAGGAGCACGGCAATTATTTTGTGGTCAATGTGTCGTCACCCAATACACCTGGGTTGCGATCGCTCCAAGCTAAATCCCAACTCGAACCCATTCTTGCCACCCTACAAACCGCCAATACTCAGCAAAAACCTCTGCTAATCAAGATCGCTCCAGATCTAGCCTGGGAAGACATCGACGATATTTTAGACCTGGCCCAGCAGCACCAGTTGGCAGGAATTATTGCCACCAATACCACCATTGCCAAGGACAAACTGGTGACCAAGCGTTTAGGCCAAACTGGCAATCTGGTTGTGGATGAAGCTGGCGGTATTAGTGGTGTTCCCGTCCGTCAGCGGGCAACTGATGTCATTCGATACATTTATCAAAAGACCAACGGACAACTTCCCATCGTCGGCGTAGGGGGTATTTTCACCGCTGACGATGCCTGGGAAAAAATCACCGCAGGCGCATCTTTATTGCAGGTATACACTGGCTGGATCTACGAAGGTCCATGGATGGTGAAAAATATCCTACAGGGCCTATTGACCAAGCTCGACGACCATGGCCTAAATTCCATACAAGAAGCCATTGGGCTACATACAGGACACCCCAGCACGTAGGTTGGGTAGAGGCACGAAACCCAACATTACCGATATCTCAAATACATATTTATGCGCATGAATGCATCGGCGATGTTGGGTTTCGCATGAATGCATCGGCGATGTTGGGTTTCACAAGTTCAACCCAACCTACAGGATTTTATCCAACCCGTACAAAAGGGATTTCAAGGGTAATACCTTACGAATACTCAACAACACACCGGGCATAAAACATACCCGATCCATCGCATCGTGACGCAGGGTATACACCTGGCCAGGGGCACCAAACATCACCTCCTGGTGAGCTACTAATCCAGGCAGACGAACACTGTGGATGTTAATGCCTTCCTCCGTAGTGCCACCCCGTGAACCCTGAAGGGTTTCAGTTTCGTCCACTTGAGGTGGGTTAAAGGACGGTTTTACTTCCTGAAGCATTTGAGCCGTTTTAATCGCCGTACCGCTTGGGGCATCGGCCTTGCGATTATGATGCAGCTCAATGATTTCCACATGGTCAAAATACTCAGCCGCTTTCAGAGCCGCCTGCTGCATCAAAATTACCCCAATGGCAAAGTTAGGAATAATCAAACAGCCGACGCTGGCCTTTTCTGCAAACTCCGCCAGCTCAATAATTTGTTCAGATGTTAGACCAGTGGTACCGACTACAGGCCTCACACCATAGGCAATAGCTGCTCGCACCTGCTCATAAATTTTGGCTGGGTGAGTCACATCTACCATCACCGCATTGCCTGCACTTTGGGCCATCACCAGGGTGGCTTCCAAATCCGTCGTCACTGGTATTTCCAGAGGACCACAGCCTGCGATCTCACCAATATCCTGACCAACGGCCTCAAGCTTACGATCCACGGCACCCACCAATTGCATATCATCGGCACCGGCAATAGCCTTGACAATCTCACACCCCATCCGGCCCATGGCACCATTAACTACGACAGGAATTTTCGACTGATTGCTCATGATGGTTCTGAGACGGAAGTACAGTCAGATATCTTACAACCGCAGTATGTAATTTTGAGTTTTGAGTTCTTAGCTTTGAGGTTCAGGTTCAATTGATTTCCGAGGCTACTGAGGTTTCAAAGACCTAATTCCAAACTTAAAATTCAAAACTCTACCTTCAAAACTCCCTCCTGTGGGGTCGTAATCGTTAATAATTAAGGCTGTTCATCACGCTGGAGTCGAAGCGGATGCTGGCAAATCTATTGGCGGTGATTGTTGGATTAGGTAGTCTAGGGTTTTATTTGGCAGCTTTTATTCTGCCAGAGGTACATCGTCGATCAGACTTTTTCTGGAGCGGTGTCGGCATGTTTTATGCCGTGGTGCTGTGGTATTGCGCCAGGCAAATGAGCGGCGCAGTACTGCTAGGGCAAACAGCTTCAGTTGGTCTACTGATATGGCTGGGATACCAAACTCTACTGCTCCGTCGCGAAACCACACCGACCGCACAGCAAACCCCCATCCGATTAGGCAAATCTGAACGCAGTCGCCTTAATGGCAGCGCCAGTCGTCCCATTGCCAAAGACTATGAGTTTGTAGAAGATGGCGTGGAGGACGCAGTCGATCAGGATGCAGATCCCAACAGTCCCATCTTGATCAAGCCGACGGCAGATGAATTTGCGCCCAAAATAGTTGTCCCTGCTGCAATTCCAAAGTCCCACATCGAGAAAGAAGACTCTCTGGAAGAAACCCTTCCAAAGGCGGAGAACCCACCTATTTCTCAAACAACCAAAAAGCGAGAAATACCAAATCCCATTGCTGCTGTCGGTATCTTCGTAGGCTGGCTTAAAGAAGTTGTCACGCCGAACAAGAAAGAACCCAAACCCATGATTGAGCTGCCACCCAGGCCACCGTCCATACCTAAAGCAGACACCTTGTCAGCAACAACCGACATAGCTAACATAACCAATATATTTGATACATTAGAGACCGATACATTAGAGACTTCAGCTAGTGTTCCTGATGGTGACCAGCCAAACCCTCAAGAAGAAACTCTCGACACCTCACCTTCCCCTTCTTCAGGCACAGCAGCTTCAGCCAGTCTAGAACCTAGGGGCACAGATACTGAAGACAGCAACTGGCCTGATGATGACTTTTGGGACTAGTTTTCTCCAACTAAAATCTCTTCAATTTCCATTGAACAACAACCTGCACCTAAACAAGCTGTAGAGATGTACCAGATATTTGCGAAGACGTTATAAAGTCTCTTTAATATTAAACTTCATATGAGATTTGCATAGACGTTTCTTAAGCCCTGCATGCCCGTAAATCGAACCATTTCTAGAGCTAAAAAATATACCAATCTCTCACGGACACAAACCATCTAAAAATGTTCCCCACGACTCAAACAGTCTGGCTTTACAAAGCTTATACCCAACACAATAGTCGTAAAACTTTATGAACCACCAGAGGAAAATACGCACATTAGCGTAATTATTATTTAAAGGAGCTTAAATACGAACATTCACTGTGTTCTTGTGGATTATAGTCAAATTGTTTACAAGAACGATTAAACAAGCCCGAGTATAGACAGTAAAAGTCATGAGAGCTGAAGTCGCTATCCCAAATGTAATTGTTTCCGAACTGGATAAGAAGATCCAGTTCGTTAAACAAAAGCATTTGACTGGCATCCTAGCGATTGAAAGTGACATGATCCATCAATGGCGCTTATATTTTTTGGCGGGGCAGTTAGTCTGGGCAAATACGCGTACCCATGCAAAGCGTCGCTGGTGTCGCCAGTTACTGCAACATCGTCCTGAGTTGCTCAAAAATGGCCTGAGTGCCTATCCCGCTGATTGGACCTATAGTCGGTTAGCTAGGCTAGTTATCTGTAAGAAATTCAATCGGCAGGTATTTTCACATATCGTGTCCGGGTGTATCTCAGAAGCGTTGTTTGATCTTCAGCAGCAGGGAACTTTAAGCTTTCAACAAACTGGGAAAGGATTAAAATATCGCATCAAATCTCAAAAAGCCTGCGATTTCTCCTATATAAATTTGCAAACCATCGGTATATGGGCCCAGGCAAAGCACAGGTGGCACCAGTGGGAAGAAGCCGGTCTCACCGCCATAGGTCCTAACGATGCTCTAGTGATACAAGACTTAGCCTCTCTAGAAGATCTAGCATCACCGCGACTCTTCAAATTATTGAGTGCGTTGGCCAATCGTCAGCAAACATTGCGAGATATAGCATTGAAGGCTAACCAGCCGCTACAGCCATTTGTGATGTCGATTTTGCCTCACATTCACAATCAGTCACTGCGGCTTAAGTCTGTGGAAGATAAGATTCCTCGTTCGGTAATCGCGCATCAAGAGGATGTTGTCTTTAAAATAGCGCAGGCAATTATCCCTAAGGACGCCAGAATTGTTTATGTGGATGACAGTCTGGCCAACAGTCAAACAATGGCAACCATTGTTGAAGCGGCGGGCTTTCGCTATAGCAACATTTCCGATCCGCTTGAGGTATTGAAACAGCTAGTTAAGCTCAAGCCAAAAGTAATTTTTTTGCAGCTGACGATGCCCGTGGTAAATGGTTACGAACTGTGTGCTCAAATTCGTCGGATATCAGGCTTTAAGGATACTCCCATTGTGATGGTAGGGAGTGAAAATAGTCTGGCTGAACGCATGCGGGCCAAGATGGTTGGGGCCTCGGAATTTGTGAGTAAACCAATTAAGCCCAAAAATGTGCTTAAGTCATTGATTGAACTCAACATGATTTGAGCAGTGCTGTTGAGAGACTATCTTTAAAGGCAGGGTAGCTCCGCTGTACTAGACAGATTGACATCAACCAGCTAAGACACCGTGTCACATGTGGTGGTAACCACTAAACTACGTCCAAGTTAGAACTTGTAGCTTCTTGTCAAGAAACACTACGGTTCTGAACTTGGACAATATGTATTCATAGGTCAGGCCCCAGCAGGCTTTGTATCTAGGATTTCCAGTGGCTGCTCAACGTAAAAAAACTAAAACTATTGAAGCTATAGGAAGTTCTAAGGCAGAATGACTGGAGCGTAGTAAATCCCCTTAGTTTTTTCCTTACATCGTGACTGACCCCAAAAGCGCCGACGCTAAGAGCTATAAGGACACCGTCCTACTGCCCAAGACCGACTTTAGTATGCGGGCCAACGCTGTTAAGCGTGAGCCAGAGCTGCAGGCATTTTGGGATGACAGCAAGATTTATGAAACGCTTTCCCAGGAAAATTCTGGGGATGTCTTTGTACTGCATGATGGACCGCCCTATGCCAATGGCAGTCTCCACATGGGCCATGCCTTAAATAAGGTGCTGAAGGACATCATCAATAAGTATCAGCTGCTGCGCGATCGCAAAGTCCGCTATGTCCCCGGCTGGGACTGCCACGGTCTACCCATTGAGCTAAAAGTACTGCAAACCATCGACCGCAAAAAGCGAGCCAATCTGACACCGCTGGAGCTACGCCAAAAAGCCAAGGAATTTGCCCTGGACACCGTCGAGAAACAAGCCAAGGGATTCCGTCGCTTTGGCGTATGGGGCAATTGGGAAAAGCCCTACATGACTCTGCAGCCTGAGTATGAAGCCGCTCAGCTAGACGTATTTGGTCAGATGGTCCTCAAAGGCTACATCTACCGAGGGCTGAAGTCTGTTCACTGGAGTCCGTCGTCACAAACCGCCCTGGCAGAAGCTGAGCTGGAATATCCCGAAGGCCATACCTCCCCCAGTATCTACGTCGGCTTCCCCATGGTGAGCGCCTCAGATACCGCAGAAAAAGCACTTTCCCCGTATCTCGATAATCTGGGTGTCGCCATCTGGACCACGACACCCTGGACAATTCCCGCCAATGTGGCCGTAGCGGTCAACTCAGATCTGGTTTACACCGTGGTAGAAGTCGCCTCCGGTGCCCCTTACAAATACCTCATCGTCGGTAAGGACCTGGTGGAAACCCTGGCCAATGTATTTGAAACAGACCTGACCCCCAAGGTCGACATCAACGGTGCGGACCTGGCAGGGTCTACCTATTACCATCCGCTCCACAGCAAAGAAGACAGCTTCAATCGTGAAAGCCCCATTGTGATTGGCGGCGACTACATCACCACCGAATCCGGTACTGGTCTGGTGCACACTGCACCCGGTCACGGGATGGAAGACTTTGGCGTCGGTCAAAAGTACGGTCTCCCCATCCTCTGTCCAGTGGATGAGCGTGGTAATTTCACCACTGAAGCCGGGAGCTTTGAAGGTTTGAACGTTCTAAAAACGGCTAACGAAGCACTGATCCAGGCACTGACCGAAGCCAATACGCTTCTGAAACATGAACCCTACGTCCACAAGTATCCCTACGATTGGCGAACTAAAAAACCCACCATTTTCCGGGCTACTGAGCAGTGGTTTGCCTCTGTGGAAGGGTTCCGCGATGAAGCCCTGAAAGCCATCTCGGATGTGCAGTGGATTCCGGCCCAGGGCGAAAACCGGATTACACCGATGGTGGGCGACCGTTCTGACTGGTGCATCTCTCGTCAGCGCAACTGGGGTGTGCCCATCCCAGCCTTCTACGATGAAGAGACTGGTGAAGTATTGATGAATCAAGAAACCATTGCCCATGTCAGAGGTATTTTCGCTGAGCATGGTTCTGATGCTTGGTGGAGTATGCCCGTTGAGGAACTACTGCCCGAGAGCTATCACAACAACGGCCATACCTATCGCAAAGGCTTCGACACCATGGACGTATGGTTTGACTCAGGCTCTTCCTGGGCAGCAGTCGCCGATCAGCGAGATGCCTTGAAATATCCGGTAGACCTATACCTGGAAGGCTCTGATCAGCATAGGGGTTGGTTCCAGTCGAGCTTGCTCACCAGTGTGGCTACCCATGGCTGTGCCCCCTACAAAACTGTACTTACCCATGGCTTTGCCCTGGATGAAAAGGGCCGCAAGATGAGTAAGTCCATCGGTAACGTGGTGGACCCCTATGAAATCATTGAGGGTGGCAAGAACAAGAAACAGGATCCGCCTTACGGTGCTGACGTACTACGGCTGTGGGTCTCCTCAGTGGACTATTCCTCCGATGTCCCCATCGGTAAAAACATCCTTAAGCAGCTGGCGGATGTGTACCGTAAGATTCGTAACACATCCCGATTCTTGTTGGGCAACTTGCATGATTTTGACCCAGCCAAAGATGCAGTGCCCTATGACCAGCTGCCCAGTTTAGATCAGTACATGCTACATCGGATGACCGAGATCTTTGCTGAGGTGGAGACTGCCTTTGACACCTATCAGTTCTTTAAGTTCTTCCAGACGGTGCAGAATTTCTGTGTGGTGGATCTCTCCAACTTCTATCTGGATATTGCTAAGGATCGTCTCTACATCAGTGATGCGGCATCTCTCCGAAGACGTAGCTGTCAAACGGTACTGGCAGTTGCCCTGGAGAATTTAGCCAAGTCCATTGCCCCTGTGCTGTGCCACATGGCAGAGGATATCTGGCAGTTTATGCCCTATGAGACCAGTACAAAGTCTGTATTTGAGGCGGGGTGGTTAAAGATTGATCCGCAGTGGAAAAAGCCTGAACTGGCGGATACCTGGAACCAGCTGAGGGAACTACGGGACGAGGTGAACAAGGTGCTGGAACAGGCGCGTTCTGCAAAAGATATTGGTTCGTCGTTGCAGGCGAAAGCGCTGATCTACATTGCTGATGATCAACTGAGAGAACAGTTAACGGCGATGAATCCCAGTGATGCGATCGCACCCAATTCTAGCCATGTGGATGAGGCTCGATATTTGTTCTTGGTGTCTCAGGTAGAGGTCTTAGACAGTGCTGATAGGCTGAAGGACATTAAGTATCGCAGTGAGTCGGATGCCTTTGGCATTGGCATTGTGGATGCCGATGGGAAAAAGTGCGATCGCTGTTGGAATTATTCCACCCATGTGGGCGAGTCGGCGGAGCATGAGACCATCTGCGAACGTTGCGTAGAGGCATTGGATGGCAAGTTCTAACCCTGAGCGATGATCAAGGTATAGTCCGGTTAGCTTGACTACAGATGCCGTATAGCAAATTTAGCTTACAGCAAGTACAGTAAGAGTTTGGCCTCAATGTTCATGAAGCCATGCGTTTCTTACCACAGTCGGAAAAAACAATCTATGGCTGTGTTACTAACGGTGAACTCTGGAAATTTCTCAAGCTTCAGGCGACTGATTTGACCATTGATTTAGAAGCCTACTGCCTGGAACCACTAGAACGTTTGCTAGGTATTCTGATCTATTTGGCCTGTGAGGGATAGGAACATCAATATCTCCTTACCAGACCTTAGCCATCGGTAACGTAAATCCAGGTAATTCTGGATCGCCACTGACCGCATCAGGGTTTTCAAGTATTTGAGGAGTTTGACCAGGTTGATAAATATGAACGGTACGGTGCTTGCGGTCAATCAACCAGCCCAGGGATACACCATTATCGATGTATTCCTGCATCTTACTTTGTAGACCACTCAAGGTATCGCTGGCTGACCGTAGCTCGATGACAAAGTCTGGCGCAATCGGGGCGAAGGAGGCTTTTTCGTCGTCGGTTAAGGTGTTCCAACGGTCGGCGTTGATCCAGGCGGCATCGGGTGAGCGGGTGGCTCCGTTGGGTAGGGTGAAGCCTGAACTGGAGTCAAAACCGAGGCCGGTGCCATCCTGCTCTGCCCATATGCCTAATCGAACGGCTAGGTTAAAGTTACGATTTCCCGTATCTGAAAAGGCGGGAGGCATAATCACGACATCCCCTGTGGCGGTGCGTTCGATGCGTAAGTCGCGGTTGGCTTGGCAAAAGGCGTAGAATTCTTCGCGGCTCATGGGGGCAACCGTAGGTAGTGATACGGTTAAGGGATGGGTTTCGGTTTGGATGAGTAGGGTGGTGGTCATGATTATGAGCCCTCATGCCAAGCAATTATGTTTAGATTTTAGCTTGCCAATAGGTTGGGGTTGTTGGTTGTTGGTTTTCAGTAGTTTCTCAATTTTTTAGATTATTGGGTGGATGGCTGGGCGATAGCATTGCGGAGGAGGGTAATCATTTCTGTACGTATTGGCCAGATTGTTGTGCGCCGTGGCATAGGACGGATCGAGGTCAAAAGGTATATCTCCCCTGTAGTGCTTTTAACCGTCCTTCCAGACCCGTTTGCACATTCACCATCGCCCCCAACAAATCCATCTGCGACCGCCGCAACATTGCCAGGACAAAGGTAAGCTGCTTATCTGGCAAGGGTCTTCGGGGTATCCAAACAATGTTTTAGAAACCGTTCACAAGTCTCTTTAATCACCCGATCTCGCTCGCTAGTTTCTCCATCTTTTCTCGGCACCGGAGCCCCAATTTTAGTGATGGGCTTCCCCTTTGCACACATCGCCGCCACCAGATCCATCACAAAGGGAATCCCTAAACTAAACTCTGCAATGGATTTCGCTTCACTTTCGGCTAAAGATGTCTTACGATATCACTCTTCGCCATCTGGCTCACCGCTGGCAGGCTGCACTTCTTCTTTGGTGACTTCCTGCACCTCGCTGACCTCAAAAATTAATCGAAACGGTCGGTTCATGCGATCAGCTACATATTGCTCAAGTAATCCCACCTGGGTAGGCGTTACCGGCTCTACGCTATACACCGTCAACCGCACCTCCGGTGGGCTGGGCAACCAATCAATATCAAGGTCGATCAGCTCTAACCGTTGAAACGTGACTGTGCCATTCACCAATGCATCGCGAACACTATCTTCGGCTCGGTTCTGGCGCACTAACTCCACCAAACTCAGGGCCAGTGGAATCACTAATGCCCCTGTGATGATTAACACATATCGCAACGACTTACGCGCTTTTTGAAACGGTGCATACCCCGTTAGCCAAAAGGCCAACATACAGGCCAGGGTAATACCGATCAGATTGGTCACATACAGTAAGGTCGCACCCTGACTCAGGGCCATTTTTCCCTGGGCTAACCCTAACCCAATCACACAGACTGGCGGCATTAAGGCCACTGCGATCGCAGTTCCCGCCAACGTACTCGATATCTTCGGCTGCACCTTGGCAAATCCGCTAATTCCACCTGCCGTAATTGCAATGCCCAGATCCAGTAGCGTTGGTTCTGATCGCGCCCACACTTCCGAACCATATTCCGAGAGACCTAGCATGAAGCCTAGAGCCGTGGAGAGTGCGATCGCAAGTATCGTACCCACTCCCAGCGCCTTGGCACCTTCCGTAATCAGCTCAATATCACCTTCCAAAAAACCAAAGGCCATGCCCCGAATCGGTAACATCAGCGGTGCCACCAGCATTGCCCCTATGATTACCGCCGCACTATTTGAAAGGAGACCCAGCGTCGCAATGATACAGGCACCAATGGTCATGACCACATAGTCACGATTTAGCTCTGAATCATCCATGAGGCTATCGCGCATGTGCTTTAGCGCCATGGGGGATACTCGTCGCCCACCAAAATAGCGATTCGTTACCGTTTTCAGCCCGTCTCGTACCATGGTTCGCTTCGGCGAAAACATCTATGCAACCGTGTTCAGACTATAGCAAGTTCCTTAGCAAGTTCCTTCAAGGTTCATCGTGACGATTACGTACTGTAGAAATTGCATACCCTAGAAAATCTGCCATCCGGCGCAGAAAAATACGCGATTAGACGTCATTAAGGTTATTTGTTTCTGAAAATGTCGATGGGATCAGAAGTCGACCGGTACCCTGATCAATGTGAGGCATTTGTTCTACTCACTTGTGGTATTCACGTAGGAAATTTTCATGGGTTTTCTAAAACGTATCTTTAAGCAGGACAAGCCTGCAGGCGCTAGTATTACCGCTGGTCGTCGCCCTGGTGCCAAAAAAGCTTCCACCCCTAAAAAGACTGCTGCTGCTCCCACTGCCGCTGCTGCCAATAACGCACCTTCATCTTCACCCGCAGCAGAGAACGAAATTCCACTGTGCAAAATTGGCCTCACAGGTGAATTTGATGAAAGTGGTCTAGCTAAGCGGGTCACCCTGGCCTTTGATGAAGATTCTCAGCTGGATGATGTCGAAACTCTATGGGTAGCGCAGCTCAGCAGCAAAGTAGTGCTCAAGGGCAAAGTTCCCAGCCAGGCTATCCTCGACAAAATGATTGCTGTTGCTAAAGACGTTGATGGTGCCACTGCCGTTGACACTAGCCAGGTAGACATTGGCTAATTTGAGCCTTTAAAAATTTTCAATTCAACAGAGAAGGGTGTGAACCTGGGTTCACACCCTTCTTTTCATTTTTATCTAGGTGTTAATCTTAAAAGCTTTAGTGAGCTCCAGATTTTTTGCTAAACAAAACCAGAACCGTTTTGACAATTAGCTTAATGTCATAGAAGAAGCTCCAGTTTTCCTGATAGCGCAGGTCTAACTTAATCACATCCTCAAACTTAGTGATGCTAGAGCGACCGTTAACCTGCCATTCTCCAGTCATTCCTGGCTTGACATTTAGACGTTGCCACTGGCCAACTTCATATTGCTCAATCTCATCAGGTGTGGGGGGTCTTGTACCCACAAGGCTCATATCCCCCTTGAGCACATTCCAAAATTGAGGAAACTCATCTAAGCTGGTTTTGCGAAGGAAACGCCCAATCTTAGTGATTCGGGGATCGTTTTCATTCTTAAATAGTGGGCCTTCCACCTGGTTAGAGACCTCGCTCTTACGAGATTCGGCATCCGTTACCATCGAGCGGAATTTCCAAATCTTAAACCGCTTACCTAGCCAAGAGCAGCGGGTCTGAGCAAAGAAAATAGGACCTCCATCATCCAGCTTAATAATGATTGCAACTGGTACACAAACCAGAGCAGTCAAGAATAATCCTACAAAGGCTCCTACGATGTCTAGCGTGCGTTTTGCTTTGGAATTTACTGAAGGATGAGTTTCAGGTAAAACCTGATCTTCAGGATTGGAATCTTCCTCAGCAGCAAGGGTAATGTCAAATACCTTATCTAGTTCAGTTAATGACAGCACCATCATGACCTGGGCGGGTACATTGACCAATCGCAACCTGGCACCTTTAGCCGCACATAGGCGATGGCAAATCACCAAAGCGCCAATGCCACTACTGTCAATAAATCGGGTTGCCGAAAAATCCAGTACCAACTCAGATAAATCAGGCTGCTCGGCAAAAAGCGTCTGACACTGCTGCTTAAATGCTGTTGCTTCAGCTACTGCCATACTGATGGGCAGCTGAATAGTTTGAAACTCCGATTGGACCAACGCTGACATAGGAGAGGATGTCTTAACACTATCGACCATAATCTAATAGCAATATTTACAACAGACTAGTAGAACAATCGGCAACCCTAGATTGCCCAAAAGTTCCATCAGACGGGTTATCTATATACTGTTCGCCTTGTTTAGCCTAACGAATAAACATCGAGTGATTACTCACGCAATTCGGCATTTACTCGGTAGCCACCCTCTGCTCTATCCAATTTTAAGTAGTAACAACAAAACCCGACTTGATAAAAGGTAGTGTCTACAAAATCAATATAAACTTGCCCTTAGATTCGGTAGTTTTCTTCACAATGGGAGTTACTTTTGCATCACAGTGGAGGACGTGTCATTACTCAGAACGTTAATAGGCCGATGTCGATACCTATCAATACATGGTGAATCGTTAACTTTCCAGATTAAATCTACTGCCATCTCTGCAATGTTCTTGTAAAGCAGGTATTCTTGATGCTAGATACAGAGGTATGATTGCTTTCTAGAGGCATGATTACGCCATATATAGCGTCGAGCTTGGAGTAATTCCATGGGCAATCGTAACCAACCCTCCCTACTGAATGACGAGGTTCAGCGGGCCGTTAGTCAGTCTCGATTCCAAAACTTACAGTCTCAAACTACCTTGAGCCATAGCGAGCTCGTTGCTTGGAAATGTAAAGTTGCTACATTTCAGACGTCCGTACAAGCGACACCCATAATGGAGCAAGCTTGTTTGTTTGAAGCAGCTCGTGATCCTGGCGAGGATATCGATCCGTTTACTTTACCTCAGCAAAATACGGAATTTTGGCGCTGGCAGTTTAGTGATGTGGGGGTGGCAGCCCTCTATTTTGTCATTGATTACAAAAGTGAGTTGCTGTTGTATGTGGGCGAAACCGTCAAATCAAATCAGCGTTGGAAAGGGGAACATGACTGTAAACGCTATTTAATGAACTATCGCCATGCGCATTATCATCATGGTCTTGACAGCCAGTTAGGTATAGCGTTTTGGCGTCATGCTCCTGCTGAACGCCGCCCTCGCCAGGCGATTGAATTAGCTCTCATATATAAGTGGCGCTCGCCATTTAATAAGGAAAATTGGAAATTTTGGGGAACTCCTTTTATTGGTGAAGGTGGCTAATCTTCAGGTAAGGGGGGAACTCCCTTTATCGGTGAGGGTGGCTAATCTTCAGGTAAGGGGGAGAGTTTTGACGGTCATGTTTTTAGTTGCGAACAATCTCAAGCCCAATATCAAATACTCGCCCGATGACATCTTCTATGGGGGGATCGGTAACGGTTAAATCATGGACTGGCAATTGGGCTAACACTTGGGATACGGTTTTGGTCAGGTCTTCTCTACGCACTAAAAGAACAACTTTGCAACCATCGATAGACTGAATTTCACCATAGGGTTCTAAAGAGGCAGCGGGAATTTCTTGGGCAAGCTCAGCAGTCACTTCACGATAGGGGGCAAACTGCTCAATCAGACTGTTCAAAGACCCATCATAAATGAGTTGTCCTTGATAGATGAGTAAGACGCGATCGCAAAGCGCCGTAATATCAGCCATATAATGACTCGTTAGAACAATGGTTGCCTGGTAACGCCGGTTATAAGCCTGCAAAAAATTTCGCACCGCCATTTGGGCATTGACATCCAGTCCCAATGTGGGCTCATCTAAAAACAACACCTGAGGATGATGTAATAGAGCTGCTAACATTTCAGCCTTCATCCGTTCTCCCAAAGATAACTTACGGACAGGCTGTGTAAGTTTATCGGTCAGGTCAAGCATCTTAGACAGTTCATGGATGCGATCGCGTAGCTCTTGGTGGGATAGCCCATAGATCGCCCCATTAATCCGCAGTGAATCTAGGGTCGGTAAATCCCAAATTAGTTGCTGCTTTTGTCCCATGACCAGAGTGATGTGCTCCAAAAAAGAACGCTGACGCTGAAAGGGGATCTGCCCAGCCACGCTTACCTGGCCAGACGATGGATAAATTAATCCGGTCAGCATTTTTAACGTTGTGGTTTTACCGGCTCCATTGGGTCCCAAAAAACCAACCACTTCCCCTGGTTCTATGGAGAACGATACATTATTGACAGCCTTGACCTGACGATATTGACGCTGGAAAAAGTGACGTAATGTTCCAGCTAGGCCAGGTTGCTTAATGGCCACTGGATAGACCTTGGTTAGGTTTTTCACTTCTATAGCAGGCATAGGTTCTGTAACATAGTTAGTAGCAGGTTAGTAGCAATGAGTCTCTAGCCAATGAATTCTGGTGTGGACTCTTTATATGATGCAGCTTATATGATGCAGCAACAATCTGATTTAAGCTGGCGTATTGCAGGCTGCTAAATATTTTCCGTCAGCATCGAAAGTCGATGTCGGTGTGAATACTAAGCACGACAACAGTCAACTGCATAGAAGAAAACCGATAAATCATCGGATAGAATACCTCAAAGCATTGAGCACCTCTTCTAACTTACGGTCAGGCGCAGTAGTGTCTATTTTTGATTTTTTTCAAACCCCCTAGTCACTGATAGGACAATTGAACTACAATACATTTGTCCTATACGATGTTGACCCATGGCTGTCCGCAAACCCCACGGAACTGTACTCAGCTTCATCGAAGCGTACTGGCGCAAACATCAGAACAGCCCTACGGTGAGAGAAATTACCACCGGTACAGCTCGCTCCCATGGCAGCATTCAAAACAGTCTGAAATGGTTAGAGCGAAACCAATATATTACTCGTCGCAAACGTACATCACGGGGTATTAAGGTCGTTAACTTCGAAGCCTACGACATTCCTCCCACTGAACTATCAGAGTTAGAAGGAATACCCATTCGCGGTGAAATTGCAGCCGGTTATTGCCACGAGCCTGCTACAGAAGACCATGGGTATCTCAACATTGAGTACAACGGGCGTAAGCCCAACGATTATGTCCTGAAAATTTCAGGAGATAGTATGGTGGGTGCCGGTATTCCTGATGGAGCCTATGTCGGCATTCGACCTGTAGCTGATGATTACCAACCTGGGCCTGGTGAGATTGTTGCAGTTTATGTGGAAGGCCAAGGTGCTACCCTAAAACATTTTTTTCAAAAAGAGTCAGTGGTTGTTTTAGAGGCTGCCAATCCTAAGTATGAGCCGCTGATCTTTGATCTGGATGATTGTGAGTTACGGGTGCAAGGGACTCACATTTTTACCCACTGGCAGTCAACAGCGCTTAGTTAAAAGACAGATAGGTTCACCCTAAACGCTGTCTCTTTTCTAGAACTGATCGATCAATTTTGTATCAGAAAGAACTTTGTATGCTGTAATTTTTTGAAGTTATCTACCGACAGGTGACTACTCTGTCCATAAGTTCATCCATGGGGTCCTTAATGGTGTAGATATGCATTGGTAATGCTGCAAGCCATGGCTGGAATGACCGTATAGGTGGGTTTTAACTGACTATCAGGTAGCCACAATAGACATGTTGCATTGTTATGAACTCCATAAGATGTGAGCAGGTTTAATCAAAAATTCTGGATTTGGTAAATTGCATGGGAATTCTATAGGTATAAGTTTCTTCGTCACTGATGCAGACTTCCCCCGGTCTGTATCCCTTTAGAACCATGCATCCAATCTTGAAAGACTGGTTACAGAACCTTGGCTGCCTTGTCCCCCTTGGATTTTTGGGCCTTTGCATGGCCTTCATTACGCATTGGGTATCTACAGAAACAGGCCCAGCCAGGATAGTGATTGTATGGCAAGCCAGAATTCTAGAAGGTCAGTATTTCGATAAGGTCACGATGGCGGCTTTCATTTTGCCCGCACTCATCGGCGCATGGCTAGTATATGTTAGCTTCCGTCGATTTTTGACAAGACTCGGCGTCTATGATCGGCCAACAAATGCAGGCTTTAAACGTCCCAATGAGAAAATATATCGCTGATTCGATTGCACACAATTGCTGATTTAGGAGATGTACCGATCTAGAGCTATGGCTATTTACCGGTGTTTCATACCTAAAGTCATCCTAAGGATCAGCAATGTCGACTGAACTAGTGGAGGGTGGCTACCCTACCTTTATCATTCTTAATATTATCCGTTAGCCAATGATGGGACCAAACAGGCTGAGTGAATAGCTTAGCCATGGTTGTACTGTCGACCGGCTTAGAGAAGAGATAACCCTGGCCTAATTGGCAGCCAAATGTTCTCAACTGCTGTAGCTGTAGATCTGTTTCAATGCCTTCGGCAACAATATCCATTCCTAGGGTATTTGCCAGGGTGACAATCGCTTGGAAGATACCGACATGTTTGGGATCTTGGCCCAGCTGATTCACAAAAGCTCGGTCGATTTTAAGGGTATCGACGGGAAACTGAGTGAGATAACTCAAAGAGGAATAGCCTGTACCAAAGTCATCGATGGCCAGTTGGATGTTTTGCGATCGCAATCTTTCCAGAATAGATGCAGCTGATTTACTACTCTCCATAATGGCACTTTCGGTAATCTCAAGTTGTAAGTTCTCAGGTTGCAGATCTGTGTCTGCTAACATCTGTTGAATGCGTTCTACCAGATCTGGTTGGGCGAACTGGCGTACCGAAAGGTTGACGCTTACCTTTAATTGCTCTAAAGACGGATGCTGCTGTTGCCACTGACGGAACTGTTCGCAAGCCTGACGCATCACAATTGCGCCTAAAGGAACAATTAATCCAGATGATTCAGCTGCTGGGATAAACTGGCTCGGTGGAATAAATCCCTGTTCAGGATGTTGCCAACGAACAAGCGCCTCCATGCCTCGGATTTCTCCAGTAGCAAGAGAGACAATGGGTTGATAATGAACAATAAACTCCTGGCGGTCAATAGCCTGTCTGAGATTACTCTCCAACTGCACCTTTTCCAATGCCTGATCGTGCATGTGGGCATTAAACACACAATACGCTGCTATATTCCCCTCCGTCCTCCCTGGCAAAGTTAAACCTAGAGAATAAGCCTGAGAACAGGCAATGCTAGCATCTCGCAGAATGTGATCCGCTCTAGAATACTGGGGTTGTCCTAGGGTTATCCCCCATTTTGTTTGCAAAAAGATCTGATGGTGCTCAATAATAAACACCTTTGATAACTCTCCCTGAGCTTGTTTAGCCATGGCTAAACAAGTTTTCTGAGCAATCTCTTGGTTAGCCGCAAGGCCCTGTAGCAACACCACAAATCGATCACTCCCAATTCTAGCGATTACTGCCTGATCAGAAAAACAATGGTTAAGACGATGTGCCACCTGTAACAGTAGATCGTCCCCTACCAAGTGGCCAAATGCATTGGTAATACGTTGAAAGCGTTCACACGTTAAGCTCAAAACAGCATAGGTTTCCGATAAAAAATGGGTTTGTTCCATCGCCTGTTCTAAAACTTTGACGAATCCAGGTAAATTGAAGCAATCCGTAAGCCGATCGTGGGTGGTTTGATAAATCAGCTTTTCTTGCACTCGCTGACGTTCGGCCATCTCTTCCTGGAGTTGCAGAGTGCGTTCCATAACCCGCTGCTCAAGTTGTTCATTGAGCACTTTTATCTCAGCCTGGGTCTGTTTAAGCGTTAAATGGGTAGAGATGCGGGCTAATACTTCCTCAAGTTGGAATGGTTTTGTGACATAGTCAACACCGCCAGATTCAAATGCTTTTACCTTATCGAGGGTCTCTCCCATAGCGCTGACAAAGATAACCGGAATCTCTTGAGTATTTTGACAACTTTTCAGTTGACGACAGATGGTATAGCCGTCCATATCTGGCATATTAATATCCAGCAAAATAAGATCAGGAGGGGCAGCTTCAATAGATTTCAGGGCCAATGCTCCACTAATAGCACAGCGAACCGTGTACCCTTGGCTAAGTAAAAGCTCGAACAATAGTTCAACATTTTGAAGAACATCATCAATCAACAGAATATTACCGGTCATATTTAGCTTTAAACATTACAAAAAGAGGAGCAATCAATCAAATCTTGATGTTTACAGCTTTTCAGTCACCCTTTTTAAGGTTTCTATCAGTTCTTGTAAGTGAATCGGTTTACTAATATAGCCATCCATGCCAGCGGCTAGAAATCGTTCTCGATCACCTTGCATGGCATTAGCTGTTAAGGCAATAATCTGTGGCCGTCGAATCAACGGCCATTGCTCACGAATTTTTGCTGTAGTAACTAATCCATCCATAGTGGGCATCTGCACATCCATAAAGATGACATCATAGGGATGTTGTTGCATTGCCTCAAGTACTTTACAACCATCGCTAACTATATCAGGTTGGTAACCTAACTTATTTAAGTATTGTTTGGCTAGCTGTTGATTTACCAGATTATCTTCTGCAACTAAAATCTTTAAAGGATGAGTTTGCCCAAAGGTAGGCTCTAATAATGTTGTTTTAGTTGGTTTAAAGTCTTCTTTAGGTTGTACCTTGCCAATCAGCACTTGGGTAAGCACATCGTACAAGCGAGATTGCCGAATTGGCTTATTGAGAAAAGCAGCAAAGTTAATGGCCTTAACCCTGTTTTCTGGAAGCTCTGGTCGGCCAATAGACGTCAACATAATTAATGGGACGGTTTGCCCATAGTCTCCCTGTAAACGAATATTATTGGCCACGGTTAAACCATCCATATTAGGCATTTGCATATCGAGGATAATGGCATCAAAATCAGACTGACAACTTAAAATACCTAATGCTTCATAGCCAGACTGTGCAGCGATTGGAACTATCCCCCAGGACTTAGTTTGTAAGGTTAAAATATCCCGATTAGTAGCATTATCATCCACAATGAGTACCCGCTTTCCCAATAGCTGATTATTTGGCTGTGGTGCTTGAGGCGTATCTTGTTCAGAGAATACTTGAACAGAAATCGAAAACGAAAAACATGAGCCCTCACCCACAACACTGGTTACGGACATCGCTCCCCCCATCAATTCACACAGTTTTTTACTAATCGCCAGTCCAAGACCAGTACCGCCATATTTACGAGTTGTAGACGAGTCTACTTGGCTAAAGGATTTAAAGAGACGATCCACTTTATTTGCAGGGATACCAATACCAGTATCTTGCACTAAAAAATGAATAGTTAGAAATTCGTCATTAGCTGATTGAGGATCAGATTCAGATGGCGTAGTGTGTACTTTAACAACAACCTCACCCTCATGGGTAAATTTGACAGCATTACCCACCAGATTAACTAAAATCTGCCGTAATCGAGTGACATCACCCACTAGGGTATTTGGCACATCTAAATCAACGACACAACAGAGCTCTAAATTTTTCTTTACAGCTTTGGGAGCCAATAGTTCTAGAGATTCTTCCACACAGGTGCGCAGATTGAAAGGTGCATGCTCTACATCAAGCTTGTTCGACTCAATTTTAGAGAAATCAAGAATATCGTTAATGAGTGTGAGTAGCGAACTACTACAGTTTTGAACTGTTTCAGCGAAATTACGTTGTTCAGAATCTAAATTGGTATCAAGTAGTAACTCAGTCATACCGATAATGCCATTCATCGGTGTACGAATTTCATGGCTTAATGTAGCCAAAAACTCACTCTTGGCTTTTTCTGCAGCCAGGGCCTCATCCCTGGCGATAGCAAGCTGTACCAAGTTTTCTTGTAGCTGATTCGTACGCTCTATTACACGTTGCTCGAGATTTTCATTGAGGGACTTGATTTCAGCGCGAGCTGATGTGAGAGCAAGATGATTTTTAACACGGGCTAGTACTTCTTCAATCTGAAAGGGCTTTGTTACATAATCCACACCCCCTACTTCAAAGGCCTTTACCTTATCTAAGGTTTCACCTAGAGCACTGATAAAAATAACTGGAATCTCTCGAAACCTTTCATCACACTGTAGCTGTCGGCAGACGGTGTAGCCGTCCATATCTGGCATATTGATATCCAACAAAATGAGATCAGGAGGTGCCGCCTCGATTGTCTTAAGGGCTAAGGGACCACTAATGGCACATCGTACCTTGTACTCCTGTTGGAGTAGAACCTCAAACAACAACTCTAAATTTTGAGGAGTATCATCAACCAACAGGATGTTAGTAGCCATATCTATCTATTTTGCTGTAAGAAATCAATTCATTTAACACGACAATTGATCAACCATGGTGAACTTCTAAAATGTCAGCTGTATAATCAGTAATCTTGTCAAATCTGAAACTATTCACCCAGGTTTGTAACTCATTTACTAATGCACCGTGGTCATCCACAACCTGCTGCAATAACTGGGACACAGCTTCACGATCAAGTTGTATAGAAGCTTCATGCAGTTTTATCAACCAATCTCGGGGCATTGCAGCTATTTGTTTATCAATGGGCTCATTAACTGCAACACTTGTAGAATTAACGTTCACAGATTCCTCTGATTTATCAGGCTCATCCCCTTCGTAGAGATAACGAACACCTAAATGCTGCTCAAGCTTTTCGAACAGGTTTTGTTCGCGAAAAGGCTTTCGCACATAGTCATCACAACCAGCCTCTAGAGCCATTGTGCGATGGTCCTCAAAGGCAAATGCTGTCAATGCAATAATAATTGTTGAATGTTTTTTCCCTGATGGTTGATTTTTTTCAAGGTCTCGAATATGGCGGGTGGCCTCAAGACCATCCATCACAGGCATTCGCATATCCATCCAAATCAAGTGAGGCTGCCACTCTTTCCAACATTCAACTCCTTCCATGCCATTGGTAGCGACCTGCACTTCAAAACCGACCAGTTCTAGCACTCTGGTTAACAATTGCTGATTTTCCTCAACGTCTTCCACAATTAAAAGACGGCAGGTGTCTTGATCTGGTGCTAGCCCGACAACATGCTTTACTTCTGCGGATGCTACCTTAACATCAATGGCTTCTACCATTTGCATTGGCACCGAAAATTGAAACGTTGACCCTTGCCCTAACTGGCTTGATACGGTTAGATCCCCTCCCATAAGGCGCACATAACGGCGACTAATGGCTAAACCTAAGCCAGTGCCTTGTTGACTATTGCGACCTACTTCTGTCTGCTCAAATGGCTCAAAGATTACGGTCAAATTTTCCTCCGAAATACCAAGTCCAGTGTCTTCAACTGCAAACTTAAATCGATAAGATTGAGCCTGTGAGGAATCTGGCAAAGTCTTAACTTGAA
Organism: Leptothoe sp. LEGE 181152; assembly: GCF_032906605.1. NCBI lineage: Bacteria > Bacillati > Cyanobacteriota > Cyanophyceae > Nodosilineales > Cymatolegaceae > Leptothoe > Leptothoe sp. LEGE 181152. The sequence goes on from NZ_JASATU010000066.1 coordinate 187,101, forward strand.
GTTTCACGCTCCCTTCTTTAGTGAATTTGACGGCATTACTCAACAAATTTAGTAACACCTGACGTAACTTGCGCTCATCCGCTTTAACGTACCGAGGAAGATCAGATGGATAATCAAAGACAAAATGTAAATTTTGGGCTTTAGCTCGTATACTGAGCATGTCGTGGAGCGTCTGCAAAAAGTGATGCAAATCAAACGCCACCGGCTCAATTAAAGTCTGTCCTGCTTCAATTTTTGCCATTTCCAGAACATCATTAATCAGCGAAAGTAAATGTTCGCCACTGCGGTTAATAGTGTCTAGTGTTCGTTTTTGATTAGGGGTTACATCTTTCTCTCGAGCCATCAGCTCACTAAAGCCTAAAATAGCATTTAGTGGTGTTCTCAACTCATGACTCATACTGGCCAAAAACTCACTTTTTGCTCTATTAGCTGCAATTGACTGATCTAAAGCTTCAGCCAACTTCACCCAATTTTCCTGTAGCTGATCCGCCATTCGATTCAGGGCATTGCCCACTTGGCCAATCTCATCTGGACAGCCAATTTCAATTCGTTGATCAAGGTTTCCCTCTTCAAACCCCTGGGCAAATTTCCTCAATGATGTCAAAGGCTTATAGACCTGACGATTAAATAGGGCAATCGTCAGCAGCGCTAGTAAGAAACTTACTAATAAGGCCCTTATAATACTTTCTAAGGCAGCTTTAACACTTTCTGAGCGCACTCGTTGGGTGGAGTACCCTAATCGAATCTGCCCCAAGGGCTTACCAAAAGACTCAATCGGTAATTGCACCTGATGCACATAGGGTAATTGATCAACCTTTACCAACAACCCTAATAAATCATCAGACTGAGTCTCAGACTCTGAAGCAACAAGTTTGATTAAAGGTTGTTCACGATTGAGATACTGGGTCAATAACTCCCCATCATGACTAATTATTACACTGTAAACAATGTCACTGTCTTCAGTTGCCTGTTGCATCATTGTTTCCAAGTATAGAAAGTCAAGGTCAAAAACTGCTTCTGGAGCAACACCACGCAAAAAGTCAGCTCTGCTTTCAACTTGAGTACGCAGATTAGTCATCTGCTGTGTTTGGTTACGAGAGATTTGTAATAGACTAAACACCAATTGCACTGCTAACACAAACGAGCTAGCAATTGTCAAATAGCGCAATGCCACACTATTCTGAAATTTAAGCACCAAAAACTTTCGAAGATTTTTCATGGCTTGCAGCTCTAAAACCAGTCCATAGGGATCTTAAAATTTCAGACAGCAGGTCTCTTAACAAAGGTATTCTTCCTTAATTTGCATCCCAGCTTTTTAGCTGTAGGGTTTCAATCAAGTTATCGAGACGGCTATAGTCGACAGCTGGCACAAATCCTTCTACTCGTAGAGATTCTAGGGCGGGATGATCGCTCGGTATACTTATGAGTGCTGACTGCACCTGTTCAACGAGTTGAGGGTCGGTATCTGGTAATTTAGCAATAGGCCATTCAGGATACAGGTCTGTGGTGTGGGAATAAAAGAAATCATCCTCTACCACGTCAATAATGCGGACTTCATCTTGGCTAGTTAGTAGGCCTTTTTTAACCATTTTCTCAAGCTGTCCTGTACGAATAAACCCTACATCGATGGTGTTATTCAGTAATGCCAAGACAATGTTATCTTGAGATTTATTTTCGACAAAACTACTGAAATCTTTGTAAGGGTCAAAGCCGTTTTGCAACAGGTGATAAATCTGAAAGGTACATCCTGCTGCTGCTGTTTGAAAATTAACACAGGCTGCTTTTCGGCCTTTCAGGTCTTGGATAGATGTAATATCACTATCAGCATTGACGACAATCAGACCGCTAAACTGAGCACCGGTTTTAGGGCGAGTGTGGGTCACCAAGAACTCAGTGTCATAAAGTCGCTGAATCTGTACGGCAGCCAAGGGATTATTCGTAGTGAAATCTAATGCTTCTTCTGCAACCTTAGTGAACTGACTTTCTTGAGATAAGATAACTAGCTCAACAGGTCGACCAATCTCAGTTGATAGATAATTGAGCAGGGGGCCGTAGCGCTCGTTTACAGAGACCGCACTGTCAATGGCTAATACTCCAAAGTATACGGGGTCTCCGGTTACAGGAGCAGCATTTTGTGTTGGTTGGGTATCCGTAATCTCCACATCTGTGGAATCAAGCACAGGCACACCGCAAGCTATTCCCAAGCTCAGTAAAACTAAAGGCACTACCTGCAAACGAATACACCTGGAGAGGGTAAAGCGCATGGGTTGGAAATGAATACGAACGACAGAGGTCGGCAACAAACTGAGTAATAAATCAAGCTGCCCTATTATTAATAGTGCCTCCGGCGTTTTGCAAACTAACAGGGAGGATGCGATTAAGGCCAGGACTTATTTTTGAACGGTAGTAGCACAGGTACAGACCCTAGGCGAGCAGGCCAGAGCCAGTTACAGAGGGGAACGAGGTAGAGATACACCGCAAACGGAATGAAGCCCGGACCAGCCATCAGTAATGTGGCGGGGACTAACCCCGCAATGTTCCAGGGAATCATGGGTGCCAGCACAACGGCTGTGTTCTCTAGATCAATGGCTACTTGCTGGGCGTTATGGCCCTGTTGTTTATATTGACGCGATACCAGCTGATGGGTAAGTAAAATAGTAATGGTTTGGGTGCAGCCAAAGGCTCCTGAAAGCAGGCTAATTAAGGTTGTGCCCGCAAAGAGAGTACGCTGTTGTTGCGCTATGCGTAACCAACGTCCTACACGGTCCAGGCTATGGGTATTGCTCAAGAGTCCTGATAGGGCGGTTGACAATAAAACAACAGCACAAACTTTTAGCATGGGCCATAAACCGCCGCCCAACAAAATAGTATCTAGTTCGGAACTAGATTCCAGTCGAAAACCCCATAGGGTAAAGCGGAGAATATCTGTAAGAGAATAGTGTTGCAGACCGATCGCTAAGATAACGGCCACGCCCCAACCTAGACTGATCGTAAGTTTTACATTCACGCGTATCGCTGCCAGTGCCAACACCAGTAACGCCGGAACAAATGTTACACCATGGAGATCAAACGTAGCTGCAATTTGTCGACTAATGTCGGACTGTTGAGAGATTTCTAATGGATAGAACCAGGAAAATATGCCATAGGTCAGTAACGTTAGTGATAGGGGCAGCAGAGACGTTAACAGCATTTGTTTCAGATTCTGGTAAATGCGTGTGTCAGTAACTGTTGCGATCAAATGGGCACTGGAGGAAAGCGGAGAACACCGATCACCCACATAAGCTCCGGCAATAATGGCCCCAGCCACCAAATTAAGCTGGGGCATACCGCTGCTGCGGGCCATGATCATCAAGGCTAAACCAATGGTGCCAGCAGCCCCAAAGGAGGTGCCAAGTAAGGTGGATACTAATGCGGTCAAGATAAAGGCCGACAGTACAAAGTAGTGGGGGGCAATCAGCTGGGTGCCGTAGTAAACAAGGGCTGGTACGGTACCCCCAGCGAGCCAACTACTCATGAGGGCACCAATGAGTAGCAAAATGCTAAACACAGGCCAGGACTGTCTAGCTCCTTGCCAACAGAAACGTAGGAGTGTCAGTAGCCCATAGCCGCGATGTAGGTGGATAAGGATGAATAGTGCGATCGCACCCGCCAATGGCCACACTAGCGCTATTCCCTGTAGTGCACTGATCAACAGCAATGCAAATGCAGCTAACAAGCCAAATACAATATCCATAGAGGCATCCAATATTGGTTGATTTACCCATCCCATCCATTATGCGTCTGACAGTTCTCAGCTTTGCCAGGCCCTAATGGATTTTTTGCGCAATCGGAGAATTTTTAGATAGATTTATTGCCTTAAATCAGCAACCGCTAAGCTTTTTCCCAGCCTATTCATAATTTCGTTGACTATAATGCCTCTGCTGGCAGCTTAGCCCGCCTAACAACATCAGTATTAAATACATGAGCCTGTCTGACATTGTCACCAATGCCTATGACTTAATCCTATGCATCATTGCCCTTTATAGCTTCCACAGGCTACTAATTATCTGGCGGTTCTACCATTATCGACATCAAGCATCGCAGCCGCAGCAGTATTACACCGACGCCACGCTACCAAAAGTCACCGTCCAACTGCCCATCTTTAATGAAATGTATGTGGTAGAGCGACTACTAAAAGCTGTTGGTGAGCTGAACTATCCGATCGACAAATTAGAAATCCAGGTGCTTGACGACTCAACGGATGAAACTCAAGAGGTCTGTCAGCAACAGATAGAGCAGCTCAGACAACAGAATCTGGATATTCATCATATCCATCGCCAGCAGCGGCAAGGCTTTAAAGCAGGAGCCCTAGCCCATGGTTTAAACCTGGCAAAGGGGGAACTTGTCGCCATTTTTGACGCTGACTTTGTTCCACCACCAGACACATTGCTCAAAATGGTGCACTATTTTTCAGCCCCCCAGGTGGGCATGGTGCAGGCTCGCTGGGGGCATCTAAACCGTGGCTATTCTCAGCTAACGGAATTACAGGCGCTGATGTTAGACGGACACTTTGTAGCCGAGCAAACCTCTCGCAGCCGCACAGGCTGTTTTTTTAACTTTAATGGCACCGCTGGCACTTGGCGGATCAATGCCATTAGAGATGCAGGCGGTTGGCAACATTCTACGGTTACCGAAGATTTAGATCTGTCTTATCGAGCTCAAATGCAAGGGTGGCGGTGTATCTACTTACCAGATATCAGGGTACCTGCAGAGTTACCCATGGAGATGAATTCATTTAAATCCCAGCAGTTTCGCTGGGCTAAGGGATCTAGCCAGGTGGCAAAGCTGCTATTGCCGTCTCTTTTACGGGCTGACTTCCCGGCCCATATTAAATGGGAGGCCTTCTTTCATTTGACCAACAACTTCAACTATCTGTTGATGTTGCTGATGCTTCTACTCTCTTTGCCATATCAGCTCTATGTTATGCCTTACCGTTGGCAGTATGCCATATTCTTCTACGTACCACTGTCTTTAGTAACCTGCATTAGCTTAGTCAGCTTTTATTTAATCTCCTTACAACAGCCCAGGAAAAAACTGTTTTCCTGGGATATATTACGGAACCTGTTTTTACTAATGGGCGTAGGCATTGGCCTTAGCATCAATCAGTCCCTGGCTGTGTGTGATGGTCTGTTGCGTAACAATAGGGATTTTATCCGCACACCCAAGCATGGTGTGATTGGCAAAAAGGAAAGCTGGATCGACAAGAAGTATCGAGCGGCTAAAAATTGGGTGCCCTATTTAGAGCTGGCGATGATCGTGTATTTGGTGCTGACGATTGCGATCGCATTCACCAATCACCACTACTTCTCACTTCCTTTCTTGGTGCTATTCCTGACAGGCTATGTCTACACATTCAGCCTGAGCGTGTTTCAAACTCGTTAGTCGCTAAGCTTAGTCACCGCCAGCCGTAGCCCTAACAAAATTAATAACGCTCCCGTTACCCGCTCTAACCAGTGAGATACATCCATTAACAGCTGTTTTACCCATCGCTGAGAAATTAATAATGCTAGTAAAGAGAACCAAACAAGGGATTGTAATGCCACGGTGCCACCATAAAGAGCCTGAGCTGCGAATGGTGTTTCTGGCTGCACAATTTGAGTGAATAGGGCTAAGAAAAACAGTGTAGCTTTGGGGTTTAGTAAATTGCCAAACAACCCCAATCGAAAAGCAGCAAATGCACTGACAATCCGTCGATTATCTTGTAGAGATTCGGTTCTGACAGGTTTGGCCTGTAGAGATTTGATGCCCAGGTAAATTAGATACCCAGCCCCCAGCAGCTTGAGCCCATTGAATAACAAAATGGATTGGGAAATCAGTGCGCCAATGCCAATTAAACAGTATGTGGCGTGAATGGTATTCCCCAAACCAATACCCACAGCCGTGTATACACCTGCCCGTCGCGAATAGGCTAGACTACTCCGCAATGTCAGCGCAAAATCGGGTCCAGGGGTGATAACAGCCACCAAACCCATAATAAATACCGTTAACCATCCAGCCCAAAATGTCATAAGTCTAGCCTAAATCTCATCAGATATAGCTTAGGCCAGAGCAACTGCGTTTGCAGAGTAAATCAACACCAACTGCCTAGTCAATAGATTGTATATCAAAGACCCCGAAGTCATTTAGGGCCTCGTACTGGGCATCTGATAAAAATATATATCCAGAGAGGGTATCGTATTGGTCTTTCAACTGATAGAACCTTCCCTCTAAATTTTCCCTAGCAGTAGTCGTTGCGACAAATAAAACGATGTCCGAAATTGACGCCCATTCATTATCTGCCTGGAAGGATTTGCTATAGCGATTACCATTCACATCAAATGAATACCGTTCAGTTTGAGACACCTCATCATAGACAAGCTCAAAATTAGAAGGCTGAAACGCTCCGCGTGAGATGTCTGCTAAGGCTAGCGTTAGTTCTTGATATAGCCCATCACCTTCACCCGACAGACTAAAAATGTTGTAAATCACATCATCAAACACACTGAGAATTTGACCACTGTGCGTAACATAGTTTTGAGCCAGACGGCCTTTACCAAGCGCGATTTGTTCATCATTCAAATGGCTTAGAACACCAGTTGTTTCTAGCGAGTCTACTATTTTGCCAACGACTTCACTACGTAAACCAGGTTGCTCACTGTATAAACTACTGTCGCTAAAGGCAATGTGGTTTCTGTCAAAGAAATTCGCTTTTTGGTCTTCGGTGAGAGCAATAAATCCTAGCCGATTGTCATTAGACTCAAGCGTTCTTACATCTGTAAATACCCTTGGGTCGAATGATGGACCAATCGTATAGAGGCGATAGGGAGAGTTTTGATCACGTAAAACCTGATTAAAGAAGGCAGACAATTCTTCAAAGTAGATATCATAGTCACCTTTTATCTCTTCGAGCAGAGCATACACACCAGCCTGTTGATAGGTACGATTGCTAAACTTAGCTGAGATCGCTAGCTCGCAGTGAAATCGGCAATCGTCGGCCCACAACGGTACCACGTCATCTAGTTCCTCTTTAATGTCTTCGCCGTCCACTGAAACCAAAGTCCCATGGGCAATAAAAGGGCCAGACCCACTAAAGTAGCTGGCTCCTTCAACTGCGTCTACTACTTGAAAGGTACCGAAATCGTTCTCTAGGATATCTACCCCGTTCAGCATTTGGGCAACATCCTCATAGACTCGCGGCAAATACAGCTGAGGATGGGCAGGGTATTCATCCATATTCAACAGAGTTGCTTGGTCGATATAGTTAAAGAACTCAATCTCACTAGTGATTTGTTCTGTTTCTAATGCAGCCAAAAGATTTGTTTGAGACTCAGGTAAAAGAATAGTTGCTTGCTGCAGTGAGTCTAATCGTTCATTGATGTAAGGTGGCCGAAGATTTTCTAGAGTAATTGTTAAGTCTAGAGCCCTCTCATACAGTTCAAATGTGGATAGAATTTCGTAGTTTGAGAGCTTATTTTGTAAATGATCATATACAGATCTATCTAGAATGCCGGTACTATCAAGTTCTGCCAAGCGCTGGCTAAGTTGTTCTTCTACGTCTCCAAGATTAGTTATCCCCACACCGTGATGCTCTCCAAAAGATTCAGTAAAAACTCCCTGAACACTCTCGACTATAAGTGCTTCAAAGTCTTCACCATTTAAGCCATGTGCCGCTTCAAGTTCTCGAAAAAAGACTTCCTTCTTTTCAGCGGACAACCCATCTGTTGTCGATACTCCATAAGTCTCTTCAAACTCAGTGATAAATTCCATCAAGAAACTTGGTAGACGAGATAGAATACTTGCTGCTAGCGCGGAATCCTCAGTTGAAAGCTCTACATCTACATACTGTTCAGGCAAATAGCTGCCACTATTTTCTTCTAATGCATGTCCAGCGACTGCTGCCAAGAGCCTGGATTTACGATCGGTCACTCCCTGCTCAATCTCAATCAGTAGCCATTGATGATATCGCTCTGAGATTAATTCTGCCTGATACAGATTATTCGTAATCTCTATCAGAGCATTGGGAGTATCTACAGCTAGTGAGCCACTATTTGCCAGCTGCTCACCGAAGATTTGAATATTAATATCCGACGGTTTATCCCAATTTTCTTCAGCCTCTGCAACACGAACAAATTCACCTTCATTGCTAAAAACCAGCATCAGATTGTCGGCACCCTGCTGGGGTGAAACTCTGTACTGAGCACTAGTAGCATGGTTGTACCATCCATGCAGATAATCTCGCTTTTCTAGCGGACGTCCCATGCCTTGTACTGAAAAGTTATAGCGTCTACCGCCTTCAACAACCCAGTTCAAATCATAAAAATCAAGCTGCCAAACAGTGATATCTCGACCAAAATTATGGTAATTCGAGCCTGTAGCATTGGGATAGGTAACTCGGCTCAGCTCAATATTGGAATTATTGATCACACTTGAACCTTTGGTTAGCTCTCCCAAAGCTAGTACTGACAAAGGTTCAGCAGCTGGCAAGCCACCCAGCAATCTCACCTCACTAAACCAGTCACCCACTTCACCGGGTTCAGCCGGGAGATCGTCTTCTCGATAGCCCAGCACTACCCATGTGCGAATATGATCAATACGATAGCATTCTCCAAGTTCACCAATGGAAAAGTCGTCACCATAAAAATTTTGATTATCAAAGCCTGCGGCCCAACGGACATTACTACGCCCTTCTCCAGCCTCATTGTTAATGTGCTTGAAAGGTAATCCTCGATCAAACAATAGCTCTGCACGGGCAGATTGAGCTATCGATAAGACAAGTAACACTATCACACTCGCAAGCTTCATAACTCTAGCTCTATTGAGAATCTACCCCAATAATGGCACATCTTCTTTGAGCTAGCGCTATCGGAAACTTCTAATATCCGCCCAAAATTCCCTTGCGTTTTGCCTGGCGCTCAGCCCAGCCAAACACCAGTAAACCAATCCCAAAATAGGCCGCACCATTAATTAGGGCAATACCAAGCAAAGATATATCCAATCCTTCTCCACGAGCCATCAGATCACGCAGTAACCCTGTGCTTGGCAACATCGGCAAGAAATTTGCAACTATCCGAGCACGACCGCTCCATTCTTCAGTGGGGGCTGCCAGGAGGAACAATAAAGCAAACTGAAAGATTGGCAAAATCTGTTGCACACGCTTAAAAACCAATGCGCAGGACCCCATAACAAAAGCAAGACCGTAGGCTGCCATCAACAGTGTGAGCAATGGAAAAACTAGTCCTAACGGAAACGATAGTTGGCTGCCGGTAATGCTCATCAGGATAAACAGGATGAGGACAATGATGGTCATTCGTAGGGCTAGACTTGCGATCGCACGTGCAAAAAAGATTGTCGGGGCCGCAAAGGGTGACAGAAAAATCTGCTCTAGAGTCCCGGTCTGAGCCTCAGCCTGAATATTAAACGCAATGTCATTGACGATATATAGCGCCAGCGTCCACAGCACATAGCCCACCACGACAGAATCTAGACGATCACCAAAGTTGATCGCCGGACCAGCCATGTATTGTGCACTCACAAACAGACCGTAAAAAACGGTGGTGATAATAATTATCCCGCCAATGATCTCACTGGGGTAACGAATGAATTGAATCCACGTTCTTTTCAGCTCGCCGATAAGTAGGTTAAACATGCAAAATCTAGATGGGACAGGTTGTCTATATTTTCCTGATAATCCCACTCGCCTCCATAATATGACGCAAAATCAATCATTGAAAGTGGCTACAAATTCAACATCTTCGTATAGAGATGCCATGGAAAACCTTATATCTACACTCATCAGTTTAACCTCATCATCCTTACCAAACGGATGCAACACCCATAATCCTGACTCATTTTTCCGAAACACTTCAACCTGTTTCTGGGCTTGACTTACCAAAACATACTCTCGCAATGTTTCCAGATGTCGGTAATGCTCAAATTTTTTACCCCGATCCTTAGCCTCAGTGCTCTCTGAAAGAACTTCAATAATTAGAGTTGGATATTTTTTAAAGTATTTAAACTCTCGATCACGCTGATCGCAGCTCACCATCACATCAGGATAATAATAGTGATTGACCGCATCGATCTGAACTTTCATATCAGATCCATAGGTACGACAGTTGCTACCTCGCAAAGCACTTCGCAGTAAGGACGTAATATTAATTCCAATGGTGACATGCTCATCGCTGGCACCCGCCATCGCATAAACATCACCATCATGGTATTCATGTTTAACCAGGCTTGATTTCTCTGCCTCAAGATAGTCTTCTGGTGACAAATAATTAGACTGCTTGATGGCTACCATGGCAATGTTGTCTCAGATAAAACCGCTCCATTGTGGCCTACGGGCAAACCAAGGGGCTAACCTTAATTTGAATCACAAGCCTGATGAAATTATAGCGATTACCGATTGAGTTCACAGTCTATTAAATCCTAACCCTTTCTCTGTTCAAAAAAACTAGCTAAACTACCGACCGGCAAACGAAAGGGAGCGTAAGCAATCATCCAACCATCTCTCATTAGGCTGTTGCGCATAACATCATTGTAGAAGTCTTTTACAGGCATATACTTATTTAAAGTCCTTATTTTGTAGGGTAAGTCGGTAATTCTGCGGGAGCGCTATCGCCAACCATCAGTAGCATTAAGACCGTGCAGCGTTTGGAATGCGTGATCATATCTGCACCATAGCACTGACATCAGGGTTAAACATGAATACTGGCGATCGCCTATGAAACCATTTTTGTTGCTCATTGGTTGTACCCTAAGCAGTTTGGTAGTTGTCCATGCTGCCTGTGCGGGTACCTTCCACCAGGGTTGGCCCTACAGCATTGATGCGGCTAATGACGGGGTTGGGGGTGATGGCTATGGCCGCTTAATTGATCACAGCAACAGCGCTCAAGATATACCCGAATCATCCCCAATGGTTAGCGTGCTCGTCATTGGTCTGTTAGCAACCCTTGTTCATCGCGATTATCGTTAGCATCACGAATCAACGACAGAAATACATCGGTCAAATCAGCCCGATCTTGCCGAATCTCTCTAATGGGTAAAGGCCGAAGAATATCTAGTAATTCATAGAGGGCCTCGCCTGGAAAATGCACCTGATTATCATGCACAGTACCGCCAAGGTGCACAATTTTCTGGGTGCGCCCAACATCAATGGGTTGGCCACAGTCAATACGATAGGTTGTTCCAGAAAATTGTTGAATTAGGGAGAGTGTGGGTTGCTCTGTAATAATTTGGCCTTGACGAATAATGGCAACCCGATGTGAAAGTTCCTCAGCCACATCTAACTGATGGGTAGTCAGTAAGATAGCGCAACCCGCTGCCGCAATGTCTCGCACTAGGGTTTTCACAGTTTCACTAGCTTCCACATCCAGTCCCAGTGTGGGTTCATCTAACAATAACAGTGTAGGCTGATGTACTAAGGCAACTGCGATCGCAAGTTTTTGTTGCATCCCTCGCGACAGTTTTTGCACAGGTGTTTTACGTTTTTCGATGAGACCAAACTGTTCCAACAGTTGTTCACCGCGCTGTCGTGCCAAACGCCGAGGTACCTGCCGTAAACCACCAAAGTACTCAATATTTTCTAAAGGTGTTAACCGCCAGTAAAGATTACGATTACCTTCTAAAACGGCCCCAACGTGTTTAAGTGCGGCTGACTGACGATGGGGATCTAAACCATCAATGCTGACCTGCCCAGCGTCAGGTCGCACCAGACCGCCAATCATCTTGATGGTCGTTGTTTTGCCAGCACCGTTGGGCCCTAAAAACGCCAGCACCTCACCGGCACAGATGCGCAGCGAGACATCCCGCACTGCCTCAAATCTTCGCTTACCGCGACCATAGGATTTCTTCAGGTGTTGAACATCTAGGGTTACGCGGCTATCTAACTCGAACTGAGGCCCCATTAAACCCATAGGCAAAGAAAGCGTCATTAAGCGTTACTCCATCCACTTGTTTGCCGTCAGCATTGCCAACCCATGAATATTTAAGATTTTTTAATCGACAACCTTATCGTAACGCGAACAGTACACCGTTGCAGCGCTTAGGAAATTAGGTCACACCTGCATTAGCCCATGCTGAACACTAATGAAAAAGCTCTGGCAGTAATACCAGAGCCCTAGAGGAGCATATCGATTCTCGATGAGCTTGACGTAATGAGCTGGGTAACAGCAACCGATTAGTTAGATCCAACCAGAAGAATAGGGGTCGCCTTCATAGGGCTGCACACCAATAGTTGGATAGGCATCATCATTTGGACCGAAAATACGAATAGCTGCGCCAAAAATATAGTCAAAACTAGTCGCTAACCAACGAAGAACATGCATGATTCCTAACCTCTCAATGAGTATTAACTGGGGTGGGAAATATGTAGATACCTCAAATCAAGTCATTAGCTTTTAGTTAATTCAGCAACCTGAAGTTTGGGGTATCACTAATTGTGGCTAAACAAGGAAACGAGAGTTGCAAAAGATCAGTTTTAAGGAATAGTAATCTAGAGCAATGGAACTCTTTTACTATAATTTCTTGACCATTTGAACTGTTTGTATTTTAGGGTTCCAGCTCCACGTTAAACAACGGTAAGCAAAGACTTGAAAGCATTGTTCATATTACTTATCAAGCATTGATAGCAAGTTCCATAGTCGGTATTGATAGAATTAACAGTTAGAAATCTTGGTGGTTACAACTCTTGAGAGCTATTTTGATGGATGCAATCTATCCTTTATGTTGATTATATTTTTATTTAATCTAAAGGATGCTATATCCTATGTTTTGCCCAAGCATTGTCGCTGTCTAAGGGCATAAACGATCTTTAAAAACTTAATATTTCTCAATTGATAGTTTTTTTAGTAACTACAGAATTTTTTAGAATCTTTGAGTAATAAGTAATCGATAATAAAGGCACGATTGTTTACCCCCACGCCGTCCGTGTATAGGAGAATAGTCGCTATGTTTCAACGAATTTTAGTAGCTTTAGAGGGCAGTACCAGTAGCCGTAACGTCCTGGAAGAAGCTATTGCTTTAGCCAAGGCCAACGCTCGACTAAACCTTGTTACGGTCATTCCACCTATGGATGTTGGCTATCCCGAACCTATCTATTTAAGTATGGAAGGCATGCAGGGTGTTTGGACCAGCGAGTTATATCAAAGTCATATAGTTAGCTGGCAACAGCGCAAACAGGAAATTGAACACTGGCTGCGATCGCAAACGGAGTTTGTCCATCGCCAGGGTCTGAAGGCAGAATACGATTGCCCGCTGGGTACCGCTGGTACGGCCCTATGCGAGGTCGCAACCCGTTGGCAGGCTGACCTGATTATCATGGGTCGCCGCGGTCGCACTGGCTTTAGTGAGTTGTTACTGGGTAGCGTCAGCAACTATGTTATGCACCATGCCCCTTGTTCAGTGCTAACGGTCCAAGGCATTGGTCAACAAGCTATGGGGCATAGTGCTAAGGGGACTCCAAGCATTGCCACGCCTAGTATTACACCAAAAAATACATAGGCATCGATGGGTAAAACGCCAGCAAGATATCTGAAAGGGGGGCTATTAAGAGAGGGCTATTAAGAGGGGGCGATCAAACGTGAGCGGCAAGGTTTATCTCTTGGGCGCAGGGCCAGGCAATATCGACTACCTGACTGTGCGGGGACAACAGGTACTGCGGCAAGCGGACTGTTTAATTTACGATGCCTTGGTGGATAGGCGACTCTTGTTGCAGCTATCTCCTGTATGCGAAACCATCCATGTGGGCAAACGCGGCGGTCAGCCTAGTACACCCCAGACTAAGATCAATCAGTTACTGGTCACCCACTGTCAACAGGGGAAACAGGTGGTGAGGCTCAAAAGTGGTGACCCGTTTATCTTTGGCCGTGCAGCTGCAGAAATTCAGGCCCTTAAAAGCGCCAGCTGCAATTTTGAGGTGATTCCTGGGGTATCATCGGCGCTAGCAGCTCCTCTGCTAAATGCCATTCCATTGACCGATCCAGCTCTCAGCCATGGGTTTGGTGTTTTTACCGCCCATGACCTGCAAGCCCTTGACTGGGCTAAGGTGGCCAATTTAGAAACCTTGGTTTTTCTAATGGGTGGGCGACATCTGGGGGAAATTTGCTATCAGCTGCAAATCCACGAACGCCATGGTGATACCCCCATCGCCATCATTCAATGGGCTAGTCAGCCGCAACAGCGATGTTGGCAGGGGACCTTGCTCAACATTACCCAGCTTACAAAGGGTGAACGGCTATCGCCCTGCATTATTGTCATCGGTGAGGTGGTACGCTTGCGAGAGTTTTTGCATCCGCCAATGACGACTAACAATCTATCCCAGGACAAGCTGTCCCTAGATGACAAGATAATTCTCGTGACTCGTGCTGTGGGACAATCCAGCGCGTTTACTCAAATGCTCAATCACCAAGGTGCCACGGTGATTGATATGCCTGCGTTAGAAATTCGACCACCATCCAACTGGACTGCATTAGATCAGGCATTGGGAAACTTACAGCGGTTTGACTGGCTAATTTTAACCTCTGCCAATGCTGTTAATTTCTTTTTAGATCGGTTGTTAGAGAACAAGTACGATCTGCGGCAATTGGCCCATCTGAAACTGGCCGTTGTGGGTAAAAAAACGGCCAAGATTTTGACTGAATGGGGGTTAAGATCTGATTTCATTCCAGCTAATTATGTGGCTGATGATCTGGTAGAGAGTTTTCCGGTGCCTGTAGATGGCTTAGAGATTCTGTTTCCAAGGGTAGAGACAGGGGGGCGAGATATTCTGGTTAAAGAATTCTCCAGTCAGGGGGCCATCGTCACAGAGGTGGCTGCCTATGAGTCGGGCTGTCCTGAAACAATGGCTGTTGAGGCCGTAACAGCTCTGCAGCAAGGTCTGGTTAATGCTGTCACGTTTGCCAGTTCTAAAACCGTGCGACATTTTAAACAGCTAATGATGGCTCAGTTTGGTGAGGGGTGGATAACATATATGGAAGGGGTTGCGATCGCATCTATTGGTCCCCAAACCACAAAAACTTGCCTGGAAGACCTGGGACGCGTAGATATTGAAGCCACGACTTACACCCTAGAGGGTCTGACCGATGCCCTAGTCGCCTGGGCTGATGCCCCATGAATGGATCGATAAACCAGCGCATCATTGGTCTGACCGGAGGCATCGCCACCGGTAAAACGACTGTTTCTGACTATCTTGCCACCACCCACCGCCTGCCTATTCTTGACGCCGATGTTTATGCCCGTGAAGCAGTGGCCATCGGCTCTCCCATCTTGTGTACCTTAGCCCAGCGCTATGGGAATGACCTTTTGCTCGCTGATGGTTCCCTCAATCGTCCACAGCTGGGCACCATTATTTTTAATCAGCCCGATGAGAAACAATGGGTTGAGCAGCAAATCCACCCCTTTGTCCGCCAGCGATTCAACCAGGTGCGTCGTGAGTATCCTGCTAATCAAACCCTGGTCTACGCTATTCCACTGTTATTTGAAGCTAAACTAACCCATCTAGTTAGCGAAGTCTGGGTAGTTGTTTGTAACCTTGAACAACAAAAACAGCGACTGATGTCCCGTAATTCACTTTCCCTAAGTGCAGCAACAGCACGCATTAACCATCAGCTTCCCCTCAGTGAGAAAGTCGCCCAGGCTGATTGGGTGCTCGATAATTCTAAGGATAGAAAATGTCTCTACCAGCAGGTTGATGTAGCGCTATTGTCTACCAAATCAACAAAACCGTAAATCAACCCTAAGAATCACAAACCAACGTCACAAATTTGCAGCACCTCATAACTGTTGCTCCACACTAGAAGTTCCCTACAACTGAACCGTGAGATGACTATGAGCGACTTTACCGATTTTCTTAAACATAAACAGGCCTACATTGCCATTGGCGAATTCCAACCCGGTCGTTTCTCTGAGGCCCGACAGCTTTATGAACAGGCTGTTGCCACCTATGGTAATGGTGATGGCTTTCAAGGAGCCTATCTTTTCCAAGAGCCAGGCACCGATAGAGGCATTGCCGTAATTTTGTGGGACAACGTCGAAGATATGGATGCCCATCAGAACCCTACCTATCAAAAAATTGTTAGGGAGCTATCCGGTCTATTTGCCGCACCACCAGACGTAAAGTTCTACGAAGTTTGCAGTGAAATTGGCTTAATGGGTCAGCTTGCCCATGCCGTTGTTGCTTAAACATAGACAACCCCAACAGGGCCCCGAAAGTTCATAATGCTAGATTGCCACTGGCGCATTTATCTGCAGTATTTGCTTAAGCCGAGCTAACTTGCGCACTACCTGTTTCAGATTATTCCAATCGCCAGTGGCCCGCAGTAAACGGGCAGCTGTTTCTAAGTCAGCAATTGCCTGCAACACCTTACCCTGTTTTTGATAAACCGCGCCCCGGTAGCAGTAGGGCAGTGCCAGCTTAGGCTGTCGCTCAATTGCTAAGCCAAATTTTCCCACCGCCTGGCGGAGCTCTCCCTGAAATTGGAAAATTCGCCCTTGATAAAAGTAAGGAATAGCACTCTGGGGGCAAAGCTCAGAAGCAGCGGCCAGGTCATCAAGGGCACCATCATAGTCCCGAATATCTATTCTCAGTACGCCTCGATTACAGCGAGCGGCAAACAATCCAGCGTTCAAGTGAATGGCATCGCCAAAGTCCTTAAGAGCTCTGGCATAGTCATTCATCTCCATCCAGGCAACACCACGACAATTATAGGCAGCTGCACTAGGGCTACTGGCAATCACGTGGGTAAAGTCGTCAATTGCTCCGGCAAAGTCACGCATATCGTAGCGAGTAATGCCGCGATTAAAGTAAGCACCGGTATCTTCAGCGTTAATGACAGGATTCTCAAAACGCTGAATCAGGGGCTGAATCACACCGAGATCAGTCGTGTGCAGTTTAAGCTTTACGGTGGGAAAGAGACTGGTTTGGGTAGATAGGGCCTGCATGCCAATCAGGGCAGAGGTGGAATCACACACCATAAAGTTCTCGGTGGTACCCAAAACCTTAAAAGAAAACAGATCTGGATAATCTTGCTTGAGGGGTAATAACTGATTAAGGGCATGTTTTAGCTGACGATGGCGAGCGTTACTTTCACTCCAACGTTGGCTAATGCTGCGTAGTAAGGGATGCTCACGATTCTCTCCTTGGTGGCACCAGCCAATATCCAAGCGACAGTTGCGATCGAGTACTTGACGTAGTTGCTGTAGCAGATCGGCATCAAGGTTAACACTGTCAGCCCAAGGCCAAACCAACACAACTCTTTTCTGAGCCTTGGCCAAAAGTTGTTCTAGGGCCCGTCGACTATTTGACTTACCTTCCACATTGTCAAAGTCGAATAGCCACTGACTCTCAGCCGCAGAGGACAGTGATGTTTGGAATGGCTCCAGGGTTTCAGCCACCGCCTGTAGCACCGTTTCGGTGATGGTGCTCATTTGCTGATCCGTAGCGTCTAAACGCTCTTGCAGTTGGGCAAAGACATCACCTGTTGGATTGTGCAAGGGACCTAATGTTTCAGCCACAGCCTCTAACACAGAGTTAGTTACTGTGCTCATTTCTTGCTCTAAGGAATCAACCCGCCGTTGTAATCGCGCTACCGGGACTGATGGCTCATTAGTAAAGCTGGGAGCTGCCTGCAGCATGGCTGATTTATCAGCCTGTATTTCCTGCAATCGAGCTGATAGTGCCAAAAACTCATCCCGAGAGACCATATCTGAAACCGTTTTAACCAGCTCCTGCACCTCGGCTTTGAGTAACGATTGGCGCTCATCAGTTGTGAGCTGTAGCACCTGCTGTTTCAAATATTGAAGCTTGTCATTTAGGCCAGAATAATTATTCTTTGTATCTGCCCCAAAGACTTCCAGATGAACTCGCAACTGCATCAACTCAGCCTTGAGCTTTGTCACCATCGACTCAGCTGTTTCAAGGCGGCTGGTGTCTGCAAGTTGCTGACAGCGAGACCTGACATCCTTGAGGTTAATCCCTAGCTTGGTGCAGTGATCCTTCAGTTTCCCAATGTCCTGGTGCAGCTCCTGTAAGTCTGGAACTTCTTGCTGTTCAATTTTTTCCAGCAACATGTTCCGCGTGTATTCAAATAACTGGGATAAACTCAGAATATCTTGCTGGTTCTGAGCAACGACTGACTGCCGCACGGCCTGAAGCTGTTCATGGGTGGGCACATCTTCCAGTTGCTCTTGCATATCGTGCAACCGGTTATCTAAGGTGCTGTTGACCGACAACATCACTGACTCGCTCTGGGAAAGCCTCGATTGTAGCTGTCTGCGGCTGATTAACCCTAAACCAGCTAGTAGTGACAAAGGGGCCGCAGCTAACAGTGCCTGTTGTGTAGCCATGGAGGCAACTGTTCCAGCACCAGAGCCTACGAGCAGTGCGTATTCAGTCCAATTAAACCAGCGATCTTTATTCACAGGGGTTGCCGAATGGGTTACGAAAAAAGCAGTCCGTCTAAGATGTTGGACTACTTATTACAGTATTCATCCTGGCCATAGACCCATCAGGAGATTAGTCAAGTCTTTAAGTGTCAACAAATGATGAAATCGTCTCAGTATTTACTCGGACACGAAAAAACATTTCAAGCTCAAGCTCTGATTTGTAAAGAGCTTGAGCAGAGATGTCTACGCTGACTTACAGAAAGCGAATAATAAATGGGTATTTAAAGGCACTATCAGGGTTACTGAAACTTCCCAAAATTGCGAGCACTGGCATAACCCACTGAAAAATTATTAGGGGAATGACAAGCAGCCAGCCAATCAGGATCCATACCAAAATACCTACGACAAAACTATAGATCCAGATATTCAGGTGGAAGTTCAAGGCTTCTTTAGAGTTTTCCTTCACAACTGGGTCATCAGAAACAATCCAAAGCGCAGCAGGAATGCCAGCTGAAAATATTAGCTGACTTAGAAAGATGGAGCCATGGGCCAGGGCTGACAAGACTTTGCGCTTATCGCTATCAAAGGTTGCATCCATGATGTTTACGTTTCTTTTTTGCTGTGACTTTATAGTAGTCGATAGTCTCAAGGTATCCGTTAGGGAAAACCGTAGTCGGTGACAGTCAATGAAGCGGACCCACTATCTCAGGGCAATTACACCTGATCAGACGGTAGGATTGCAACACATTTACATGCAGTTGCAATTATTTACAATAGGTAAGCCCTTCTAAGGTCGTGCTCCCGTTGCTACTGGCTGGTTGTCTAATCTTCTTTACGGGTGGGTAATGTCGACCCGCCCGTACACGGTCTATTGATAACGCACACCTAAATATTGGGACAATTTATCCAACAGCTCATCGCGGCGAAATGGCTTGCTGACAAAATCGTCGCAACCAGCCCCCAGGCTTTTTTCTCGATCTTGAGCCAGAGCACTGGCAGTCAGTGCCACAATAGTAGGCGAAGAGATATTGGCCTCTTGGCTTTTCTGCCGAATTTGGCGAGTGGCTTCGCAGCCATTCATCACGGGCATTTGCATATCCATCCAGATGAAGTGGGGGTGCCAACTTTCCCAGAGAGCAACGGCTTCTTGACCATTGGTGGCTTCACGGATCTGAAATCCTAACGATGTCAATAGTTTGTTGAGTAACTTACGACTAATCGGCTCATCATCAGCAATTAATATGCGTAAAGGTGCTTGATCCGCAGCCAGACTACTGACATGGTAGGCAGGGGGAGGTTGATGCTGAAGGGACGGTTCTAGGCTGGCTGGAATATCAAACTTAAATATTGTTCCTCGGTCTAAAACGGAACTAATGGTAATTTCTCCTCCCATTAAATTAACCAGCTGCTGGCTAATGGGTAAGCCCAATCCTACCCCGTCTAAAAAAGTTCGCCCTACTTTACCTTGGGTAAAAATCTCAAACAGAGTAGACACTTCCTCCTGAGCGATACCGGGACCAGTGTCTTCTACTGCAAAGTGCAACAGAAGTTGAGACTGTTTGCTCATGGTACCTGAAAGGCGCAGAATAACAGTGCCGGCCTCAGTAAATTTAATTGAGTTATCTAATAGGTTAATTAATACTTGTCGTAATTTGCCTTCATCCGCCGTCACAAACTGGGGCACATTGGGGGTTCGTTCAAAATAGAGTTTTAGCCCCTTAGCCATGGCCTTAGGCTCTAGCATGGCTTTGAGCATATCCAACAGACTGTGCAGGTCTACGCTGGTTTCATGTAATACAACCCGGTTAGCTTCAATTTTAGAAATCTCAAGAATATCGTTAATCAAATTGAGGAGATGCTCGCCGCTAAGATTAATAATGTCTAAAGACTTTTTTTGTTGTGTCGTTAATGATGGATCTTGTCCCATTAGCTGAGTAAAGCCTAAGATCGCGTTAAGCGGTGTCCGAAATTCATGGCTCATTTTGGCTAAAAACTGACTTTTGGCTTGGGATGCGGCTTCAGCTCGAATTTTGTCTTTCTCAAGTTTGAGATTTTGTTGGGCTAACTCGGTGCGATAGTGTTGCAATTTGAGGATTTCGTAGCCTGCGATCGCACTTGCAGACCCAATCAGCGCTAAAAATGGAGGCACCACCGGAATCCACCAGCCACCGAGAAATGTTAGATAGCTACTGACTGACAAAACACCCCCTGCCAATACTACAGCGGTGATCAAAATAGCCAGACGGGTAAACCTCCGGGTACTATCTCGTTTGGATTCCAATAGCCACTGGTATCCCAGGGCTCCCACCCCAGACCAGATCAAAATCCAGACTGCCTCTATGGGATCAGCCCATACCCGCAGCACTGCCCGGCCATCCAGGGCTGCACTCACTAGAGTGCTGGCCAGATTGGCATGGAGTACCATTCCTGCCGTCGCTTCTGGTGTATTGATCAGGCGACTGCTGTAGGGCGTATAAAACAAGTCATTGAGACTGGTGGCCATGCCGCCGACAAGTACGATGCGATCGCGAACCAAATCTGGCTCTAGACGATTATTCAGGGCCTCAGTTACAGATATCTGGGGAAATTGGTTTGCATGGCCGCGAAAATTAATCAGAATCTGATAACCACCAGCGTTAGTGCGAATGTAGCCACCAGCGTTACCGCGCAATGGCCTGAGGATCGCCTGTCCCAAACGATAAATTTTCTGGTCCGCATCCACCACTTCCTGGGGAACTCCCTGCATGGCTAAATAACGCACGGCCAGCTCTGCCCCCAGCCCCAGTCGGAGCTCATCGTCGGCATTGGCATGGGACAACAATCCTCGCCGAAACTTACCATCCGCATCCACCAGCAAGTCAGTCAGGGCCACCTGTCCCTGGCTCTCTAACTCAGCGGGGGGGGCCACTGTGCGGCCAATGGCTTTCTCGACACCAATCAGATTAGAGGTAGACGTCATCACCTCAACCCAGTCTTGATGCCCCGGCTCCACAGGTAGGTCGCGATATAGGTCTAAACCGATGACAGCAGGTTGATGTTGTCTGAGATTTTGAATCAGCTGGGCCAGTGTGGCGTCAGAGAGAGGCCACTGACCGAGACGACTGATATCAGACTCCTCAATGGTGACCAGCAGAATTCGTTCGTCAATGGGGTCTACTGGTCGTAGTTGAAAGTATTGGTCATAGATCGCCCACTCTAATAACTGTAGCGCGCCTGTAAAGCGTATGGCGATGACGACACCAGCCACAATTGGCGTTGTTAACAGTGCAGCAATCCATCGCATCTAAGTCATCTGAAAAGTACTGTGCATTCTCTTCTTTTTATCAGCGCGACTCTTGCATTATTGCAGAGCAGGGTAGCTGATGTGTTTTCATACAGGCAAGGAGGCAAATTAGCGAATGTATCGTGGTCACTCAAGCGCAAATTGTAGGGTAAACAATGAGAAACAAGAAAACCCATGACTCAAGTCTCTACCAGTTCCATGGCCTAACTGATGGGAGACTTATCTGAGTTTTTATAGGGTAATGCAATGCTAGTTAAGAAATGGGGTGTTTGCGATCGCACCTAAATCTTCAGACCGGAGCAACTCAATCCAATTCTCATTGAGAGCATTGCTCTCAGGCTGGCGTTCCTTCAGCAGTGCCAGGCTTAACAACATATCATGCCAAACACCAGCCCGTCCGTAAATAACCGCCTGGGACAACAAGGGCTGCTGGGGGGGCAAGTCATTATCAGACAGGTCAATGCGACGAATCTGACCACTGGTGATGGGCAGATCTGTTTGCGTGGGCTGGCAGAGCAGTGCCAGGGACCAATGATACGTTTGCCCCACGACCAATTCAGGACTATCCATCGGTAAAGAAATCCTAAGAATCCCCCCGGTTTGAGGAATCTGTAGACGGCTTTGATATACGCCGTTTTGCTCGTCATCTCTCAACGTTAAATGGGCCTGAGTGGCCATTGTGGGAGGCACATAAACCATCAGGGTGGGGTGGGAAGACGTCGTCAACCCTACCCCAGACTGGGGCACCAGTGCTGTCATCGGAAACGCATAGGATTCATCCTGCATACATTTTATGTCTGCAGGGCGAGAGGCTCCACCGCGAGAATTATCTACCTTTTCATCAGTAGGCGGTTCAAACATAATTAGGGGAGTGGCGGTTGCCGGACGCGACGCCCTCATGGGACCAGGGGATGGCGCAGGACTAACCTGGGCTATCGTATTAATTACTGACCCAAAATTAATCACTGACCCAAACGACAAAATTCCTAGTAGAGCCAGACACAAGCGGTTATGTAGAGAACGTTTCATAGGTATCTGATATCAATGGAAAATGAAAAAGATTTGGCTGTACTGATTCTTGGGAGGATTCAATCTGAAAAATCAAGGATTTTGGATAATCCTGCTAGATCGATTTACCCTCTAAATCATCAACAGCAAAGATTTTAAGTAAAGGAGATTTTAAACAGGTATCTGAATGAAGCCGTTTGCACCATGTGCCTAATCAGTTATCCCTCCCTATGAGAGATATGGCATGGCCTGAGATGCCTCCTTATTTAATTTTTTTGTTTCATTCCTCCAGGTTTAGCATCACTTCATAAACCACCTCCCACTACAACCAATTACCCACTAAAACAAACGGAGCCCAGTAGAAGGGCTGCTGATACTGGGGGTGTTTTAACAAGCTTAACTGTGCCGCTCTTAGGGCCGCCGCTTTACTCATGTCTGGGTTTTCTGCCAGCTGGCGATAAAATTCCACCATCAGGGTGGCCGTGGATTCATCTTTCACTTGCCAAAGTGTTGCCAGGGTACTGCGGGCACCAGACCGCAGGGCAATGCCAGCTAACCCTAGGGCAGCTCGTTTATCTCCCGTAGCCGTTTGACAGGCACTGAGTACCAAGAGTTCTAATGCTTGGTCCGGGTCTCGTTTTCTGGGCTGTAGTAAGGCCTCCAAATCTTGAACATTGATCCGACCATCCCATGTCACCAGAAACGTTTCCTCTGCCTTGGAGCTAAACTGGCCATGGGTCGCTAAATGCACCACTGAAAAGGGTATATCGTTGAGGGCGCGTTGGAGTCGATCGGTGGTAAAGCTTTGATTGAGTAGCGTGGTGGTGGGCAGTGTAGAGCCAATTTGATTGACTTCTGTGTTAACACCGGGCAACGCGGAGAACCCTTGTTGAGAAATACTCAATCCCCCCGTCAGCACATCCAGCCGCCCCGGATCGAGGGACTGGGGTTCAAGCAGCTGTAGCCCTGGGCTGAGGGCAATGCCATAGCGCTCAATGAGGTAGCGTTTACCATCATGCAGTGCCGCCATGGGCAAATTTCGTAACGTGCCGTCCAGCACAAACACCAGTGTTTGGGTATCCCCTAAGAAGTACTCAGCCGGGCGGATCAGCCAGTCATAGAGCTGCTGTGACACCTGTAGGCGATCGGCTTCGAAAAAGTGAGGATTTAAGTAAAGTTGTAGCTGGGCAATGGCGGTTTCAATATCGGCCTGGGGCAGACGCGTTTCATAGTAAAACAGGGGTAGGTCGGGGCGGGAAACAATCACCGCCAGACGATCGGACAAGATAATTGGATAAATGACAGCCGCTGTCGCATCAACGGTGTCAATGAGTTGAGATTTTGCTTGTAAACAAGCATGACGAAAAAAGTTATCCAGTTCCGCCAGCTGTAGAGATTCAATCAACTGCCTAGCCTGTTGTAGCTGAGCCTGCTGAGGGTCTTGCTCTAGGAGGAGTGAGACAAGTTCTCGATACACTGGCTCAACGGTTTCAAGAAAGGAAAACTGTAGCTCAGGATTGAGGGCCACTAGCTCCTGTCTTAAGGACTGGAGGGATTTAACCGCATTACTGTAGGATGAGATCGCAGCTTTAGTCGCTCCCTGATGTTTCAAAATGCGGCCCAACTGCCACTGCCAGGTGGTTTTCAAATCAGGTGCATTCAGACCTTCTGCCAACTGCATTGCCCGTTGTGTCAACTGTTGAGCGTCTTGCCATTGCCCAGCGGCCTCATAGAGGTGGCCCAGCTGTCCCAAGGCAAAGGCTTCGGCCCGCGTATCCGATAGCATCTGGGCAGATTGCACCGCATTGGCCAACAATTGGGCCATGGTTGCCCTCTGACCAGATAATTGTTGGCCGATGGGCGATTGGGCTGCCCGAATCCAGCTGGCAACAAAGTTGACCTGGGCATAAATGGTGTCCCGACCCGGTGGTAGGGCCGTTAATGGGTCAGGCAACGTAGATAACAGAGACTGTGCTGACGACCACTGCCCTGTTTTGACCAACAGTTGCAGCTGATGAAGCTGGGCCTCAATGCGAGACATCGGCTGACTGGCCCTATTCGCCGCTTGCCGATAGTGGGATAGGGCAGTTTCATAGTCACCCTGGGCAGCCAGGGTATTACCTATATTAACTAAAGTGGCACTGGCTTCATCCGCAAAGACTGGCGTGGTGGCCACCAGTGTCTGGGTAATTTCCAGACTTTCGGTGAGTAGGGATTGCGATCGCTCTAAATCTCCCACCGCCTGTAGGGCTGTGCCTAAAAGTTTGAGGCTAGTCGCTTTTACCGTTGGCTCTGAGAGGGTCTTTACTGTTGCCAGAGATTGTTCTAATAATTGCTGAGACTGTTGATAATATCCCAGAGTTTGTAGTGCCTTCGCTTGATTGAGCTGGGCCCCTAGTTGACCAGTGGTATCGCCTACCGAAGCATAGGTAGCTGCCGCTTGCTTCCAGGTTTCGATTCCTTGCTCAGGCTGTCCTAAAACCAGTTGCAATTGTCCATGCAGGTTTAAGCTGGCGGCCAACAGTGTTGCATCCCGTTGGGAGGTCTCCGCCAATAGGGTCTGACTCTTATGATTGGTTTGCTGAGCCAATGCCCACTGGCCCAAATTAAAATAAGCCAGCGCCAGATAGTGTAGTGCCCTGGCCTGGTGTAGTTGCTGGCCCTGGCGTTCATAGTCCTTGGCCGCTTGCTGCCAAACATCTGCGGCTGATACTAACTGACCCGCTGCAAATAAGGCACTGCCCTGACTGAGGGCACTGATGTTGGGATCCTCAAGATTGGGATCCTCAAGATTGGGACCCGCAAGGTTGATGCCCTCAGCTAATGGTTCCCCTACAGTAGTCTTTGCCTGATGAATGGGGCTGGGGAGATAAAGCTCTCCCCTTGCTATCACGGGCGTCCCCCACATCCATAGCCAGCAGCTGACTATGGCCAACATCATTAGCCAGCTACGTCGCCAAAACCGTCTGTTACATATCTGCACAAGTCGCATCGCCGTTTAGCCTCTGTGACATTTCTAGGCAACGATGTCTAATAAGGTCATTCAACCTGTCTCCGTAGAAATCGGGATATCCATCAGATAATTGGGGTGATAAATACATTTCTTAACCACCCAGGTCGCAAGGGGATATCCACTCAAGCCAAGTTCCCTTGATTAGACCAGAACGCTAGAATCTACCAGGATTCTAAGCCCTGACCAGTTAATTCTATGGGGTAGCTAACGCCTTGTTCTATCCAGGTGCTCCTTTAAAGACCGACTTAACCCTATAGTGAATGATCCGTAAATTAAAACCCATGATTCAACAATTCTCCCGATCGTTCTAGCTGTGTTTTGTAAGCTATGGCAAGAAGACAAAGTTGTTTGTCTTTGGGCAAGCCAATCATGTTATGAACGCTCATAGAAGCAAGGCTCCCTATCATGTCTCGACTGGTAATGCCCCGACGAGTAATACCCCGATTAGACTGGTCTACTAAGCTGACGGGTTACAGCTGGGTGATGGCAACGCTGCTGAGTGCGTTGGCACCCCCAGGGATTGTCCCAGCAGTCCAGGCCCAGACCCAGGACCCGATTGTGCCTGACAACACGACTAGCTCGGTGGTGCCCAAGGGCTGTACTACATGCCCGATTACGGGCGGTATCCTCAGCGACGATAGTCAAACTCTTTTCCACAGTTTTCAACAGTTTTCAGTACCTACTGGCGGGGCGGCTCTTTTCTTGAATGATCCGTCCCTGAGCACGATCATCACGCGGGTGACAGGGGGGCAACGCTCGGATATTGACGGTGCGATCGCGGCCCAGGGCAACGCTGATTTGTTTTTACTTAACCCCAACGGCGTCATCTTTGGTCCCAATGCCGTGCTCCAGGTGCCGGGTTCTTTTATTGCCAGCAGCGCTGACAGTGTTGTCTTTGCCAATGGCGATGTTTTTAGCGCTGCTACAGCCAATGCTCCACCGTTATTAACCGTGAGTACCCCTGTGGGGTTGCAGCTAGGAACAACGCCAGGAGATATCCTTGTGGAAGGTTCAGGTGACTTTCCACCCACACGGCCCGGTTTATTTGTGTCCCCTGGTCATACCCTGGCTTTATTGGGAGGTGATGTCAGGGTAGTCGGTGGCACTGTGTCGGCACCATCGGGACGGTTAGAAATTGGCAGTGCGGCCCAGGGGACAGTCAGACTAAGGCCTGTTACCAACGGTTTTGATCTGCAATACAACACCGTCTCAAGATTTGGCGCAATTGACCTGAGTCAGGGAGCCTTACTTAACACCAGTGGCCCTGGGGCCGGAGACATTGACCTACGGGGACAAACAGTTCTTGTGGAAGACGGTTCCCAGGTATTAGCGGTAACCCAGGGGCCATTATCAGGGGGAGATTTAAGGATAAGGGCCACTGATTCGGTCACCGTGCAAGGAGAGTCGGCCAATGGTCAGATTATCAGCCGTTTGAGTACGGATACCATTGGTGATGGCATGGGCGGCGACCTGATTGTGGATACACGGCAGCTTCAGGTTCGCGATCGCGGCTTGCTATCGGCCTCCACGGCAGGGAATGGAGCTGGAGGTAATCTGATCCTGCGGGCTAGCGACTCGATTGAACTTAGCGGGACTGGGTTTCAGTCACTACAAACCCTGATTATCGGTGCCCTTCAAGGCACATTAGATATTTCTGCTGCTGAAAGTGGACTATTAGCCGGCAGTGATGGAGCCGGAGCAGCGGGTCAACTAAGGATTGATACGCCCCAGTTACGCCTGCAGGACGGAGCATTAATCTCAACCACGACTAGTGGCAATGGTGCGGGTGGCGATGCGTTTATCAAGACTACTGAGTCAGTTGAAATCATCGGTTCAATTATCTTAACGGGCACTCTCCAAGGCACCACCCAGGATGCCGGTGATTTAACTCTCGATACTCAGCGTCTGGTATTGCGCGATGGCGGACTATTACAAACAATCACCTTTGGCGCAGGAGATGGCGGTGAATTGATCGTCAATGCCACTGAGTCAGTTGAATTGCTAGATACCCCAGTAGGAGCCGTTGCGCCTACGGGCATTTTTGCCAACAGCATTTTTGGTACCGGCTCGGGGGGGAATATTACGGTCAATACTCAGGAATTCACTATGACAGGGGGCGCTCAGGTGAGTAATCAAACGGGGGCTTTTTTGGGGAACGCAGTGATTCCATTGGGCGGTCCTGCTGGAGATGTCATTCTCAATGTCGGCGGCACCACTGAAATCATTGGCTTATCCCCAAATGGTCGCTTTGGCAGTGGTCCGGGTACATCTAGCTTTAGCGGGGCTCCTGCCGGTGATGTAATACTCAACACCGGTAATCTCTTTATTCGAGATGGGGCCAATATTTCGACCACTACCTTCAGCGATGGGCCAGGGGGCACACTCACCGTCAATGTGGCCGATGTGTTAGAAATCAGCGGCACTGGTACAAGACAACCCTTAGGGGTAATTGTCGAATTGCCCAGTAGCCTGGTCTCCTCGTCTGGGCGGGCTGATTTTCCGGGGCTGGTGGGCAATGGGGCAGCGGGAGAGCTACAGGTCACTGCAGGTGAGCTGATTATTAGAGATGGGGGTGCGATCGCAATCAATAGTCAAGGGCCTGGGGATGCGGGCACATTAAATGCCACCGCCCACCTGATTCGGCTAGAAAATGGCGGCACCATTAACGCCGCTACCACCACAGGTGCTGGCGGCAACATTGAACTACAAACGCCCATTTTGTTACTAAGGCAGGGCAGTAACATTAACACCGATGCTGGTAATGCCGATGGTGGCAACATTGACATTGATACTGTTTTTCTCATCGCCCTTGAAAACAGCGATATTACAGCCAATGCTCAACGAGGCAGAGGGGGAAGAGTTAGCATCACCGCCCAAAATATTCTCGGCACCGCCTTTAGAGAAAACCTCACACCTGCAAGTGACATTACAGCCACATCAGCATTGGGACCTGAGTTTAGCGGTGTGGTCGACCTCAACACACCTGAGCTAGAACCCGACAGCGGCCTGGTGGAGTTACCTGCCACCATTAACGATCCGACGAATCAAATTGTTGCAGGTTGCGCCGCTGATAGTAACAATAGTTTTGTTATTGGTGGCCAAAATGGACTACCGACAAATCCTACCCAGCGACTACAAACATCAGGTGGCTGGCAAGATTTGCGTTTTTTAAATGATGTTGATGCGGCAACAACATCAGCACCTGAAAGCGAGACTGTGATCATCGAGGGACCAACAATCTCAAATTCTCAACCTATGCTTGAGGCTAGCTACGCCCAGGTTAACGACAACGGTCAAATTGTTTTAGCCGCTAAAACCCATGACCCATCTCGGTTTAATTCTCAGCATGACCCATCGGGTGAATGTGCTGCCCATCGTTACAATTCCCCCTAGGCCCTGGCTCAATAAGCGACATTGATGGTCTCCTTGCTTAAACTGTGTCTGGATCAACCCCCATCGCTCTAAGACGTTCTGCTAATTGTTCTGCCCGTTTTTCTGCTTGCTCGGTATCTGTTAGCAGCCAGTTACCGTCTACATCGCACCACCGTAGCCATGGGCCAGGCAACCCTTCAAAGTAGCCTTCCCATAGGCCCAATCCGATTTTTAGGTCGTCTAGCCAAATCATAGGGGTGCCATCCTGGATGGATTGCTCTTCATAACGGCGACCAACGAGCTTAAAATAGCGCAAGCGCTGGGTATAACGGCTATAGACCAGATAATGGGGAACTCGTAGATATTTTTCATAAACGTCGACCTTGCTAGGAGGACGTTCGGCACCATTGGCCGGAGGGTGGGCATTGCTCACTCTGCTTTCGGGAATTTTATTATCGTCATCAGGAATCTGATCGCTATCTTTGAAAAATCGACCCAGGTCTTCCTGTTCTGTGCGGGGGGATAAAAATCCTACAACGATGGTGGGGGCTTGGCCTTCTTGCCAGACGACGTAGCTACGGCGTAGGTCATGGCCATCGTAGAGGCGAGGGACGTCGAGTGCTAAGAACCAGTCAGGGCGTTTGTGCCAGAGGGGGTGCTGAACATCGTAATAAAGGTTAAGGTCAGAGCCGGTAAAGCGGTTGTCGGCGGCGTAATCTTGTAGGCGCAGAGTACGGCTCAGCAGTTGGGGTTGTAGGTCATGAAATTCGTCTGGCAAACCAGGTTCCTCTGGAAATTCGCTGGGTAGGTCATACATAGTAGGCAGTGTCTCGCGCGGGGAGCGAGGCTGCTCGGTTTGAGGGACGGAATAGCCAGTGGTGAAGGGCATGAGGTGGCACAATCAGCTAAACAGCATTAGCAGGCTAGTGCTATTGTACAGAATAAAAATTACTGGAACTGTTACTGCGGCCCCTAACTCAGCTACTAATATAGCCAAGGACGTTGTTCGAGTTAGTGGTGTTTAAGAAGATCCTTTAAGGAGGGCATATCAAGCCCGGATGCTTACCATTAATAAAAATACTTATAAACCCTGTGATTTAGGCGCTGTAATTATGGGCAACCAAGAGGAGTTGATATTAATTCAAGTAGCTAATGACATCACTAAAATTCTAATTTTGAAGTTCTTAAAACGCTGATTATATCATTCCAAGATATGCGGATATTTCTTGATGAATAATAGCCAAAAAGTCAATTAGCTTTCTGGGGAGATTGTTGTCAAAACAAACAATAAAAATATTAGAAACAACCTCTAGGATTTGTACACTAAGCGTTTTGAGGATCTGTTCGAGGGAAAACTAAGCTGATCTTAATATCGTCAATATCCTTGGGCTCAAAGACTTTACGGGATCTTCTGAATGCAGCTTTCTGATGTCTACGTCTTATAGAAATAATACGCGCCTTAGACTTAACTGAAGAGGTCTCATCCTCTTTTGAGTTTGGCTGTTGATCATCAGCGTCGCTAGGGCGTTTCAGATCACTACTCTCGCTCATGAAGATATCCTTTTACGTACGCCTATAAGGTGGACAAGAGTAAGGCACGGTCACCAATATAACACTGCTTTGTAACAGGGGGAAATAATTCTAAAGGCTCATACCTACTCTTAATTCCCAAAGTGTTGCAACGAATGATCCATAAAAATCCATAAGGTCATCTGCAATATCCTTCAAGTCTGATTCATCTATTTCCTCAAGGCTTGACAAAGTATCAATGCACACTACACCACCAGGTTGCCCATCATCTGCCAACATGAAAGGAAACGTAATAAATGCTCTGGCATGACGCCCTAAACTTTCAATGGTTTGCCGAGGAAGATCGAAATCTTGGAGCCCCTCAATATACTCTTCTGGGTTCTGTTTATAATCAGCCAGACGATGAGTAACTATAGGCTTCAGAGGTAAAGACTTAAAACATCGACCTGGTGGCCCTTGTCCCTGTCCTTCTAGGCGATATTTAGTACTACTAGGTTTCTTATGTAAACCATTGAAATCATCTGGATCCAAACGCTTTAGATAACGATATTTGGTGGAGCGCAGAGCATTCTTATCCTGAAAATCAGGAACCCAAATTGATATTCTTGGACGTACCGTCTCCCAAGTAAGTTTAGGGTTATTCGACTGAAGTAGCTCAAGAAAAACATCATCAATTTCTGACAAAACCTCTTCTAGCTGTTGCCGAACAATGTCAATAACTCTAAGTGCTCTAGGTAGCTTGGGAGGGCGTTGCAGATTTCTGTTGCGCCTATATACAAAGATCTTTTGGGGTACATATGGTTTAGCAAAAACTTCAAAAGGGTTTTCTGGATCTTTAGGCCTTAAGGAAGCATATACCCTTGGACCTTGCTGATTTGCCCAGGATCTAACGAACTCTTCTGCAAGGATAATATGATCAGCGTCAGCAATACGAGCTAGACGGGCACACTCATTAAGTTCTACACCAATTAAGTGGTTATCATCTTCCCCAGCTCTTGTAATACTTTCAGACCATCCTTGGTGAAGAGCAATTTTAAGATCAGTCGGAGGTCGTTGATTTTGCATATGTTCTATCAGTTCACAAGCAAAATCAATCAAACGCTGGTGCTCTACAGCAGGCCAAACAGCAATAAACCTATCCAGTGCTCCATCAGTTTCAGCAGAATAGTTTCGCGCTAGCAACGGATGTTGAATCACAAAATCCCAAAGCACCTTTAGCACATGACGCTGATCTACTCCCCTCAGATTAGAGAAATCTACAACATTACCAACCAACATCAATCCAAATCGTGCATTACTTATGGAGGCAATACTGTTTTCTCTTGGGGACTTTGCAATAAAGATGTTATACCCTTGTTCAACAGGGTATAACCTAGGGGTCATTTGGGGATGATAGGCTCGAATTTTTTGCTCAATATAGCGATGTAGTTCATCGACGGAGATACGTCCATCTCTATCAAAATCGGCATCTCCAGACTCTATACCCTCAACAAAGTATCTTGTATAGACAGATAGACCAATTGACTTATCTTCAAAAGAAGATTCTATGGATGAGGATGAAGTAAGAATGGCTCGTCCTTTGCCTCCAAGGCTTGGGATACAGTCAATTGTAGAGTCAGCTTCCCCTTTGGGAATATAATCATTAGCGAAAGCACCACTAAAACAGCAGTCTAAGATAATAACCTGGTACTTAGAACGGCTACTATCCATTTGAGATTGAACATAAGTAGCCTTTACAGCCGTTGGGTCAATAATCACCCCCTTACCATTTTTCTCAACTTGAGGAGTTGCTAAAAATAGCTTTTCTTCTTGATTCTTGACGCCATGACCAGAAAAATACATTAAAACAACGTCATCTGGCCTCTTGTCCGCAAAGAGATTGTAGATCCCCCGTTCTAGCACCTGTCGTTCTGGATTTGCTAATACAGTGACTGAATCAAAGTTGCAGAGTTCTTCGTTTTCTAGAACTTCCTTAACACGCTGAATATCGTTTATGACACTAGGGAGTGCAGGAAAAGCATCATTCTCGTAGGTACCTACGCCAACAAGCAATGCATATTTAGCCATAGTTAGATCACCCGTTGATAAAGCGTTCTACTTCTGGCATCACCTGCTGTAGGTCCTCAGGCGTTCGAATTTTTATTTTTAGTTCTCTACCATTGCCTTTAGCTTCAACTTCTATTGAAGAACCAAAGAGGTTTTGACCTAAAACCCCCACCATTTTTTTCAAAGCATCTAAATTTAGGAGGGCTTTAAGTTTACCTAATACAAAACCGCCAATCCCTTTAGCACCAGGCAATGCTTCAGAGACAGGGAGTAGCATTACATCTTGTAGCTCTTCCAATTCGGCCAGTTGATTTCTTAGTGTGCGAACAGATACTTGAATTTCTTCATCAGAAAGCTCAGGATTTTCAAGAGTAACGATAACTTCAATAGATGAACCAGCCATAGAAATTCACTGACAATTGATTCTGTAGCCCCAAATGTATAGGAGAATACATGAAGATCGGGTATCTAAGTATCTTATCAGGTGAACAGTAGGATTAACGAACGTTTGTGTGATTTTTAGGCACCTTCAAATGTGTTTTTTTAGGGTATTTAACATCCCTTGGTTCCGGGATCAGGCATAAATTCACTTTTGTTTAGCTAAAGTACGGAAAGCCTATTCAAATTATGCGTAATTTACTGAGTTTGTAGTTTCCCAAAAGATTTTTTTAACTAATTGCTTATGTGATGACTCTTTGAAACTGAATTTAAGCTTTTTGGAAGATATCAAGATTCAACAGAATGAAAGGCTACATTGCTTGAGCACATTTTGATCACCTTTTAGAGTTCTGATCGATATTGTCATATGGCCGAATTGTCTATTAAACAAAAGTCTTTATTTATAGAGAAGATATTCCCGGTGAAGCTGCTGGATCAGCAGGTGTACTACGAGCAGAGAAAACCCGTTGGTACAGGGAAACAAACTTTACCCCCTAAAGCCAAAGTCCTTCTCCCAGCAGCACCCCACCGTGAATCGGTCCTCATCACCCTCATCGGCTCAAACATTACCATGGACCTGATCATCAAACACCTCCATAAGCTTGGTTTTGCTGATCCCAATGCCTGGAGCAAAGAGCAAACCGAACCGAAAAGCGGTCAGCCCATGCGAGTCCTGAAAAAATGGATGCGCGTATGAGTCAAACCTGTCTTCAAGTGTTTACTAGAAGCTTCGCTATAGTTAAAGTGCTTTCTGTATTTCAGAGCCTTAGGTTAAAAGGTAAATTCAATGGCTAAACCACCAATCCTAGATCCTGAGCGTTCATATACCTTTCGGTCATATTTTGAAATGACCTATGATCCAGAGGATATCCTGGCTGAGTTTGGCTATCGCCTACAAAGGGCACGAATTACTTTACCTCAGGGAAAACGCACCTTTCCTCAGCTTGCTGAATTAGAACAGCGCATTGAACGTACATTGCCAGTAGTGAGTTTGACTAGCGAAACTGCTCGTCGGGAGACCTTGGTAGCTCCTATCCTGATAGAAATAGCTGCTTTCTGCAATTGTCAGCTCAAAATTGAATATCCCCTCAATGTTAGTCAATGGCTTAAAGGTAATCTGGATTATCTCCTACGATCTGATCACGAGTTTTTAATTATTGAGGCAAAAAACGACGATCTGTCGCGAGGCTTTACACAGTTAGCCGTAGAACTCATTGCCCTGGCAAAACAACAAGAATCCTTAGACCCCTTATTTGGTGCCGTAACCATTGGTGAAGTGTGGCGATTTGGTCAGCTCGATCCGCAGAAACAACAAATCACTCAAGACTTAGAACTGTTTAAACTACCAGGAGATTTAGACAGTTTAGTCTCCGTACTCATTGGCATTATGGAAGAACAAACTGCTTTTGCAGTGTAGTCTCTAAACACTCAACAACTGACAAAGTTTATACAGCAGTGGTGTCAACAATAGCGCTGGTAAAAATGAGGCCACTCGGATAGTCGCCACTTTTAACAAATTCAAACCTAACCCTAGAATAATGACCCCACCCACACCGGTCACCAACAACACACTGGGGGAAGATGCCGGATCACCAATCCCACTGGCCAACAATCCAGCCAACAAAGACATACCACCCTGATAGACCACCACGGGCAGCACCGAAAACCCAACACCCGCACCATAACTACCGGTCAACGCGATCGACACCAGGCCATCCATAGTGCCCTTGATAATTAAAATTGTGCCATCACCGCTAAGACCGTTGTTGAGACTGCCCAAAATTGCCATGGGGCCAATGCAAAACAACAAACTCGCAGCAACAAACCCTTCAGTAAACTGACCGCCGCCGCCAAATCTGGCTTTTAAAGCATCCCCAATAGCGATGAGTCGTCGTTCTATCTGCCACCACTCGCCCAGCAGACCACCGACAACCAAGGCCACCAAACCAACAATCACACCAGCAATGTTGCCAGCATCTACCTCAGTCAATGGCTGAGCCATTTGCATTCCGATAAATAGAGTGATCAGCCCCACCGCCTGGGTAATCACATCCTGCATCGCCCGAGGTAATCGTCCCCTTACAATTAGCCCACTCGTGGTACCCAATAGCACCAGCACCACGTTAATCCAGGTCCCACTTGTCTTTGCCCACAGGCTCAGCATTATTTTCTTATCTTCTATAGCATCCTGAGGGCATCATCGTCCCCTTGGACACCCTACAATCTTAAGCCCACCTTTTGTCGTCAATACTCTACTTGCGCATCAGGATCAACCAGGCATTTCTTCATGTAGGGTCGTTCCATGGAACGACCCTACATCAGATATTGGATTGCACTTTAGGGCCACCAGATTCACAATAAATAATGAAATTGACCATTTTCTTGAATAATCTATGGTTTCCGTCAGTCTGCTCAAAGCTACCAGCTACGATATCGACACCCTAGAGCAGCAGCTTCGTGACCTGCTGGCTCCTTTAGGTGGCATGGCAGCCTATGTCAAACCAGGCCAGCGAGTTCTTTTAAAACCTAATTTACTCACAGGCGCACGTCCTACCAAGGAATGCACTACGCGGGCAGAGTTGGTTTATTGTGTGGCTAAACTGGTTCAAGAAGTTGGCGGCCAACCGTTTTTGGGTGATAGCCCAGCCTTTGGTAGCGCCTACGGTGTTGCTAAGGCCAATGGTCTACTGCAGTGGGCAAAGAAACTTGACCTACCCATTGTGGAACTCCACGGTAAACGCTATCAGTTTCAGCAAGAGGGTAATTTTGATAACCTGCTGCTCTCGAAAGAAGCAATGGAAGCCGATGTGGTGATCAATTTACCTAAGGTTAAATCCCACGTTCAGCTCACGCTAACATTGGGTGTCAAAAATCTCTTCGGCTGCGTGCCAGGAAAAATGAAAGCCTGGTGGCATATGGAATCAGGTAAGGACTGTCAGAAATTTGCTCAAATGTTGGTGGAAACTGCCCAAGCTATTGATCCAGACCTGACAATTTTAGATGGCATCATTGGTCATGAAGGTAACGGACCTAGCGGCGGTGAACCACGACGCCTTGGGGTATTAGGTGCATCACAGAATGTCTATGCTCTAGATCGGGCCATGGTAGATGTTCTTCAGATCAAGCCATCTCAAGTGCCAACCGTTGCAGCCTCTCAACGCCTTGGACTATGCCCCACTAACATTGATTTTGTTCTACAGTCACCGGCTGAGTTGTACATCGATAACTGGCAACTACCCGAGAAGCTAATGCCCATTGATTTCGGCATGCCACGGGTGATGAAATCTACCTTTAAGCACCTGTATATTCGATTTATCAAGGAACCGATCGCTGCCTATGCCCAGCGCTAGGTGGCATCAACCGCATGTTCCTATACACCCAAAGGTCGAGCTTGATAGATTAGCCCGACCTTTGGGTATAGAATTGATTCGCCACCGGGCGCTATCAGCAGGGATGTTGTATCCAGCCTTTACTAGAAACCAGCGGTAGTTCTCCTCATCGCTTTGGCCATGGACTTAAACGACGACATGCTGGGGCCTGGGCGACGACGACTTGCCTTAGCAACGGGGGTTGTGTAATCAAATGTGGGAGCTGGCTCTGGTTCAGGTGCTGGCGGTTGATTAGCTGAAGCTGCCAGTGCTGTACGAATTAGTTCTATAGGATCTGAAATAGAGGCAGTTGGAGTGGCCACTGGGGCAGCTGTTTCGGATGCTTTGTTATCAGTATTCTTGACCTTTTTAGCCGCAGGAGCTTTGGCTGTCGCTGCAGCGGGCTTTGGCGCTGGTGCAGCAGCAGGTGCTGGCGTAGCAGTGGGCTCAGAAATAGCCGCGATTTCTTCTTCGGGTAATTCTAAATAGTATCCAGACTTTTTACCTAAAAGTTTGTCCAGCACTCTAACTAAGCTCCTAATCAAACAGCAATGTTGTTGCTAATTTAAGGAAATATTTTTAGCTGCGTTGCCAAGAATTCCAAGAATTATTTAGCAACTTACAGATTAAGTTATTCCAAAAAACAGCAACGTTCAGCAATAAATACGCCGAATCCCATCGGCAATCATAACCTTGCAACGAAGTCGCTGCGAGGTAAAACCATTATCAAATCTGACGCCTGTGGGAAGCAAGGAAGCATCAGACCTGTTTACAATAGTTAATAACTTACTTATTTAAGCGATTATTTAAGCGATATCGTTTCCTCAATCTGGCCCAAGCATGGCCATTAAAAATGACTTCTCGGAACTTTTCCAAGAAGTCATTTGTGAAATGAACTGAGACTAGGGCAGCTTAATCGGCACCTTGGGTAAGTAGCTCACGCTTCTCCTTAGGTGCGATAACGACCTTACCTTTCTCATCCACATCGACGACGGCTGTATCTCCATCCTGTAGACGGCTGGATAGAATCTCCTCTGCTAAGGTGTCCTCTAGCAGACGCATGATGGCGCGACGCAACGGTCGAGCACCGTAGCTGGGGTTGTAGCCCTCTTCCACCAAACGCTCTTTGAACTTGTCCGTTACCTCTAGGGTGATTCCCTGTTCGGTTAACCGACCAAAGACTTCTTTGAGCAGAATATCGGAGATTTCTTTAACCTCAGGCTTAGTAAGCTGACGGAAGACGATGATTTCGTCCAAACGGTTCAAGAACTCAGGACGGAAGTACTGCTTCAGCTCTTCATTAACTAGAGAACGAATGCGGTTGTACTGAGACTCAGCTGCATCTTCCTCTAGCTCAAAGCCAAGGCCACCGCCACCTTTCTCAATAACCTTAGAACCGATGTTGGAGGTCAAAATCAACAAGGTGTTCTTGAAGTCAACTGTACGGCCTTTGGCATCGGTGAGACGGCCATCTTCCAAAATCTGCAACAGCATGTTGAAGACATCAGGGTGGGCCTTTTCAATCTCATCAAAGAGAACGACTGTATAAGGGCGACGACGTACAGCCTCAGTCAGCTGACCGCCTTCGCTATAGCCGACATAGCCCGGAGGAGAACCAATCAGCTTAGAAACTGTGTGGCGTTCCATAAACTCGGACATGTCAAGGCGAATCATCGCTTCTTCTGAGCCGAAGAAGTAAGCGGCCAATGCCTTGGTTAACTCGGTCTTACCAACACCGGTAGGACCAGAGAAGACAAAGCTCGCAATGGGTCGGTTGGGATTCTTTAAACCCACACGGGCTCGACGAATTGCCCGAGAAATTGCTTTCACAGCTTCATCTTGGCCGATAACGCGCTGATGCAGCGTATCTTCCATGTGAAGCAGCTTCTCAGACTCAGTTTCAGTCAGTTTATTAACCGGTACGCCAGTCCAAGATGCCACGATGTGGGCAATGTCCTCTTCGGTAACCTCAGGAGAATCAGAACTACCAGCTTCATCAGTGCGCTTACTTTGAGCGATCGCACGAATTTCAGCCTTAATTTCCATTTCGCGATCGCGAAGCTCACCCGCTTTGTCAAAATCCTGAGAACGTACCGCATTGTCCTTATCTTTTAGAACGCTACGTAGTTCCCGATCCAATTCTTTAGCAGCCGGGGGAAGCTGGGAATTAATCAGTCGTACCCGAGAGCCTGCCTCGTCAATTAGGTCAATGGCTTTATCGGGAAGGAAACGGTCAGAGATATAACGATCCGCCAGCTTGGCCGCAGCTTCCAAGGACTCATCAAGAATCTTGAGCTTATGATGCTGTTCGTAGCGATCGCGTAGACCGTGCAGAATTTCGATGGTTTCCTCAACGCTGGGCTCACCCACCATCACAGGCTGAAAACGACGCTCTAGGGCAGCATCTCGCTCAATGTGCTTACGATACTCATCCAGGGTGGTGGCACCGATGCACTGTAACTCACCCCGAGCCAGGGCAGGTTTGAGGATGTTAGCAGCATCAATAGCGCCCTCAGCAGCACCCGCACCGATCAGGGTATGAACCTCATCGATTACTAGGATGACATTCGCAGCTGAGCGAATTTCATCCATGATTTTTTTCAGGCGCTCTTCAAATTCACCGCGATACTTGGTTCCTGCCACTAACAGACCAATATCCAGGGTGACAACCCGCTTTTCTTCAAGGATATCGGGGACATCACCGTTGGCAATGCGTTGGGCCAAACCCTCGGCAATTGCAGTTTTACCCACACCTGGCTCACCAATGAGGACAGGGTTATTTTTGGTACGACGGCCTAGAATCTGAATAACACGTTCAATTTCTTTTTGACGGCCAACCACAGGGTCAAGCTTGCCCTCTGAGGCCATCTGAGTCAGGTTAGAACCAAATTCATCCAGGGTGGGCGTCTTCGTTCGACCTTGACTACCACCAGTGGAGACCTCAGCGGTCTCACCTAACATACGAATCACCTGGGTACGAACCTTAGACAGGTCGACACCAAGGTTTTCTAGTACACGGGCAGCCACGCCTTCGCCTTCGCGAATTAGGCCAAGGAGCAGATGCTCAGTGCCAATATAATTATGGCCTAGCTGACGGGCCTCTTCCAGGGACAGCTCTAACACCCGCTTAGCACGTGGTGTGAAGGGAATTTCTACGG
Source organism: Leptothoe sp. LEGE 181152 (assembly GCF_032906605.1). Classification (NCBI taxonomy): domain Bacteria; kingdom Bacillati; phylum Cyanobacteriota; class Cyanophyceae; order Nodosilineales; family Cymatolegaceae; genus Leptothoe; species Leptothoe sp. LEGE 181152. The sequence goes on from NZ_JASATU010000066.1 coordinate 226,716, forward strand.
CGACGAACCCGGAACCGCGACCGATAATCTTTTCGACCTCGATCCGAGCATCTTTGAGATTTACCCCCATGGACTTCAGAACTTTGGCGGCCACACCGGTACCTTCACCGATGAGACCGAGGAGGATTTGCTCAGTTCCCACAAAGTTATGGCCCAGTCGGCGAGCCTCTTCCTGGGCGAGCATGATCACCTTAATGGCTTTTTCTGTAAAGCGTTCAAACATGGCGGCTTTTCATCACCTGGCTTGTGCGGAGTTGCCATGATTCTAGCACAGCCATTTTTGCTGAAACTGTGCCGGTATTCACGACTTGCAATGGATCTAGCGCTAAAAAAAGACTCACTTAAACAATTTTTGGGTAGATCTGGGAGTGAAGTCAGGCGGCATTGTCCTTGGTCGCGCTCGTTACATCGTGTACCACCGATTACTGACATCCTTAACCAAGATTTAAGCCTGACAGGGCCTTTGTTTAGGGGGCAAACGCCTTGAATTTAGAGATTTTACTCCACAGATTTTCCGTGACATTACGCACATAAATATTTAATACGTATTAATTAGTGATTGTTACATGGGTGCCATTGGTATTGATGCTGACGAAATGTTTCTGTGCATTCAAGTTCTAAATGCTTTAGCTGTTGTAGAAACTCAGGGTTTTGCAAATGGCTGCGCCATAAAATGAGGGCATTTTCGCCGTCCTGGTAATATCGCTTACGTTGTCCGGCTGTGCGAAAGCCAAATTTTTGATACAGACTCAGGGCTTTTTGATTAGACGCTCGCACTTCTAACGTGGCATGGGTGAGTTCGCGTTGACGTGCCAGCTGTAGCAGCTGAATGAGCAAGAGCTGTCCTAAGTATTGGCGGTGATAATCGGGATGAATGGCTAATGTAGTGATATGGGCTTCATCTAGAATGGCCCATAGACAGCCTAGACCAATTACATCTTGATTGGCCAAAAGTACAAGTAGATCGCTATTGGGACTGTCAATTTCGCGTCGGTAGCCAGCTTCAGTCCACAGCCCCCCCAGGCAAACCTGATCGAGCCGCAATACAGCAGGCAGCAACTCATCGGTCAAAACTTGGTAGGTCAGTGTTGTCATCACGCGTATGAAAAGGTCCAGGTAAATAGATACTTTCTCAGAAGAAGCCAGAGGGTGATCGGTGACGAATTGTACACTGGAAGCTTGCATTGGGTGATTTCACCCGCTGACAACCTCTGACAATAGCTATGGTTTCCACACTTCCTTCTGCAAATCAAACCACTCGTTCTAGCCTTGACTACCTGGAGACTAACGGGTCTGACTCACCCAATCAGCGGCTTTTACCCCTCAGTGTTCAGGTAAATGAACAGGATCATCTGCAAGTTGGCGGGTGTGATGTCGTCGATCTAGTTAAGGAGTTTGGCTCTCCGTTATACATTCTTGATGAAGTGACGCTGCGAACGGCATGTCAGCAGTATCGTCAGGCATTTGACCAATACTATCCGGGAGAGGCTCTAGTGATGTACGCCTCAAAGGCATGGAACTGTTTGGCGGTGTGTGCGATCGCAACCCAAGAGGGCCTAGCCGTGGATGTGGTATCAGGGGGGGAACTCCTAACGGCACTAACGGCTGGCGTTAATCCAGATAAGCTTTACTTTCACGGTAACAACAAATCCCACGGTGAGCTGCAACGAGGCATTGACGCAGGCTGCCGCATTGTTGTCGATAACTGGCATGAGCTTAAAACCCTCAGCGCGCTAGCCAGTCCGCAAACCCCCGCAACTATTCTGCTACGAATCACACCAGGCATTGAATGCCACACCCACGACTATATTCGCACCGGACACATCGATAGCAAGTTTGGCTTTGATCCCGATCAATTAGAAGAAGTCTTTACCTTCGTAGCTCAGCAGTCATCATTAGTTTGTGTTGGTCTGCATGCCCATATCGGCTCTCAAATTTTTGAGCTACAGCCCCATGAAGATTTATCTGCTGTCCTTGTAACTTGGATGGAAGCAGCAAAACGCCATGGTTTACCCATTAGCGAACTCGATGTGGGGGGTGGCCTTGGCATTCGCTACACCGAAACCGACGATCCACCCAGCATTACTGATTGGGCACAGGTCGTTTGCGAAAACATGGTCAAAGCTTGCCAAGAGGCCAATGTGGCTTTACCCAAATTAATCTGCGAGCCAGGACGTTCTCTCATTGGCACAGCTTGTATCACCGCTTATACCATCGGCGGCCAGAAGACTGTCCCCGGTATTCGTGCCTATGCTGCGGTAGATGGCGGTATGTCTGACAATCCTCGTCCGATTACTTATCAGTCGCTTTACCGAGTGTTAGCAGCTAACAAAATGTCAGCCCCCCTCAGTGAAACCGTTACCTTGGCAGGTAAACACTGCGAATCGGGAGATGTGCTGATTCACGATGCCCAGCTGCCTGTTTTAGTGGCGGGCGACATCGTCGCTATTCCCGCCACTGGAGCTTACAACTACAGCATGGCCTCCAACTACAATCGCGTTCCTCGACCGGCAGCCGTATTGGTGAAAAACGGTGAGGCCTCATTAATAGTAGAGCGAGAAACCGATGCAGACTTAATCCGCTACGACCGTCTCCCCAGCTATTTAAGGAGCTGAGCTTGGCTATCTGGCGGTCAATGGAGCTGTTGCCTAGAATAGAAGCCAAGATACATGCTGCGGGCCATCTTGGGTAGTCTTTACAGTAGCCGCCGCTTTAGCAATGAATCGTCCACAGTTATTAACGCTATCTGTGGCGTCTTATCCTGTAAATCCTGATTTTTGAACTGGGTGCATCCTGAGATCTGCCGTGGCATCTCGTAAATGCAATTAGAGGAAGCGTTGGTTACCTTGGCAGGCCAACAACCAGGGTCCTTCTCAAAGCGATATGCAGGATACGTAGCCCCCGCTACCGTGATTAGAAGAACGGTTTGAATGCTAAAGCCGAGCGTCTAACGCAATGTCTAACGCACTATTTAGATCCTTATATTGAAAACCCAGGTTGGGGCTGACATTTGCTAGGTCTGTTCATCCATATCATCGATATTGCCCTTGTTCTCGTTCTCATCTACCTAATGTTGGTGGTTATTGGCGAGCGCCGTAACCTATGGATGATTCGAGGACTTATTGTGCTGATGCTGGCAGCCGTTCTTAGCCATGCGCTAAAGCTATCGCTGCTTGGTTTTGTGCTGACTAATTTATCCTTTGGGGCCGCTGTGGCCATGGCCCTGATGCTACAAGCAGAAATTCGTCGATTTTTAGAACTTTTGGGACGGGGCGAACTTATTCAGCTGTTTTCTCCCACCAGTCGCCCCACATCCAGACCAGATGGTGTGATTGATGAACTGGTGGATGCCGTTCGGGAACTCTCTCAAAAACGTACGGGAGCGCTAATGATTTTAGAACTTGGCCCCCCCATTGATGAAAATGATTTCTCGGTTCCTGGAGTACGGCTGAACGCCGATCTATCCAAGGAACTGATTCAGACTATTTTCCAAACCAGTACCTTGCTCCATGACGGTGCCATTCTCATCCGTGCGTCTCGGATTGTAGCCGCCGGGGTCATTCTGCCCATTTCAGAAAGAATTGCCTCAAGACAGTTGGGGACTCGCCACAGGGCAGCCATGGGGATTACTGAACGCATTGAAAATTGCCTGTGTATAGTCGTTTCTGAAGAAACGGGTTCTATTTCCATTGCCCAACGGGGTCGCCTGAATCGCCCCCTGACTAGCAACCGATTGAGGGAGCTACTACAGGAACAATTCACACCGCTGGTGGAAAGCGACACTGTTGCCCCCGAATTGCTCAATCTCGGTCGTCGGTTGACCGGGCTATGGAAATGGGCTGGGCAATTGCTGGATAGACGTTAGATATCTGGATGTCTAGAGTTTTCCAAGTTTATTTTAGATCTCTGCTCAGGCCGTTACAAATGGGGCAGATTAAGTAAAAAAGCTAACAAACACGCCTCATCTTAAAAATGGTTATGATGTAATAAGCACTAAGCATATATACGCAGTGAGTGAAGGGTACTTCCATGTCAGCCAGCCAATCTTCCCAGGAAAAAGAGCAAACTCCCTTGTCAGAACGGGAATTGCAGATTGTTGAGCTGGTTGCCGCTGGCTTAACTAATCAAGAAATCTCAACTGAGCTTGATATTAGTAAGCGCACCGTTGATAACCACATCAGTAATGTTCTAAATAAAACAGCCACCGGTAATCGGGTGGCATTGGTCCGTTGGGCTCTGAAATGGGGCAAGGTCTGTATCGATGACGTTAACTGTTGCAACCTGCCCACTACTAATGGTCATAATGATCAGCATCTCTCCAATGGCCAGCAGGAGCTAGTGTCTTAAACCAAAGTTGCCATCTGTGGTCTTTTCTGCAGAAAAATCTAATTCTGGTTGTGGATAAAGTTTAAGCTGGCGATCATTTGATAGGGTGGGCAATGCCCACTGCAAATTTTTAACAGTTCACTAATGAGCAATATCCAGGCACTGCGAGGTACCCGTGACATTCTGCCCGATGAGGTAACGGTGTGGCAGCATGTGGAATCAGTAGCTCGTGATATTCTCAATCGCGCTGCCTATCGAGAAATTCGCCCACCCATGTTTGAGCAAACAGAGTTGTTTGCTCGGGGCATTGGTGAGGCCACCGATGTCGTTGGTAAGGAAATGTACTCCTTTGAAGATCGGGGGGGACGCTCCATTACACTGCGGCCAGAAATTACTGCTGGTCTTGTGCGGGCCTTTATTGGTAATAAGTTGTACGCAAGCGGCGGTGTACAGCGTCTATGGCATACGGGGCCAGCCTTTCGTTATGAGCGTCCTCAAAAAGGGCGGCAGCGACAGTTTCATCAGCTAGATGTAGAAATTTTGGGTAGTCGCGATCCACGGGCGGATGTGGAGGTAATTGCGATCGCAACCGACATCCTCCAAAGTCTGGGTTTAAAGTCTCTGACCTTGGATCTCAACTCAGTCGGTAGCGGAGCCGATCGCCAAGTCTATCGCGATGCTTTAGTGAACTACCTCACCCCTTACAGAGATGAACTTGACGGTGATTCCCAAGCTCGCCTAACGCGAAACCCCCTGCGTATTCTGGATAGTAAAGACAGTCGCACCCAGGAAATTGTCAACGATGCCCCCAGTTTGCTGGATCATCTGAGTGATGATTCCCAGCGTCACTTTAACCAGGTGCAACAGCAGCTCAGTGCCCTGGGCATTGACTTCACTATTAATCCTCGGTTAGTGCGAGGTCTCGACTACTATACCCACACTGCCTTTGAAATTATGTCAGCGGATCTTGGAGCCCAGGCTACAGTCTGCGGTGGTGGTCGCTATGATGGTTTAGTCCAACAATTGGGCGGCCCAGACGTTCCAGCCATTGGCTTTGCCATTGGTTTAGAACGACTCACCATTTTACTTCAGCAACTGCAAAGTACACCGGTCCCTGCCTTAGATTTCTACATCGTTTCCCGAGGTGAAAAAGCAGAGCCTGCGACTACAGTGCTTGCTCAGAAGCTTCGCCATGCAGGATTTTCGGTAGAAATCGACTTGAGTGCTAGTGCCTTTGGTAAACAGTTTAAGCGGGCTGATCGCAGCGGCGCTATTGGCTGTTTGATTCTGGGGGACGCCGAAGCTGAAGCGAACACTGTACAGCTAAAGTGGCTGAGTTCGGGAGACCAGTCAGAACTGTCTCAAACTGATTTAATTAGACAGGCTGACAGTCTAAAAAACAAACTTGCAACCTTGCGCCAGTAATAAAATTAGATCTATTAGCCCATGTATAGACGTTGCAGGCAACGTCTCTTCACCCATTTATGTCAAGACTAGAGGTCACCACCACCTATCTAGAAATGCTGTCCGTGAGTCAGATTAACCCTGCCTCGCCCACGCACATCACCCTGACAGAAGCTGTTGTCCCATGTCCAGAATTCCAACGATTCCTTTACACCGCAGTGGGAGGATCATGGTACTGGATGGACCGCCTGCGTTGGACCTACCAACAGTGGGCCGATTATCTCAACCAAGAGTCCGTTTGTGTCTGGGTTGGCTATGTCAACGGTGTACCAGCAGGCTACTTTGAGCTGTCAAAACAACCCGATCTCAGTGCCAAAATTGAGTATTTTGGTCTCTTGCCTCAATTTATTGGTCAAGGCCACGGGGGCTATCTTCTAACCCTGGCTCTCAAAACAGCCTGGGAACTCACCTCAACACGGGTCTGGGTGCATACCAACTCCATTGATGGTCCCCATGCCCTAAAAAATTATCAGGCGCGGGGGTTGGTCATTTATGACCAACAGCAACATATTTTTGACTTGCCCCAAAGCTCACCAGGGCCATGGCCTGGAGCCCGTAGCCCTCACCAAAAGCACTAGGCACAATTCCTTCAGAGACAATTCCTTCAGAGACAATTACTCCAGAGACAATTACTAAGAAATATCCTCACTTCCGTCACAGGCTCCAATGGCGATGCTAGCGTAAACGGAATCAAAGGCTAATTTAGAGTGTCCATGGCCCAAGATCCATCTAACGATATATCCGATAACTCTCCTCAGACCCCATTAAACCAGCCTAAAAATCGTTCAGAGCTGGTAAATTTTATCGCAGCCGCTCGCAGTCGGGGAGCCTCCGATGAGTTTATTAGTAGCCTACTACGCAATTTTGGTTGGCCCCAAAGAGAGATTGAGCGTGCCTATTTTGTCGTCTATGAAGAATTCGTGGGCATGCCCATTCCTGCTCCCTCTGGTGGTCAAGGGGAAGCAGCGCGAGATGCCTTTATCTATCTGCTTTCGTTTGTCACGTTAGGAATTTGGACCCAAGCACTGGGAGAAATTGGGTTTATCTTGATCAATCACGTCATCCCAGATCCCTTAAGCCGTTCCTATGGCGACTCATCGTTTCAGGTGGCCTTTTGTCTAGCCCGTCTGTTGGTGGCCTATCCGGTATATCTGCTATTGATGCGCAGAATTCTCAAGGACCTGTCTGTATATCGCGAAAAAACCTACTCCGGTGTCCGCAAATGGCTCACCTATATTGCCCTACTCATCGTTGCATTGGTGGGCATCGGTACCTTAATGGCGTTTCTCACTTCGTTTTTGCGCGGCGAATTAACTCCACGGTTTTTGCTCAAAGTGCTGGTTATTTTAGTCATTGACGGCAGCGTCTTAGCATATTACTACCAATGGGTTCAACGACGTCCAGCTCAGATTTAACTCAACGTCTACCGTCAGATGGGCTATGCCCACCTCGCTTTGCAAACTATGAACCATTCAGCATTTGATCGTACCTTTGCCACCCTCGCTACTGTGGCTGTCGCTGCTGGTGCAGCGGCTGGTTTTTGGGTGTTGGGCACACCAGGTCAGCAGCGTCTGATCATGAGTGACCGACAGCGATTGGAAGATTTGAATGCGATCGCAAATACCCTTTATTGGCAAAATCAAGACCAGGAAGAATACGTCCTACCCGACACCCTAAACCCGGATGATCAGCGTCAAGATCCCATTACTCAAGAGCCCTATGGCTATAGCAAAGTTGACGAGAGTCTATACCAGCTCTGCGCTAATTTTGCCACCGATAGCAGCACCCACAAGTTAGCCAATGCCAATAACGAAAACTGGCAACACCCTGAAGGATTTCACTGCTTCGAATTAGAAATTAGTCAACAGCCCCCCTCTCTCTATTAACCATTTCAAGATTAGAGAAATTAGACAATCTATGGCATGATCCAAAGCCATCACGACAGGTTCAGCCGATTTTCAGGAGATTTTCAGCTGTGTAGGCGTTAATAACAGCAGCCTAACCGCCTAAAATCAGACCTCTATCTCACCCCTTCGTTTTCTTCTAGGAGAATTACATGAGCTACCTTGAAACCACAGCTAAGTTCTATAGTGACGTGGCCGAAGACCCCATGGTAGGACTGTGCTGTGTTCAGAGCACCCCATTGCAGCTACCGGACTTAAATGTTCCTACCCTGATGCAGGAAATGAACTACGGTTGCGGTACAACCGTCCATCCGTCCGAATTATCAGGTGACCCTACCGTGCTCTATGTTGGCGTTGGTGGTGGCATTGAAGCCTTACAATTTGCCTATTTTTCACGGCGGCCCCAGGGGGTCATTGCTGTGGATCCTGTAGATGCGATGAGGGATGCAGCCCAGCGCAATCTAGCCATCGCTGCCGAAGAAAACGACTGGTTTGACCCCAGCTTTGTCGACATTCGTAAAGGTGATGCATTCGATTTGCCCATCCCCGACAATTCCGTCGATGTGATGGCACAGAACTGTCTGTTCAACATTTTTGAACCGGCGGATCTAGTGCGGGCTCTAAAAGAAGCCTATCGAGTGATTAAACCTGGCGGTCGTTTGGTCATGAGTGATCCCATTGCCACCCGCCCAATCCCCCCCCACTTGCAAGCAGACGAACGGTTACGGGCTCTATGCCTGTCGGGAGCCCTCACCTATAACGAGTATATTCAGGCCTTAATTGACACGGGTTTTGGCCAGGTGGAAATCCGAGCCCGTCGCCCCTACCGTCTACTGGGTAAAGAAACCTACAACCTAGATCAACCCCTATTGCTAGAAAGCTTAGACTCAGTTGCGTTCAAGGTTCCCCTTCCTCCTGATGGAGCCTGTGTCTTTACTGGCAAAACAGCTGTCTATGCTGGCACAGAAGAGTACCTTGACGATCAGTCCGGACATATCATGCAGCCAGGCATTCCCCTGGCAGTATGCGATAAAACTGCAGCTAACCTGGCCAGCAAGTTCCCTAATGAGATTGTTTTAACCCCATCCACCTGGTTCTATGACGGAGGGGGGTGTTGCTAACCTAGACGGCGCGTTAGCCAGCAGCCACAGCCCACTGTGGCAAAGCCTAACCAAACAGACGGCTCTGGCACCGACTGCCTATTTGGACTAGTCGAGTTGGGGGGCAATGCATGATTCACAGTATCTCCTCGGTAAAGATTTGCCCCCACAACATATCCAAATTCATTGTTGTCAATCGCAAATCCATCCACTGCGACATCGTTAATAAGCGGAATTTCCGCAGGGTTATTACCTAAACGAGAAACGATATAGGTGATACCCATAAACTGGCCATCTTGAAAGTTGACTTTTGGAGAGTTGGCATCAATATCTAAAACATCATTGTCATCAGTAAATGTGATGCCACCAAAATCAAAGATAATTGACGTAGGCCGAACCGTTTCGTAACTCTCTTTCAGTAAATTCGTGACATCAACGGATGTTAACCCTATATAGCGCTCTCCTGCGAGGGGGCCGGATGTAACATCTACAGTGAAGTCATAGGAAACAGTGTGAGCAAAAGCTACTTGTGCCTTAAAGAATGTCAATATGGCAGTTGTTGCCGCCATCAAACAAACGCGATTCATCATGACAAGATTACCTTAGCTCAGTCAATTTATGGTCTCTAAACATCTTTAAATCCTGTATGTATACCCTAAAGGAGAGTCATAGCAAAAACGCCAGTAACAACAAGGAAATTTGATGAGTGTTTACTTAAACTTGTAGTCAACTATTCTGAAAAATTGCGGACTTGAAAAACAAGAGGTAGTCCAACAAAAGATATTAAGTACTATTTTTTTCAGCCTAATGTCGGATTACATAATAGTTGTGGCAGTCATGAAGCCCTGGGCGTACTATTGAACTGTTGGCAAACAAATCTGCCTTGTGTCTAGCAACAGCTATGTGCGCCAAGCTATAAGTTCTGAGCGGCACCGTAGATCTCAGGGCTATGTATTCCATCGATAAAACAATGACGAACAATGCAGCTTAAGCTTAAGGTTTGGCGACAGGCAGCTCCTGATCAATCAGGGCATATAGAGGACTATCGCCTTTCAGGCGTATCCCCCGATATGTCCTTTCTAGAATTACTTGATTTACTCAATGAACAGCTCACAGCCTCGGGGCAAGAGCCGGTGGAATTTGATCACGATTGTAGAGAGGGAATTTGTGGCTCTTGTGACCTGATGATCAATGGTCAGGCCCATGGACCAGAGCTGCGTACGGCTACTTGCCAACTGTATATGCGTAACTTCAAAGATGGGGATACCATCGTCATCGAGCCTTGGAGGGCTCAGGCATTCCCAGTTGTTAAAGACTTAGTGGTAGATCGCAGTGCGTTGGACCGGATCATGGCAGCCGGGGGCTTTGTATCTGTAAAAACCGGGTCTGCGCCTGAAGCTAATAGTCTTCCTGTTGCCCCTGGTAAAGCGCAAACTGCCTTTGATTATGCCACTTGTATTGGCTGTGGAGCCTGTGTAGCGGCTTGCCCCAATGCGTCTGCCGCCCTATTTACTGCGGCGAAGGTGGCTCATCTGTCTTTACTTCCCCAGGGACATCCCGAACGCCGTCAGCGTGTCATCAACATGACTGAACAAATGACAGCCGAAGGCTTTGGTGATTGCTCTAACCACGGAGAATGTCAGGCGGTCTGTCCTAAGGGAATTTCGATTGATGCGATCGCAACCATGCGCCGCGAATACCTCAAGACCATTTTTTAAGGCCTATCACCCAATCGTGGGTTGTCCAAATCGTAAAGCCATACCCCAAATCGTGTGGGGACGTTCCATGGAACGTCCCCACACGATTATTAGGCCTGGAGTTCGTCCAATCGGGCCAGGACTTCTTGGCTATGGATCGCCGGGCGCACACCGAGAAAACGCTCGCGCATGGTCCCATCCGGATCAATTAGATAAGTATGGCGCATCGACATGGGTTTCATCCAAGACCCATAGGCACGGCTCACCGCACCATCAGTATCTGCCAGTAAGGGAAACTTTAAGCCTTCGGAATCACAAAATTCAGCATGGCTATCCACATCGTCAGCACTGACACCAATAACCTGGGTCTTGCGCTCAATAAACTCTGGTAAATCTCGCTGAAAGCGTTGTGCTTCCAACGTGCAACCAGGGGTAAAGTCCTTGGGGTAGAAATAGAGAACAACCCACTGTCCCAAGTAATCTGTTAGGGAAATTTCCCCATCGCCTACATTTGTGGGGAGCGTAAAGGCAGGAGCAGGCTCCCCCAACGGTACTTGTTCACCACCGAGAGCTTGGGCCGGTAATGATGGCCCTAAAATCAGCACCCCCACCAATAGCACCGACAAAGCCAGACGGTAAATACAACGACGGACAAACGAAAGGGTCATAACAAACAACAGCAAAGCAAATACTTTACTTAAGTTAACATTTCTGGCCAAGCCCACAGGTTGTCTTAAACACTAAGGAAATTAGATGAGATACACAAAAAAATAAGGTTCGAAGTTAAACTTCGAACCTTATTTTTTCTTAAGTGGCGGGGGCCGGATTTGAACCAACGACCTTCGGGTTATGAGCCCGACGAGCTACCAGACTGCTCTACCCCGCGTCAGCGCTTTACTACTATAGCTATGGGTTGTGTAAAGTGCAATACTTTTTTGCCATTAATTTTTGATCCCCAGATTTTTTCATATCTAATTCTGCCAAAAGCCCATGACAGTAGGCTTTTCAAGAAACTAAACAAGGTCAATTTCACCAACCATATCGAGCCGCTTGTAGTCGCTCAAATTTAAATAGGTTTCGGCCATCGTGTCGGCAATATCTGGAGAAATCCATCCCAACTGTCGTAAAACATGGAGAGCCGCTGCATATTTAGCCCGCTTAGAGCCATCCACGACCTTCAGGGCTACCCCCAAGCCTTCCCCTACTCGACTCATACATTGAATCCCTTCTGCCCCAGACTTACTGAGAATTTCGCCATGGGTCAAGCACATTAATTCCGTATCAAATCCGCCGGGGCCTGATACCATCTCCGGATGGTGTGTCATGGCTCGCACAACTCGCTCCATCTCCAGGTTTTCTCCTGACGCCAATTTGGCATACAGCGTTGCCATTTGTCGCAGCTGCATGAAATAGGTGGGAGCACCACAGTCATCGTGGGCGCAAATAAACTCGTCAGATGGCATTCCCAATAAACTGGCAAAGCGATTGAGAATCAGCTGTTGCAAAGGATGATTGCGGTTCAGATAGGTATTGAGTTCCCATCCTTGCTGTTTACAGCATGCCAGCATGCCAGCATGCTTACCTGAACAGTTGTGTTCTAACGGGCTCTTCTTGCCATCGGGCACCGGACATCGTAAACACGTAGGTTCTAAATCAGCACGCCACAAAATGCCAAATACTTGCCGGGCCTGGTGGGTCAGGCCTTGGTGAGAACCACAGATAATGGCCAAATCTTTGTCAGTAAGCTTAAACGCATCCAAAGCCCCTGTAGATGCAATGGCCATCGCTTGGAAGGGCTTCAGGGCAGAACGTATAAAGCTGGCATTATCTGCATCACCAGCTCCTGATAGTAGTCTCCCGCGACTATCAGCCACTGCCGCGTGGACCTGATGAACAGACTCGACAATCCCTTCTCTCAACAGTTGGACTGCCAATGGAGTAGTGGAGATACGGCTTGGCCTAGGCATAAATTTTGATTGAAACAGCTAGAAAATGACGATATATAAGATATACAAAGATACCGGACCATATGAACCGGGATCAGAATACACCGATAAAAACTGAATACCTGACTTATCTTGGCAAAACAGGAAAATAGTTAGAGGAGCGACCACCCCAGAATACTGGTTGCCAGGCAGCTGGCTATGATACCAAAGGTTTTTCTCAGGCGACTTAAGATTGGTTTCACCTGGTAATCCACGATCAGGCAATCGCGATTGAATACATCATCAGGCTTAGTCCATATCTGACCGTCATACCAACCCGACTCTTCGTAGGGCAGGTCCCTGATTTGCAAGCGATGACCCACATGGGACCAACCCACATAAAGCTGTAGCAACGTTAGCGTTGGTATCACCAAAGCTCCCAATGAGGCACTCACCAAAAACTGAGTCAAAAATTTGGTTGGAGCAAAACTGGCAGCGGCAATCGGTGCGGAGACTAACCAACTGAGCCCCCAAACCACTAGAACAGGGACGGTGTAACCACGCAAACTACGGGCACCCCAGCTATAAAACCAGGACTCCCGCATTTCCTCATATTCTCGAATAGGTAGCTGCTCAGCAGGAACAGGACAGCGTGGTGCAGAGCGTTTCATGGCCAATGGTTACGTTTTAATAACTTCATCATAGGATAAGCACTCGCTTTGGCCTATTGCCCCATGCCAGAGGGGGGCGTAGGAATAAACTCAATGCGCTTAACGTGGCCCCAGAATGCCTCAAGATCGTAATATTCGCGCTCACGTGGCTGAAAAATGTGGGCAATGACGTCACCGTAGTCATAAATCACCCATTTCCCTTCTTCAACGCCCTCTGTACGTAGAGGAGAGCGGCCATGGTCCGTTTCGATGGTGGACTCAATGGAGCGGGCAATCGCACGAACCTGGACATTGGTAAACCCAGTGGCAATTACAAAGTAATCAGCTAGATAGGACGCATCACCCACCTGTAGGATAGAAATATCCTCTGCTTTCCGGTCATCGGCGGCATTGGCAATGGCTGTCGCCAGCTCTAATGCCTTTTCGTCTATTTGTTCCGTTGCGATCGCATCTACACTATTTCCTGATGTATCCAATCTAAGTGCCTCAGTCAAAGATAATAAGCTCCCTCATCAAATCAACAATATCTACACGGTAATGCAAATTATTTGAAGCAGAACACATTCAGCAATTCTGCAGTCAATAGTGTAACGAGGTGTAATACATTACCAGTGGGTGTACCTAATGGCCATTACCGATGTCAAACTTTGGCATCATAGGGGATAATCCATCTGATTTTAGGGGATAATCCATCTGATTTAGAAAGTGAACCTACATGAGGAAGCGCTGTTATGGCGACGCAAGCAGGGATAGGCGTATTAATTGGATTGGGGATCGGTTCGGGTGTAACCGCCTTCTTAATGCAACGCATTATTCGTCGCCAGGATAATGCCTTACAGCAATCCATTAATCGCTTGAACCGCATCCAGGAAGATCATGCCCAAGATTTAAATGCAGCCCTGGAAAAAATGGCCGCTGACTACGAACAGCAATTGGCCGCCAAAATTGAGCGTTACCAAGACACCCATGAAGAACAACTCACCGAGCTAGACGCCGAATACGAAGCGCGTATTGCAGCATTGACCGGCATTGGCTTTCAAGAAGAAACCAATGCAGTGCCAGAAACGACGGCAGATGCAGTCAACGAGGTTTCAGCGCCCCCAATTGAAGCCACTCAACCCATTCCAGAACAAACCTTTACACCCATTCCAGATCCCTGGGCAGAGAGCAACAATCCACCTGGAGCCACATCTGAACCCGCTCCCCCCCCAGAGACAGTGGCCACAACCTCGGTTGAGACAACGACTGCACCTGGCCAGCCCAATGCCAGCCAGAATACCCAACTGACTCAAACCGCAGCTGAACTAGGTAAAACCGCCGCCCTCAATCGTAAGGAAGCTATTCGCGCTGTCCCCCAGCTTGGCAAGCTCACCAAAGATGTCGATGCTGATGTTCGTCTAGCAGCCATTACAGCCCTTCAAGAATCTGGTTCCATCAAGGCAATTCCCTTTCTGCGGCAGGCACTTAGAGATACTGACAGCCGTGTTGTAGCTGCTGCCAGTGCCGCCCTCAATCGCTTTAAAGGCAGCAAGAAACCTGCGCCAAAAGCTAAAAAAACTAACAAAACCAAACGTCGTCGATAAGATATCTGCAACTCAGCTTGAGCCAAACTACGCTTGCTGCCATCATAGGCAAAGGTTTTAACCCGCTTTGCTATACGAGGATGCCTGCATGACTAAAGCAATCATGGAAACCGCGAAGGGAACTATCAATATCGACTTTTTCGATAACGATGCTCCCAATACAGTTGCAAACTTTGTCAAACTTGCCAAAGACGGATTCTACGACGGGCTCAATTTCCACCGCGTCATCCCCAACTTTATGATTCAGGGCGGTTGTCCCAATGGTACTGGGACTGGTGGCCCTGGCTATAAAATCAAGTGTGAAATCAACCCTAACAAGCACGAGGCAGGCAGTCTATCCATGGCCCATGCCGGTCGTGATACAGGAGGTAGTCAGTTCTTCATATGCCATTCTCCTCAACCTCACCTGGATGGAGTTCACACAGTCTTTGGTAAAACCACAGATATGGATGTTGTTAATGCCATTAAGGGTGGCGATAAGATAGTGTCCGTGACCATTCAAGACTAAAACTATTGCTTTGGTGGCCCAGCCGCTAATGATTAATAGCTTTAAACTACAGCCCTGTCTCTTCATTGGTCATGAAAAGACAGGGCTAGTTTTTTAGAGGCCCATTCATGTCATACCAAATCCGAATTTATTCACCCTGATTAAAAATGGACAATCCTGTAGGGGCAATGCCTTAGGGATGCCCTTCGGTATCGGGCGTTACTAGTCAGAATTTCGTATAAGTCAATAGATAAGTCAATGCATTTAAAATAAACTCCATAAGTTTCCGTTCAACTAATTGAACGGTTCAATAGAACACATCTGAATAGAGTGTTCGGGAGTAAGATAGCTAACCAAGCCCCACAGAATTTACTAACAATAGAGAGAGTAATCTCAAACTCCTATTGTGCAATATGCTATCTCTTCATTTTTGGCCGATATGTTATTTAGATCTCTGTTTTTAAATAATTTCATTCCCTCTCATTCTTCTCATTAAACGCAGTCTTTTGTCTTATATTTCTCATCTTTAGAGAGATATCTAAATACCGAGTGATTTGACCCTGTTTTTGTCTTGCACTATCAGGATTTCTACGATTAGTATAGCTGTAAGATTCGTAATCTTTAACACAGCGTATTCCTATGGCTAACATCAAAAAAACACTCAGTATTGTATTGAGGATGGTAAAAACTATCGGAGTCGCTTTTGGTGATTGGAAAACGAGTTTTTCCTTATAGTTTTTTGATGAATAGTCATGGTTGAGATACCCTGTGATTCCCCGCCAGCTTCAGAAAAACTGAATATTGACCTACTTAAAATTTGGCTGATCCGCTATCTGCCCAAGCTGGGATTAATCTCTTTGCAAGCACATAGCCATGTGAAGGCACGTCTTGCTGTTGCCGTGTCAGCAGAAGCCCGTCAAGAAACCCGTAGAAAAGTTTTGGGAAACCTAACAGCCCACTGCACAATGTCAGGGTTAAGGGCGCAACATCTGATGATGGATAGCCATATGCCATTGCAAATTCTTGAAGCTCAAAAAATCACTCATCAGATAGTGGCTATTTATCAATATTTAATGGAAGCTTATGTGAGAGATTTTGTATTTGCCCCGGTCTTGCACCATTTGCACACTATTGATAGTAAACAGGTAGTTGCACTTCAGATACTGCCCAAGTTTCATCAATTGATGCAAGGATTAGCGCCGTTACTCAAGGGGTTACAATCTCTGATTTCAACATCTACCAATCTTCGTGCCATTGGCTTTTTAAGTACACAGATTCATCTATCTCGACAACGGATCTTAAGTCGTTTAGATGTTTATGAGCGCATCTGGCTCTCTCCATATTTGCAACTGACTGAAGAATTGCTGTGTATGCCTTGGCAGCGCGTATGCATAGCAGCAGGTAACCATTCATCCAACAGCCCGGCAGCGGCACTTGTGACCAGAATGTTGCCCCTGACGGAACCTATTGCCAGTGCGGTTTATCATCGAGCATTACGCACTTTTCCAAATCATGTTAGTCGTCAGGGTTGCATCCAGTCAGATCCGGTGCAAACCTCCAGTGTTCGCGATCTGAGCATGTTTCAAACCTACATCTGGCTCTCTTTGCTGGAGGGCAATATATCGGTTATTAAAAATGAGCTTCTGCCTCTATGTCTTTTAGTCTTCCCATGTTCCAAAGTTAGCTGGCAATTTGTGCAGTATGGGATTCAGTGGCTTAGTGAAGAGATTTACTTGCACCTCACATCTCCAGAAACACTCATGTTTTCTAGCTACATTAAACCCATTCAACGACTGTTTAAGCAGGCTGACCCAGAGCAGATTGATCTGGTGAAAGTCAACAGCAAGTTAACGATAAAAACCATGGGGCATCAACTTCAGCCGGTAAGTCTTGGCTAAGTAGTATTGCTTTTACACTACTGATCAGCAGTATCAAACAGGGCTAGCAGCTGGGCTTCATTGAGTTGCGGGGTATTATACTTTTCAGCTTTTTTGAGTTTACTGCCAGGGTTTTTGCCAACAATAATGTAATCGGTTTTTCCACTGGGCATTTTATTAAGCCGTCCGCCCGCATCAGTAATTAGCTTGGTCACTTGCTCATAGGTAAGAGCCTTGAGTGTGCCTGTAATTACAAAGCTTTTGCCCGTTATCCCCTTGGCTGTTGTAGTGTCCTGAGATGGTTCTGTGGTGAGGCTGGCAGCTTGTGTCGATGGCTGTTCATTGGGCTGCGTGGGAGTTGGGGCTGTTGTTGCCGAAACGGGAGATGGAGAAGACGGGGGGACCGCAACGGCAGACGATGGTGCGGGAGTGGTTTGTTGTTTTTTGAGAGACGCAATTACAGTTTGGCTAATCTCTAGGGCTTCTTTCATAGCCACTTGCTCTTTAGCCGTTACTTTCAGCTGATCTGCCTGGGTTGTCATGGTTTGCTGAGCGGCTTGTAATTGTTGAGTCAGTTGAGCATTCATTGCTGTCAACTCCTCCACCTGGCGACTTAATTGGGGAGTATTCTGAGCTGTCTGTTGTGCCAGTTGCTGATGAGCTTGGGTTAGTTCTTCTAGCTGATTGCGTAGAGCTGTTTCACGATCATGGGAAAGCTGGGCATCTACTAGAGACTTCTGTGCCTGGGCTAATTCTGCTTCTAATACTGCAATCTGAGCCTGAGTTTGAGCTAATTGGGTCTGGCTGGTTGCCACGTCACGTTTTAACTGGTCACGTTCTTGCCCCAAGCTGGCTACCTTAGTTTGTTCACGCTGGGCGATCTGTTCTTGCTGCTGGATAGCCGTAGCCTGCTGTTCTCGTACCTGCTCTAGTTGCTGAGTCAGCTGAACAATCGTTGTCTCAGTCTGAGCAGACTCTGTTTGAGCAGCGGCTCTAACTTGCTCTAGTTGTTGGGTGAGTTGATCGATGGTCGATTGAGCATGGGTTGCTTCCATCTGAGACGTTGCCTGGGCTTGCTCTATCCGTTCTAACTGCTGGGTGAGGCGGTCGATGGTCGATTGAGCCTGGGTCGTTTCTGTGTGTGATGTTTCGCGCGCTTGCTCCAGTTGCTGGGTGAGTTCAGCAATGGTTGCTTGAGCTGCTTCGATTTGCGCCTGGGATGTTTCGCGTGTTTGTTCTAGTTGCTGCGTTAGCTGATTGATCGCTGTCTGAACTTGCTCATCTTCAGTTTGCACAGCCGCAAGGGACTGCTCTAGCTGTCGTTTATTTTGTTCTAGAGTTGTAACGGTGTGGGCTAGCTGACTGTTTTCAGTCTCTAAATTCTTAAGCTGTTGCTGCTGGGTTGATGTCTGAGCCTGGAATTGGGCTAGCTGTGAGGTTACCTGCTCTAGCTGTTGCGTCAGTTCAGTAATGGTTGTCTGAGCCTGAGTAACTTCTGTTTGAGATGTTGCTCTGGTGTGTTCTAGCTGTTCTAACTGCTGGGTGAGTTGGGTAATCGTTTCTTGGGACTGGGTTGTCTCTGCCTGAGCCGTTGCTTGGGTTTGTTTTAACTGCTGCGTGAGCTGGGTTATGGTTGTTTGAGCTTGGGTCGTTTCTGTCTGAGCGGTCTCGCTTGCCGCTTCTGCCTGTTGCAGTTGCTGGGTGAGCTGATGAATGGTTGCTGCCGCTTGTTGTTGCTCTGTCTGGGCGGTTGTTTGGGCTTGTTCTAACTGCTGAGTCAGCTGAGTGATGGTTGCTTGGGCCTGAGTCGCTTCTGTTTGGGCTTGGGCTTGGGCTTGTTCTAATTGCTGCGTGAGCTGGGTAACGGTTGCTTGGGCTTGGGTGGCTTCTGTCTGGGCGTCAGCCAGGGTTTGCTCTAGCTGCTGCTTATTTTGTTCTAAGGTCTTAACGGTTTGAGCTAGCTGACGTTTTTCAGTCTCTAAATCCTTCTGCTGCTGCTGCTGAGTTGAGGTTTGGGTCTGTAGTTGCCCCAGTTGGGTTTCCAAATCAGCTTGGCGAGTCTGAGTCTCTTGGCGTAGCTGGCGTAACTGCTGCTCTGATTGTTCTAGGCTATTCAGACGTTGCTGGGTGGCTTTTAATGAGCGTTCTAAGTTGCTAGCACGATCGCATTCCGTTTTATAAGTTTGCTCCAGCGTCTGTTTCTCTGAAGTCAAACCCGCTACTTGACCTTCTAGCTGAGTCGTTGTGCTTTCTAGCTGAGTCGCTTTGCCTTCTAATTGAGCTGTTTTGCCTTCTAGCTGAGCCACTTTAGCTTCAGCGGCAGTGGCCATTTTAGAGATGCGATCGCGTTCTGCCTTCAGCTCACTCACCTGTTGCTCCAGGCCCATAACCGCATCCTTAGCCAGGGCCATGGCCTCATTCAAGGTTTTATTTTGTGTCTGAGCCTGATTTACCTGTTGAGTTAGCTTGGTTTTTGTCCCCTCCAACTTAGACAGTTCGGTCGCTTGCTGGGCCTTCTGTTTGCCCAGGCGACTCGCCATCACTGCACCCACCAATGCCGCTGTGCCTACAGCAGTACCCACCAGTTCTGAAACCAGGGTGTAGTCCATCAGCTCTGAAACCAGGGTGTAGTCCATGGCTTGCATTTCCCAACTCAATTAACATATCAACTCAACAGACTTTCTATAGTAAACAGCTATGGCAGCGACTATGGCTCTTGGCAGAAATATTTTAGGCATTCGTCAGGGAATGGGTCGTTCGCTGGCCTAGGCAGGGGAAGGTGCAGTGGGCAGTGGGCCATGGCCACTTGCCTTCTATACTTTTCCTGCGATTCTTCCAAAGGCTTTTCGTAAACCAGACACAATAGAACTAATCGCAGCATTAGCAACTATGACTTCTACGTCCTCGGCTGGGTCAAACCGCCTGCTTACCCTTTACAAGTCATCCATTGGCAAAAAGCTCATCACTGGCCTTAGTGGTTTAGCCTTGGTCACCTTTGTCATCATTCATATGACGGGCAATTTCGTGTTGCTAGTTAGCGCCGATGGCTATAACCGTTATGGTCACCTGATCGAGCAATTGGGGCCATTGACATGGCTGATTGAGCTGGGGTTGTTAGGGTTTGTGCTGATTCACGTTGTGATGGGCATACAGATTTTTTGGGGGCGGTTGCGGGCACGACCTCAGGGATATGCCATCTATACATCTGCCGGAACGCCTAGTTACCAATCTATGAGTTCTCGCTCCATGATCATTACCGGGCTGGTTCTGGGCAGTTTTTTAGTCTGGCATCTGCTCACCTTTAAGTTTGGTGTGCGCTACACCGTACCAGGCTCAGATATCCGCGACTTATCGCGGCTGGTTATCGAAAAATTTCAGCAGCCTTTCTACTTGATTAGCTACATCGGCGTCATGGTAATGCTTGCCAGCCACCTACGCCACGGCATCTGGAGTGCGTTTCAATCCTTAGGTGCCTTAAATGCCACCCTACGCCCCATCATGTATGGGACAAGTTTTATATTAGCCATCGGCATCGCGTTGGGCTTTATTGTCTTACCCTTAGCCATATATTTGGGGCTCATCACCTAAAAAAATGTTGAATTTTGAGGTATGAATTTGGAATTATCAGCTCCACAAATTCCTGACCGCAACAGATTCTCAAAGCTCTAATTTTCTTGTGTTCTTAAACATTAAAGGCCAGCAACTCAAAACCAATAACCAAGACCCAATAACCAAGAAGACGCACCCCCCTTTACCTCAACCGACTCCTTATCGTTACACTTATGCCTTTAAATCCTCGCATTCCCCATGGTTCCTTAAAAGACAAGTGGAACAACTTTAAAGACCACTGCCAGCTGGTCAATCCCAACAACAAACGTAAGCATACGATTATCATTGTCGGCACGGGTTTGGCAGGAGCATCCGCAGCGGCGACACTAGCTGAGCTGGGTTACCACGTAAAAAGTTTCTGTATTCAAGACTCTCCTCGACGATCCCACAGTATTGCGGCCCAAGGTGGGATTAACGCCACTAAAAACTACCCCAATGATGGTGATAGTGTTTGGCGGTTGTTTTACGACACCATCAAGGGGGGAGACTATCGTTCCCGAGAGGCGAATGTGTATCGTCTTGCCCAGATTAGTAATCACATTATTGATCACTGTGTTGCCCAGGGCGTACCCTTTGCCCGAGAGTATGGTGGGTTATTAGCCAATCGGTCCTTTGGGGGGGCTCAAGTATCGCGCACATTCTATGCCCGTGGGCAAACGGGTCAACAGCTCTTGCTAGGGGCCTACAGTGCCATGATGAAAATGGCCCACCAGATTGAAATTTTCACCCGGCGTGAACTGTTGGATTTGGTTGTTATTGACGGCCATGCCAGGGGAATTATTACCCGCAATTTAATTACTGGTGAGTTAGAGCGGCACCAGGGTGATGCGGTACTCTTGTGTACCGGCGGCTATGGCAATGTGTTTTACCTATCTACCAATGGTCGCAACTCTAATGTGACAGCAGCATGGCGCTGTTATAAGCGTGGGGCTTATTTTGCCAACCCTTGCTATACCCAGATTCATCCCACCTGTATTCCGGTATCAGGAGACTATCAGTCAAAACTCACCCTGATGAGTGAGAGTTTGCGGAACGATGGCCGTGTTTGGGTGCCGATAAAACCAGGGGATAATCGTTCGCCCAATGAGATTCCTGAGGATGAGAGAGATTATTACCTGGAGAAACGCTACCCTAGCTTTGGCAATTTAGTGCCTCGGGATGTGGCCTCACGCAATGCTAAGCATATGACCGATGACGGTCGTGGTGTGGGGGCAACGGGGCTGTCAGTGTATCTAGATTTTCGGGATGCCATTGCGCGGGATGGTGAGGATGCGATCGCAAACCGCTATGGCAATCTTTTCCAGATGTATCAACGCATCACCGACGAGAACCCCTACCAACAACCCATGCGCATTTACCCAGCGGTGCACTATACCATGGGCGGTCTGTGGGTGGACTATCATCTGATGAGTACGGTACCTGGTTTATTTGTTCTGGGCGAAGCCAACTTTTCAGACCATGGAGCCAATCGTCTTGGGGCCAGTGCCCTGATGCAAGGATTGGCCGATGGCTACTTTGTAATTCCGTACACCCTGGGGGATTATCTGGCTCGTACCCCTTTACCAGCAGTAGAGACTACCGATGATGCCTTTGCTGAAGCTGAGGCCTCGGTGCAAACAAAAATCCAAAAGCTCCTCAGTATCCAGGGTGATAAAACTGTGATGCAGTTCCATCGAGAACTGGGGCAGCTGGTGTGGGACCATGTGGGCATGAGTCGAGATCGCAATAGTCTCAAAGCTGTAATTAGCCAAATCCAATCCCTACGAGCAGAATTCTGGCAAAATCTCCGGGTTCCTGGCAAAGCTAACACCCTCAACAAAAATCTAGAATATGCCGGTCGTCTAGCTGATTTTCTGGAACTGGGTGAACTTATGGCCCGTGATGCCCTCAATCGAGAAGAGTCCTGTGGCTGTCATTTCCGTGAAGAATATCAAACCAGTGATGGTGAAGCCAAACGAAATGATCAAGACTATGCTTATGTAGCAGCTTGGGCCTACAGTGGTGACGAACAACCCCCTGAGCTACATAAAGAGACACTGGCTTTTGATAACGTTGAACTGACGCAACGCAGTTATAAATAGGCTCGTTTAATTCTGGTTTCCCATCAGCGACAACTCTGCTAGTAAACCTTAATTGACTCTACCAATAGCTTAAACGGCCCTGCTTCAAAGTGGGGATTGAGCTGTCGATCATATTCAAATTTGCTCAACATCATTTGCAGCGAATAGATGCTGCCTCTATTAATTGGAGGCCGTTGCACTACCCTTGCCCGTTGTACTGCCTTCATGTCAGCAAACGGGATGCGCACAGTTACCCAGCCCCCATTAGCTGTATCAAAAGAATAGGCATAGGCAACAGTGTCCCAGCCCGCACCATCACGCAAAAAGAATTTATAGCGTTGCCCATCGCCCTTGACCCGTAGTTCAATGCCACTGTAGTTACTAAGATCTAGCGGTGGTTCAAAGTTGCGCGTGCGCACCGAGGCAAACCCCCCGGAGTTAGCGGTCGAAACATATCCGGTAAACGCTAAACCCTCAGGTTGTAGCTGGGTTCCACTCTGGCTGACGCCCCCCATGACCACATCGTCAAGAGCGCCCCATAGTTCACGCATTTGCTCTGTAGGCTGACGAAAGTCAAACACTACATTGGCTTGAAGTTGGGGCGGCGGCGGTGGTGGTGAACCAAAGAACATGTTTTGTAGTGAGCTAATGATGGGGATGGCCTCAAAGTAGTTGAGGGTGTCAAAAAAGCGCCCAAAATCCCACGATTGCCGGGTTTGCTCTGGCATGGCCTCAACCTCAGTTGACAGATACTTTTATTGTATATGTAGCTTCATGGGATTTGAGAGGGCAGATTCAGTGAACCGAGACCTGCTATACCTAGCTTAGGCATTGCTGATTCTCCTGAAAAAAGTCATGACTCATCAAAAAAATCCTTTTTCCCTAATACGCATCCCGCTGATACTCAGTGGATTGCTATATCTGGGTTTAGGTGTTGCTTTCTGCGTATTACCAAGGTTTGAAGCTGTCCTCAATGCAGCTGAATTACCTGCTGTATTTTTCTATGGCTTTGGATTATTTTCAATCTTGCTAGGCATTGCGGCCACTCTCTTTGCCTGTATTGTCCATAAACCGAACAAGGCAATTTACATCGTTGCCCTCGTCCTTACTGTTCTCTATATTCCATCGGCATACATTTTCTTTGGGATACCGATGCTTATATTCCTAATACGGAAAGATGTTCGAGATTACTATGGGATAAATATATAGGCTCGTTGGAAGTATGCAGAAATCAGCTTAAAGACATGGGTAATTGGCTTTGTATTTGCAACTTAAGTTCACCTATAAACCAGCTTGGGTTTGAGCAAATAGAGCCTTAAAGTCATTGTTGACTGGTGTTTGATTCGGTGACTCTGGTTTCGAAACTACATCAAAGGCCTTATTGCGGGCAGTGGTCTGTAGCAAGGCTTGAACCACGACCGCCGCAACATCAGCCCGAGGAATCGACGTTGTGATGCCTTCTGGTGGATTTTTTAGCAAGACATCATTTTTGCTGACAACGAGTTCTCGCTTGCCACCTGGCTGGTCCAGTAACCCACCGGCTCGAATAATTGTGTAGTCAATACCCGAGTCAATCAAATGTTGCTCGGCTTTACGCTTCCAGATCAAGATATTGCCATTACCGATCGTGTTGAGAAAATGATTCTCATCTGTTCCTCCCATGGAGCCAACTAGAACAATCTGTTGTATACCTGCCCTTTTGGCTGCCTCAATCTGATTGGTCTGACCCTGATAGTCAATTTGTTCAGGCATTTCTCCAGGGGCAAATGTAAACTCTGGACGTTGTCCAGGCTGAGGTGGGGCCTTCATCTGCGGTACTGCACTGGTGAGAATAACCAGGGAATCACAACCTTCCAAAGCTGGTACTAGATCATTTGGCTGAAGAATATTGCCAAAGAAGAAATTATCGGTTGAGTCAAAGAGGGCTTTAGCTTTTTGAGGAGAACGGGCAAAACCTCTGACACGAAACGATTCAGGTAATGTTTGTAGTTTTTTGACAACTAAGGAGCCGGTTTGCCCAGTTGCACCTGTGACTAGAACGTTAAGGGGATGGGACATGAAAGATAGATACCATGGGGCTGTGCAGTATTTAGTATAGGGATTTTTGAGAAGAGTTTTCAGGTCTACTTCATTCATTACAAAGTTCACCGAGTCTAATTTTTGGCACACGGCCTCAACTCTGGGGACGGGGATATGCAAAGGAAGCTACACTTTCTGTACTTCGCTACACATTTGATGTGCTTGGATTGAAAAAAGTAGAGGCAGATGTTGATGAACCTAACAAAGCTTCTATTCGAGTGCTTGAAGCGGTGGGGCTGTCCCAAACTCGGAGAGCAATCGTTAATGAGCGTCCATTGCTTTACTATGAAATTCAAACTTGAAGAAGAGAAACAGAAGAGAAACAAATGAATAACTGCTAGCGACCTGATAATCGTGCTGCCGTTTGCAAGGGGGCAAAGATATGGGGGTATCCCACGAGTATTCAAGCCAGTGCTAAGCTCAAGGTAGAGTTTCTCTGGGTTGAGTCCAATGGCAGACACTGAAGAGTTGGCTGGTGAAAGTGCCCAATCAATGAATGCTAAGCAGATAGAACTATATGAGCGCATTCAGGCGTTTTCATTAGATAAGCCAGATGCCCAGCTACCGTTTAGTAAACGGCTAGCCAGAGATAATGGCTGGACACTGCAATATGCCCAGCGAGCCATTGAAGAATATAAGAAATTTGCCTTTTTAGCATTAGCAGCAGGGCACCCAGTCACCCCTTCAGACCAGGTGGACCAAGTATGGCACCTACATTTGTCCTATACACACTCCTATTGGGAAGAATTCTGCTCTGGGGTTTTGCAAAAAACACTACACCACGATCCCACCCTGGGGGGAGACGATGAAAGCCAAAAGTTCGATAATTGGTATCGTCAAACTCTAGAGAGCTATGAACAACTTTTTGACGAACCACCACCAGTAGATTTTTGGCCAGCACCCGAAGAACGTTTTGGCCGTGACTTACATTTTTTACGAGTTAACACCCAACAGAATTGGATACTGCCAAAATTACAAGTTCAAAAAGCAGCAATCGCCAGTGTAGCAACGCTTTTAGCCTCGATATTCAGTAGTTATTATCTAAGCAGTGCTGAAGGCAATATTAATCCACTGGCGGTAGTTTTACTCACTGCTATGATTGTTGCTTCAGGGTTTGGCGCAACACGAATGATTATGGGACTCGTGGATTTTATCAAAGACCCCTCTCGCCCTCGACTTAAAGGAGATTGGAGCAACTACAGTGTTGGTAGCGGCTGTGGTGGTTGTAGCGGCTGTGGCAGCGGCTGCGGTGGTGGTTAACTAAAATATCGCTTGGAAGACCCGATTACTCGTATCGCACCCCATTGTGTTCTAGCCATCCATCTGCATGCCAATCTTTGGGATCATCATGGGTCCAGTGCAGCACACCTCCCCGCTCATTCCATTCATATTCACCCCGAAATCGCACCTCATCACCGACGCGTAACGCATCGATACGAGAAGCGACATCCCTATCAATATTGTGACTGACCAGCAGTGACTGCCCTGAGGCTAGTCGCAAAATAAACTTTTGATGACGAGAGCCTTCCAAATCATCTGGCAGTAGCTTTTCGACACGTCCTACCCCTTCTACAATCAGGTCAGAGTCACCATTGCGATAAGCTTCCATCAAAGCATCATCACCTTTAACATCAGTCCGTCGAAAGTCGTCTCTTGCAGCAGCATCAGCCATAGGTACAGACAAAGGAAACAATAAAGACACTTTTACCACTGGCACAAGCAGTATTAAAACAGACAAAGTGGTTACTATTAAAAACGTTGAAAACGCTTTTATAGCCTTGTTTATAGCCATCTCAGTGGGAAACCGTATACGGTAGTGTCGGTGTAATTTTACCCCATCCCATGGGGGCATTCACCACCTGCACCCATTCTCTCCGTTTGCGATGATGAATTTGTCGAACAAGAGAGATACGGCCCATGAAGACATCTGCACAGCAACCCATTATCGAAGGGATTCGCAACTGGTACCGCAACGCCATTCGCAACTCTAAATATCGTTGGCTTGTGGTTTTTGGGAGTCTTCTGTATCTTGTCAGTCCCTTGGATATCTTACCTGATGTTTTGCCGATTATTGGCTGGCTCGACGATGGCATTATCGCTACTCTTCTAGTTACCGAAGTGTCTCAACTCTTGTTCGAACAGGTAAACGCCTCTAAGAAAAAGAATCATCAAGAGGCTAATTATTCTCCTGATACCACTAGCACAACCGAGCAGGTGGTTGATGTAGAGGTGGTATCCGTTAGCTAGCTCAGTCTTTGAGTAAGTTTGTCGCGCTCATCACGTTTCATTATTCACTTTATTCAATAAGGCACAGAATCATGACCAATACCAACACCCAAGTAATCAACGAAAACTTCCAGTCCATCAAAGCAGAAGGCGGACGTCGTACTCAAAAGATTGGCGATATTCTTAAGTCCGCTTTCTCGGAGGCTATCAGTGAAGTAAAAGAAGGTGCCAGCACCGTTCACCCCCTTGCTAAAGATCTAGCCGATAACGCCGTTCAAGTAGTCAAAGAAAAAGGACAGGAAGCCTATGTAAATGCAAAACAAGCGGCACAGGAAACGGCTACTGATGAGAAAGACATTGTGACTCAGTTCAAGCTAAAACTACAGGCTATCGTGGAAGCGATTAAGGCCACACTATTAAGTAAGGTAAAGACGGCAGATGATGAGACTGCTGCTGAGACGGTGAAATTAATTGAACAGGATACTGAGGTGCAAACCGTGGTTACGGTGGGTTCCACAGCTGTTTAGTCTTGTTAGGTTTCTCTCCTTTTCCTAGAGTTTTGTTAGGTACGTAAACTAGACGCTAGTTTCCCTTAGGACTAGCGTTTTTTTTGTTTACTGTAGGGGCACCGTAGGCAATGCCCCTACAGGGATGGGCCTTTATGTTTTGGCTAATGCTTCTTTTTTGCGTTCCTTGATTTCTAAATGCACTAGGAGTGCATTGATATCTGCAGGATTAACACCACCGATCCGAGTGGCCTGACCTACGGTTAAGGGTTTAAAAGATGTTAGCTTCTCGCGAGCTTCCATCGATAACGTGTCAATGCTCATGTAGTTAATATCTTTCGGTAGCTTGCGGTTCTGTTGTTTGGCTACCTGCTCAATCTGACTTTGCTGACGCTGAATGTAGCCTGAATATTTAATGTCGATTTCAGCACCTTCTTTTTCGGCCCGTGTTAGGTCTAAATTACCTAAATCGTATTGCTCCAGATGGGTGTAATGGAACCGGGGGCGACGGAGGAGATCGGCAAGTGCGATCGCATCCTTAATTTTCTGCCCCGTATCCGCCACAATCTGCTTACCCACAGGCTCATGAGCCTTCACCCGTGTACTGTGCAGTCGCTTTTTTTCAGCTGCAATATTCTCCTGTTTGCGCAGATATAGTTCCCACCGTCGGTCATCCACCAAACCAATGTCACGCCCCAGAGGCGTTAACCGCTGATCCGCATTGTCTGAACGCAGGATCAACCGATATTCCGACCGTGATGTGAGCATCCGGTAGGGCTCTCGCAAATCCTTAGTACACAGGTCATCAATGAGCGTACCGATATAACTCCCCTCACGGGGGAAGATAATCATCTCGTCACCACGGCCATAGCGAACAGAATTAACACCAGCAACAAACCCTTGGGCCGCAGCCTCTTCATAGCCTGTTGTACCGTTGATTTGTCCCGCACAGAACAATCCCTCAATTTTTTTTGTCATCAGTGTGGGAAAACACTGGGTGGCAGGTAAATAGTCATACTCCACCGCATAGGCCGGGCGTAGCATGGTGCAGTTTTCCAACCCAGGTAGGCTGCGTAACATCGCCCGTTGAATACTTTCGGGCAACCCCGTAGAAAATCCCTGCACATAAATCTCAGGAATTGTACGACCTTCTGGCTCTAAAAAGATTTGGTGACTTTCTTTATCAGCAAAGCGAACAATCTTATCTTCAATGCTTGGACAGTAGCGAGGTCCCTTAGAATCTACCCAGCCACCATAGATAGGAGACATGTGGAGATTCTCCTGGATGATGCGATGCGTTGCTGCTGTCGTACGAGTTAGGTGACAATCCATCGGTTCACGCTCAACCCACACCTCTGGGTCAAAGCTAAACCAGCGTACATCCGTGTCGCTTGGCTGCTTCTCTAAAACATCAAAATTGATCGTGCGTCGGTCAACACGGGCTGGGGTCCCTGTCTTGAGGCGACCTGTTTCAAACCCTAACTGGTTTAGAGTGTCAGTTAGACCAACAGCTGCAAACTCCCCCGCTCGACCCGCCGCCATTGATTTGTTGCCCACCCAGATAACACCCCCTAAGAAAGTACCTGTGGTGAGAATCACCGCTTTACAGCGAAAGGCAACACCAAAGTAGGTTTGAACACCAATCACCTCATCGTTGTCACCCAGTACTAAATCTGTTGCCATCCCCTCACGTAGTACCAGATTCTCCTGGTTTTCTACGATGGTTTTCATGGTGGCGGCATATTCGCGCTTGTCGGTCTGTGCCCGCAGAGCCCACACTGCCGGACCACGGGAATTATTCAATACCCGCTTTTGTAGATAGGTGCGGTCGGCCATTTTGCCAATTTCTCCACCCAGGGCATCCACCTCATGGGTTAGCTGTGACTTTGCTGGCCCACCGATTGCTGGGTTACAAGGCTGCCAGGCAATTCTGTCCAGGTTGAGGGTAAGCAGCAGCGTCCGAGCCCCTAACCGTGCTGAAGCCAGCGCGGCTTCACAGCCCGCATGGCCTGCACCGATCACGACTACATCAAATTCATCTAAAAACTCTACCGAGCTGCTCATAGGCCTATCCATCCAGCGTTTCCCGTTGCTGATTTTTGCAAGATACCGATCTGGATTGAGTGCAATCCAGCAAAACTTGTCAGCTTCAACCCGATCGGGGGATCAGCAGCGTCAAGCGTTATTTATTCTAAACCCTCAATCCTGCTACAGTTAGGTTTCAGGATTGAGTTGATTAGAGTT
The DNA here is from genome assembly GCF_032906605.1 of Leptothoe sp. LEGE 181152. Lineage (NCBI taxonomy): Bacteria > Bacillati > Cyanobacteriota > Cyanophyceae > Nodosilineales > Cymatolegaceae > Leptothoe > Leptothoe sp. LEGE 181152. The sequence continues at coordinate 256,474 of NZ_JASATU010000066.1, forward strand.
AATCAATTGACAATTTTTACTAACCCCCTTTGGTATAGATTAATGTGGGGTTTGGAATCGGGTGCTTCTACGCCCTCGGGCCTTGAGTTTCTATTGACTCAAGGCCTCTGTTTAGTGCCCCCACAGGAAACTCAACCATGCAACCAGATGTTCTGGCATTTGATTTCGATGGAGTAATTTGCGACGGGTTGATCGAATATTTTCAGACGGCGTGGCGAGCTTATTGCAAACTGTTTAAACCAGACAGCTTAGAGCCCCCTAAAGGACTAGCTAAGCAGTTTTATCCGCTGCGTCCCGTGATTGAGACCGGCTGGGAAATGCCCATGCTGTTACGCGCTTTAGTCTCAGGTAAAACAGCTGAGGAAATTATTCCAGGCTGGCCAACCCTGGCGCTGCCGTTTTTAGAAGAAACCCAGCTTACCCAGGCTGAAGCTGCCAAAATTTTGGATGGTGAACGTGACCACTGGATTGCCACCGACTTAGACAACTGGCTAGCCCAGCATCGGTTCTATCCCAACATGTTAACCGTACTACAAGCCTCTCTGGAAAAACGCCCCACCTATATTGTCAGCACCAAAGAAGGCCGCTTTATCCAGCAGCTACTTAAACAAAGCGGTGTGGCCATGTCCGCTGAGAATATTCTGGGTAAAGAGGTTAAACGCCCCAAATATGAAACGCTGCGATTGCTGACAGCAAGCCATATGGCTCGGACGGAACCTGATCAGGAAGCTCAAGGCTATCATCCTGTTCCCCCTAGTATCTGGTTTATCGAAGACCGGATCAAGGCTCTCCAGTCCGTCAAGAAACAACCTGACCTAAACCACGTTGAACTGTTTCTGGCCGACTGGGGCTATAACTTAGGGCCTGAACGTCAAGCGGCTCAGGAAGACGATCGAATTCATCTGCTATCGTTAGATTCGGTAGTACAAAGGTTCGATATCGTTTAGGCGGCTGGCAGCACCATGCTGGATCTATCAAAAATTGCACAGCAGATGCAGGGGATCAGTAATCACCTGGCCAAGGAGGCTGAGGCAGCGAAGACAAGGATTGCGATCGCAACCCAACTTCTCCACCAGGCCCAATTACAGCAACCCCATTTAATCCAGCAACTCCAAACCCATGGTCCGCAAATTGGTTTTGCCGCCGCCGCACCGGTTGAACCACTAGATACCCGAGTCAACATCAAACCTGCCCCCGAAGCCCACACTGTCCTTGCCACCGACGGTTCACAGATCAACCCCAGCCACCACGAAATTGCCTATTGCTATTTGCTTAACATCGGTCGTATTGTGCTGCACTACGGCCAAAGTCGCTTCCCAATGCTTGATAGCCAGCCAGAAGTGATTTATCGTCCCGAGGACCTTTACACATCGCGACAGTGGGGCATTCGCACAGAAGAGTGGATGGGCTATCGCCGGACGGTATCAGAATCCGTGGTATTGGCAGAGTTAGGTCTGGATGTGCATGGAGGGCAAGGAGAGCCGAGGCAGCCGGAGACGCAAGCAACCTTAGAAGCCAGGCAATCCTCACCCCATGCATACATCCCCACCCTGGCCATGACCGATGGGTCATTAATTTATTGGTTTCTCGATCAACTGCCCGCACCCGCCAGGGATCAAATTCTTGAGCCCATCCTGGTGGCCTGGGATACCCTCCGTGCAGCCCAGGTCCCCCTGGTGGGATATCTCAGCGCCTCACGGAGCAGCGAAGCCCTTAACTTTCTACGCCTGCAGAGCTGTCCCTATGGGCAACCAGATTGTCAAAAGCACTGCGAAGGGCAAACCGACGGTGCCCCCTGTCAGGTATTTTCACCACTGCGAGACGTCACCTTGTGGGCCACGCTGCTAGAACCGGGACAGCGCGGCCCCTTATTCAAAAGCTCGGCAGATATTCTGCAACTTTATGGTGACCATCAAGTGTATTTTTGCCACGTCCATGTGGGCGCTGAAATTGCCCGTGTCGAGTTTCCTGAATGGGTGGTCAAGGACAATCAGCTATTTGAGAGCGCCCTGAGTCTGACCCTCACCCAAGTGCAGAAAGGCTTTGGCTACCCAGTTTCCCTGGCAGAAGCCCATAACCAGGCGGTGGTGCGGGGGGGCGATCGCAACCGATTTTTTGCCCTACTTGAGCAGCAAATGATTCGCGCTGGTTTGCAAAATGTTGGCACCTCCTATAAAGAAGCTCGCAAACGCGGCAGCATTGCCTGATCGACACCAGAGTGCGACTGCGCTCACCCCTGAAGATTTGGGTTCAGCTGCGCCCAGCCATTGGACGTCTCTGTATCATCCGGAAAAAATTGCATGACAGCATTAAAATTTCCGCTCAAGCTATCGGGAATTCTCCCTAGAGGAATCGTTATTAATAGTACGTTGTTGCAAACGGACACTCCCAGAGTCTTTGGTCTGTCAAACAACCCATAACAAATGTGATAATAACTACTCAGTACCTCTGATGCATGTAGTCACTAGAGCTGCGGCTGTGAACTCGTCTCCCCAACCCCCGAGTCGCCATCTCTGGCAATGTACTCAAACGATTAACGCCCACAATAGCTGGATTCGTTCCATTGCCATTGATAGCCAAGCAAGATACATCGTCAGCGGTAGCGGTGACCGCTCCGTAAAACTGTGGCATTTCAACAGTGGGCAGCTACATCAAACCCTGCAAGGTCATCAGGGATGGGTTAGAGCCTTAGCCATTAGTCCGGATGATTCATTGATTGCCAGCGGTGGCAATGAAAACAAGGTGTGTTTGTGGCAACTGGAGCAGGGCCAACAATTAGCCATCCTCAAAGGCCACACCGATAGCATCCGCACCGTGACGTTTAGTCCTGATGGACAGTGGATATATACGGGTAGCCAAGATAAAACGGTGCGGCGCTGGTCAGCGGTCGATGGTACGTTACAAGGCATTCTAATTACCCATCAGCACTGGATTCGTACCCTGGTGCTGAGCCCCGATGGTTGCACCCTGGTCACCAGCACTCAAGATCGGGAGATTAATATCTGCGATGCTAAAACTGGTCGCATTATTCATCGTTTACAACGGCATAAAGACGACATCGTATCCCTTGCCATCAGCCCCGATGGTGAGTTACTAGTTAGCGGCGGAGCTGACAATAAAGTCATGTTTTGGCGACTGGGGGACGGTCGGTTTCTAGCCGAACTTGATGCCCACAGCCAAGGGGTGAATAGCGTTACTTTTAGTGGCGATGGCAAACTTTTGGCGACCGCCAGTCGAGATCGCACCATCCGCATTTGGAATATGACCACCCGCAAATTGCTCGATATCCTTGAAGGCCACGAAAGCGGCGTCTGGTCAGCCGTATTTGCCCCCGATGGCCGCACCCTGATCAGCGGAGACTGGGCCGGTCAACTTCGATGCTGGCAGTTATCTAAGTAGGGGATTGAAGAACTTAAGACCAAGCTTTTCTACTCAAAAGCTAGTATTAAAATAGCTGTTTCACTCTTTTTAAGAACCGACTCTATGGAAACCCTAGCGCTCACCAACGACAACGTAGAAAAAGTACTTGACGAGCTCCGCCCTTACCTCATGGCTGACGGCGGCAACGTTGAGCTAGTTGACATCGATGGCCCTGTAGTTAAACTACGCCTCCAAGGTGCTTGTGGCTCTTGCCCTAGCTCTGCCATGACCCTACGCATGGGTATCGAGCGTCGCCTACGCGAATTTATCCCTGAAATTGCTGAGATCGAACAAGTAGCTTAGAGCATCAAAGTCCCTCTCCCTTGGGGAGAGGGATTTAGGGTGAGGGATGTTATCCTGATTTACTGGGAAAACTCGGTGAACCACAGTGCTTGATCTAAAGCTGATTCGACAAAATCCTGACCAAGTGGCAGCGGCCTTAGCCAAACGCAGCGGCGACTATGCAAACTCTCTATCTGAACTCCAGGCATTAGATAGTGAGCAGCGAGGCTTGGAGGGAGTGCGATCTCAACTCCAGGCTCGCAGCAATGAAATCGGCAAAGCCGTTGGTATGAAGATCAAGGGCGGTGCCGACCCTAAAGGTGACGAGGTCAAGGCATTACGCGGCGAAGGCAACCAGGTCAAAAAAGAGCTTGCCGAGCTAGAGCCTCAGGAAAAGGAACTCAAGGCCAAGATTCAAGATATATTGCTAACCTTACCTAATTTGCCCAACGACACAACGCCAGAGGGTAAGGATGAAGAGGAGAATGTGGAAGTTCGTCGCTGGGGCGATGACCTGATTCCCCAGGGCGATGAGTTGCTTGCGCACTATGAGCTAGGTGAAAAGCTCGGCATCATGAACTTTGAGCGTTCAGTCAAAATTGCCCAGAGTCGATTTGTGACCTTGATCGGTGCTGGTGCAGCTCTAGAGCGAGCCTTGATTCAGTTTATGCTCAACCGCCATACCAAGTCAGGCTACACCGAAATTTTGCCCCCCATCTTGGTCAACTCGGCCTCATTGACTGGCTCAGGGCAACTACCTAAGTTTGCTGAAGATAGCTTTAAATGTGCAGATGATGATCTTTGGCTCACACCAACAGCTGAGGTTCCCCTCACAAATTTGCACCGCAGTGAAATTCTCACAGAAGATCAGCTGCCCATTAACTACTGTGCCTATACCCCATGCTTTCGTCGAGAAGCAGGCAGCTATGGTCGCGATACCCGTGGTTTAATCCGCCTCCACCAATTTAATAAGGTGGAAATGTTTAAGTTTGTGCACCCAGACACCTCGTTTGATGAACTCGAAGCCTTGACGAAGGATGCTGAAGACATTTTGCAACAGCTGAAGCTACCTTATCGAGTACTCGCCCTTTGTACCGGTGACATCGGCTTTTCGGCCACCAAAACCTACGACTTAGAAGTATGGCTACCCTCAGCCAATCGCTACCGAGAAATCTCCAGCTGCTCCAACTGCGTTGATTTCCAGGCTCGCCGTGCTGACATTCGCTTTAAAACCCCAGGACAGAAAGGTACTCAGTTTGTCCACACACTCAATGGTTCAGGGCTAGCTATTGGCCGTACCATGGCCGCTATCCTTGAAAACTACCAACAGCCTAATGGAAGCGTGAAAGTGCCTGAGGTCCTTCAACCCTACATGGATCGCGAGTTTCTTTGAAGCATTTAACCCACAGCTATTTAAAGGGAACGGTAGAATGGGAATCATAACAAACGTTTTTCGTTAATTGACTCGCTTGCTTGTCTTATTGACGTTGTCTGTCAATGCTTTTGTGGGTTTTCTGATGCCCAAGAGTAAACCTACGTTCTGAACCAATCAAGCGACTTTTACTGACCTACTTACTGTCTTCTATGTCCGTTCTGGCCGTTATTTCTGTCATTGCCCTATTAATTTTCGTCCATGAGCTGGGCCACTTCCTAGCTGCTCGACTACAGGGCATTCACGTTAACCGGTTTTCCATCGGTTTTGGCCCCATCCTGTGGAAGTTTCAAGGCTCTCGAACAGAATACGCGCTGCGGGCACTTCCCCTCGGTGGGTTTGTGGGTTTTCCCATGGATGAGGATTCGGACACCAGTTTTGCCCCTGACGATCCGAACCTGCTGCAAAATCGTCCGGTGATGGATCGGGCCATTGTGATGAGCGCAGGCGTGATTGCTAACCTTCTGTTTGCTTACCTTGTCTTTGTCATCCAGTTCACCAGCGTTGGCGTCCCTCAAGACTTTATACCTGAGCCAGGTGTCCTGATTCCTCAGGTCATGTCCAATACATCCCCAGCCGCCCAAGCTGGCATCAAAGCGGGAGATATTATCCTCTCCGTTGAGAATCAACCCCTTAACCAAGGCGAAGAAAACGTACAGGTGTTGATTGATGCTATCCAAACTAGCCCTAATAAACCCGTTGATTTGCTCATCCAGCGGGGGAAACAGGAACTCAATCTAACGGTGACCCCTGACATGTCCCCCGAAGGGACGCCCATTATCGGTGTTCAGCTATATCCCAACGGTAGATTTAGCTATGAGCGTTCTGCTAATCCAATTGAGGTGCTTACGTTCGCCGCTGATGAATTTCAAAATGTATTTGTCCGTACAGCCGAGGGCTTCTTTGAATTAGCAACCAACTTTTCTGAAACATCCGACCAGGTATCCAGCCCTGTACGTATTGTTGAACAGGGTAGCACCATGGCCGATGCCAATATTATCAGCCTGTTTCCTTTTACGGCCCTGATTAGCGTCAACCTAGCCATCATTAATATTCTGCCCTTACCCGCCCTAGACGGTGGTCAGCTGGCTTTTCTGCTGGTAGAAGCTCTACTGGGAAAACCGTTACCAAGACGAATTCAAGAGAGCGTCATGCAAACGGGCCTGCTGCTGTTTCTTTGCTTAGGCAGCATGTTGATTGTTCGGGATATATCCCGCCTAGAAATTTTTCAGAATGTTTTTCAGTAGGTAATCCTCAGCCCCCAGCTCCTTCTCCTCCATGAAAAGGGGTACAAAAGGAGCGCTGGTTTTGCTCAGGTGAAAGCATCTAAACGCCATCAAAACCCCTCTCCCTAGAGAGAGGGGTTTGGGGTGAGGACAAATCCTTCAAAGCCACCTTCTAAGACATTGTCAGCCTCCTAAATCACCGTGACCGCTGCCCAGACCAAACGCCCTCGCCTCACTAAAAAACGACGAGCCTTATTCATCCTCGAGCAGCTCAAAGAGCTTTATCCCGAAGCTCCTTGCTCCCTCGATTACGACAATCCACTACAGCTACTAATCGCTACGATGCTGTCGGCTCAGTGTACTGATGCACGGGTCAATATTGTCACACCCCATCTATTTGAGCGCTTTCCAACGGTCACAGACTACGCAGAAGCAGACGTCAGCGAGATTGAGTCGTACATTAAATCAACCGGCTTCTATCGTAATAAGGCCAAAAATATCCGCGCCGCCTGTGAAAAGATTATTACCAATTTTGGTGGTGACGTGCCCCAATCAATGGAAGCCCTCACCAGTCTTCCGGGAGTAGCCCGCAAAACAGCCAATGTGGTCCTAGCTCATGCTTTTGGAATCAATGCTGGAGTCACCGTAGACACCCACGTAAAACGCATTACCAATCGTCTTGGCCTGACTAAACACGACACTCCCATCAAAATTGAGCAAGATCTGATGAAGCTTTTGCCTCAACCAGACTGGGAAAACTGGTCTATTCGGCTGGTGTACCATGGCCGTGCTGTTTGTGATGCTCGCAATCCAGCCTGTGAGCGATGTCAATTGATTGAATGGTGCACCTCTGGCCCTAAACTAATTAAGGCTAGAGCTGTGGCTGCAAGCACCAAGAACTCTAAAAAGAAGAAATCCTAGCCCGATAACGTCCATATATTTTTCCTGAATAGATGGGAAATTTAATGCATGAAGACAACGATATTCAGGGTATGTACCTGACAGCTCAACGAGTTCACCCCCCCAAACCCTTGTAAAACCTATGAATAGTTTAGGTTGGTTCATACTCGGACTTGTTGGTATTGGCATTCTTATTGGAGCCGCTGGCATTCTTAATTGGCTGATTAAATTTGATATTGAAGACGATTTCGATCAACGAGAACGTTAATTTATTAACGTTAGCTTTGCCAAAGCAGAGGTTCTCCTTTATTATGGGAAGCTGTGGTAAATATCGGTAACACCTAGGAAATTATCAGCCCAATGGCTAAAAAAGGCATGATTGCGCGCCAGCGTAAGCGCGAAAAGGCAGTTGCAAAGTATGCAGCTAAGCGTCAGGAGCTTTTGGATACATTTAGGTCCGCTGGCTCTCAAGCAGAAAAGTTAGAAATTCATCGAAAAATTCAGCAGCTGCCTCGCGATAGTTCCCCTACGCGTTTGCATAATCGCTGCTGGTTGACGGGTCGTCCTCACGGCTATTATCGTGACTTCGGTCTTTGCCGCAATGCTCTTAGAGATATGGCTCACCAGGGCTTACTACCTGGCGTAGTGAAGTCTAGCTGGTAGTTTTTAGTTTTGCCCAGGCTTTATCCCTGGCTAAGCTAACGAAGTAAATCCAGTTTAGTCAGCAAGCATCAGAAAGTTTTGGCTTTTAACCGGAGGGGTGTCATTATTACCTCTCCGGTTCTATTATTTATTTGTAGATGTCATGTAGATGTAAGACTTTAAGATAGCTAGTTTATCGCCTCCCAGTTCTTACCTGCATAGGAAAGTTTGCTCCAACCCCCAGGGGCACCCAGCCTATTCCAGTAGCGCTAAGCTCAACGGTCATTTTGCCCCCAGCGACCAGGTCACTGAATTATTAAGCTTTTTCATTCTCTGGTAGCCATTGCAATATAACCAGCAAACTGAGCCTCTAATTAGCAGAGCCTTTCAGTCGTTACTAAACCATCGCCGAGTTACCTGTCTGCTTGTCAATCGGCAAAACTATTTACTACATGTCTGTGGCGATCCCCTTGGGCTGCTGAAAACTCAGTCTGATGCCCAGACTGACCGTAGTGATTGTCAAGACATCCTGAAATGTTTGCCAATTTCATTGCGGCAGCCGGTCAGCATAGCTCTCCAGCAAGCACACATCAATGCTGGCCATATCCAACGAGCTAGCGGCCAGATCAGCACAGTCGATAATGAACAGCCCTATAGGGTGACCATAGAAGCTCACTTACACCTTGCCAGTGAGTCAACGGAAGAGTTTTTAACACTTTTGGTTGAACGAGAGACCTATGACTCTTCATTAGAGAAGCTTGGCCAATGCGCCAGTACTGATTTATCAGTGCACAATTTAACCCAATCCCATAACCCTAAAAACGAAACGACAGAACTGCTCGCAATTAATAAACGTCTGCGAGCAGAAGTATTGGAACGACAACAAACAGAGCAAAAGTTAGCCCAGAAAGCTGAAGCATTAATCCGATCTAATGCGGATCTAGAGGAGTTTGCCTATGTCGTTTCCCATGATTTGCAGGAGCCTCTGCGAGCCATGACAGCTTTCTCCCAGCTGTTGGCACAGCGTTATAAAGACAGCCTAGATGCATCAGCCCAACGATATATCACCCATATCGTTGACGGTGGCACTCGCATGAAAGCCATGATAGATGGCATTTTAGAGCTCTCTCGCATTAACAGTAAACAATTAAATAACAACCCCACCAACCTAGAACAGGCCCTTGCCACGGCACTCGAAAACCTTAAGCTTATACGTTTGGAAAATCAAGTAACTATTACTCATGGGGACTTACCCACCCTTGATGTGGATACAAATCATGTTGTACAGCTACTGCAAAACTTAATCAGTAACGCCATTAAATTTCGAGGACCGGAACCGCCCCATATTCATATTAATGCTGAGCAGCAGGCCACTAAGTGGTTTTTTAGCGTACAAGACAATGGCATTGGTATTCCCCAAGACCAACAAAAACGTATTTTTAAGCTATTTCAGCGATTGCATAACCAACAAGAGCAAAAGGGTTATGGGATTGGCCTAGCTATCTGCAAAAAAATTGTCGAGCACTATCAAGGTAATATTTGGCTCAAATCGTCTCCAGGAGAAGGCTCAATATTTTATTTCACTCTAGTCCCAAATCAATATCAACATGAAGCTTAAAGTTTGCTTATGAGGAAACCCTCAAGTCCACTGTCCTGGTTAGAATCATAGCCTTCGGGTGCACAATGGGTGTTAGCATGCCTGACCACTAAGATGGACGTAACTATTCTTCTTGTAGAAGATTCCCCTACTGATGCAGCTATCTTATCAGCTGCTTTTGATGATGTCGGCTGCCAATGGTCTATTCAACTGGCTCAAACTGGAGACGAAGCTTTAACCCTACTAAAGCAATTCGATAACAGTCACGCTCATCCTCAACTGATTTTGCTGGATCTCAATTTACCTGGTAAAACAGGTCACGAAGTTCTAGGAGAAATTAAGGGGAACTCAGCTTGGCAAGCTATTCCCACCATTGTCTTGTCAAGTTCTGCCACTCGTGACGATATCGATAAAAGCTATCAGCTCCATGCTAATGCGTACATTACTAAACCCACAAACTTTAGGGAATATCAGTTGATTGCTCAGAAAATCCTGGGTTTTTGGCTTGAAACTGCCCAATTGCCCACCAGTCTGTAACTTAAAATACTAATTCAGCAATTTTTGACCCAATATCTAGAGTAGAGTTAGCTCGATATATGTTTTTCGATGCTCTAGCAATTCCGTAGCACCTGTGCTCTCTGTATAGGCAGTCATATCGTAAGAATAGGTATTTTTGCGATATACAAGTTATAACGACTTTTCTTACTATGTCTCTAGATCAATTAGGACGCTGCGTGTTGTTTTCTGTAGAGACTCGTATTTATTCTTTTGTTGTTGCATAATTACCAGTGCTGATTACCACCTAGCTAGTCTATTTATAGGAGCTGCTATGCCTATGAATAAAACACTAGCTATTTCATTTTTACATTTTCTCCTTAGATATAACCTATACGGGCGTACCCATGACAACAGGTATAGATGCACTATTGATTGAAGACAACATATCGGATGCTCAACTCTTCCAAGAACTGTTATCTTCCTCTGAACTGCTTGAAACAACATTGCATCATATTGAGCGCTTTAATGAAGCTATCAGGACTCTAGAGACTAATAACAATTTTGATGTGGTTTTATTAGACCTTTGTCTACCTGATGGTCAAGGTGTCGATCTAGTTAAGCAAATTAAAACACTTGTGCCCAAGGTGCCTGTGGTTGTTCTAACAGGTATTCAAGATCAAAACGTTGCCATAGCTGCCTTGCAGGAGGGTGCCCAAGACTACCTGGTAAAATCAGACACATTTTCACCCGAAAGATTGCAGAGGTTAGGCTATGTTGATGTTGGTAATCTCCTGGCTAAGACCATTCAATATGCAATTGAGCGTACAGAACTCACAAAAAAGCTAGAAATTAGTGAGGAACGCTATGCTCTGGCGGTGCAAGGGGCTAACGATGGCATTTGGGACTGGGATTTGAGAACCAATACTATTTGTTATTCCCTCCGTTGGAAAACCATGCTGGGGCTTAACCACAGCAATCTTAGTGATAGCCCTGAAGAGTGGTTGTCACGTATCCATGCTGATAGTCGGTCAGAGTTTGAACAAACACTACAAGAACACCTTGCTTCTCAGCGGTCTAACTTTCAATTTGAATATCGAATGCGTCATGCTGATGGCAGCTATCGCTGGATGTTAACGCGCGGTATGGCTTTATGGGATGAGGAAGGACAGCCCTACCGGATCGCCGGGTCCCAAACCGATACCACTGAGCGCAAACACCTGGAGCAATCGCTCTATCAAGAGAAAGAGCTGGCCCAGATTACTCTCCACTCCATTGGCGATGCTGTTATTACAACCGATGCCCATGGCTATATTAAGGATTTTAATCCGGTGGCTGAGAAACTGACGGGTTGGAAAGCCAATGACGCAAAAAAACGCTCCATTTCAGAAGTTTGCACCATTGTTGATAGTGCGACCCAGCAGCCCCTGCAAAATCCAGCCTTACAGGCCATCAAGGAAAAGAAAGCCATTAGCCTCAGCAATCATCCCACACTCATTTCTAAAACTGGTCAGGAATTTGCGATCGGAGATTCGGCAGCCCCCATTCGTGCCGATAACGGCGAGGTGCTGGGCACCGTTCTTGTCTTCCACGATGTCACTGAAGAACGGGGTAGGGCTAAACAACTGGCCTGGCAAGCATCCCACGATCCACTGACCGAACTATTCAATCGCAAAAAGTTTATGCACGCTCTAGATAATGCCATTGAGGAGCTGCACGGTGCAGAATCACAGCACATGCTGTGTTATATGGATTTAGATCATTTCAAGGCTGTGAATGATACCTGTGGCCATGCGGCTGGGGATCAGTTGTTGCAACAAGTGGCCGATCTGTGGCGGAGGCAAATTCGTCAAACTGATGTGTTGGCTCGACTTGGTGGTGATGAGTTCGGTCTGTTGCTGTACAACTGTAAATTGGATCGTGCCACTGAAATTGCTAAGTCCTTTTGTCAGGGTATTCAAGGGTTTCGCTTTGTGTTCGATGGCAAGATGTTCAACATTGGTGTCAGCATTGGTATTGTGCCGATGGTATCCAATACTGTCAGCAGTAAACAGGTTATGCAGCTGGCGGATAAGGCCTGTTATGTCGCCAAAAATAAGGGGCGTAATCGCGTGCAAATCTACCACTCAGACGATGTCGGCATTAGCCGACAAACTGAAGATGTGCAATGGTTTTCACGGGTGACGGAGGCCCTTGATGGGGACCAGTTTCAGCTGTATTATCAAACGATTGAATCCGCTGTCCCCAACTCTAGCGATATTCGCTTGTGTGAAATTTTGCTACGCTTGCCCAATACTCGTACCGGTGAAATAGCACCACCGATGGCATTTTTACCGACAGCGGAACGCTATAACCTCATGCCCCGCATTGACCGTTGGGTCGTGGAAAGTTTCTTTAGTTATTTGACGTCCCATACCCCGATGCCTAAGACAATTTATAGTGTCAATCTATCGGGTGCTAGTATCAATGACGAAAATTTTATCGGTTTTTTGGAAAAGCAGCTACGAAAGTATCCCGTCAACCCCGCGATACTCTGTTTCGAAATAACGGAAACCCTAGCCATTGCTAATTTACAAAAAGCGGCGGATCTTATTTTGAAACTTAAAAAGATTGGCTGTCACTTTGCGCTAGATGACTTTGGTAGTGGTATGTCTTCTTTTAGCTATCTAAGGCATTTACCGGTAGACTACTTAAAAATTGATGGTAATTTTGTCAAGGAATCCCCCACAGATGATTTGCTCTGTGCCATGTTGGCAGCTATTAACAACATCGGTCACATCATGGGCTTAAAAACAATTGCTGAATATGTTGAAAGTCCAGCTGTGCTGAAAAAAGTTCAGGCACTGGGTGTAGATTATGTGCAGGGCTATGCTATTAGCCACCCCCAGCCACTGGTATAATGTCTTTTTAGAAAATTACTGACATCACAAAACTTGTTTATTTGAACGTGTACTTCGCCATATTTCTTTAGTATTGCTATAGCTAACGTACAGAAAGCTTAGGGAAAACGGTGACTCTGACGGAAAAAGGTGAGAATCGTAGCTATGTTTGCTAGGATTGCCCCTATGTTGTAGCTGTTTGTATAGATCACACCAGTGGCTACAGGTGATACGGGCAGGTCTCTGACAGGTGTTTAAGTATGCGTTATTGGGAGTTTTTAATTCAGCAGGAAGGTGATCAGACCTGGCTACCGCTGGAAACAAGGCAGGTAGAAATATTGGAAGGTCGCTATCGCATGGCTGCCCATACGAGCTATGACAGTACTTCTGTCGAAGTTCGGGTTAGTCAACTGTTGCTAGATGAAATTCCTCCTCGCCGTCGTGTTCGTAAACGTAAAGCAAATACAAACGACTCGGGATTGCTGGCTATTTTCCCGTTTATCAAGCTGAGTCCTGGCCGCTGGGAAATTGAGTGTAACAGTCCCAATGTCATTGATGACTTTCTGGGGGAGGGGGGATGGCATTATTCGGTGCAATTACAGGTCACGCCGCGAGATGAGGATGATTGGGAACCTAACTGGTCGGAGGCTACAGTTGACCATCGGCGCTCGCTTGATGCAGAGGTCAGTGCGGAGCAACCAGCGGCTGGTATCTCTGATATTGCACTGGGTGATGCTCAATCACCTGACGTTCAGTTGCAGCTAAAGCAACAAGCCTATGTAACAGAGTTGGGACAAACATTAACCCTGACTGGCCATCTATCTCAAACGGCTGGGAGTCCTTTAGCCAATGGGCAGCTTTGGGTAGAGCTACGGGATCCACAAACGGCCAGTACGGTTACTGAAAAGGCGTTTGATTTACCCAAAGCATTGCCCTCTCCCTTTTCGGTCACGATCGCGTTGCCAGAGGAACTATCTACTCAGGTTATTCTGGGGGCGATTTCGCTCCTGAGCCCAGATGGCTCGGTGGAGAAAACTGCGTTGGTGTCGGCGTCCTTTACGGTCACCATCGGTTTAGCGCAGATGCTGGATGCGATCGCAAATCAGCCAGACCTCGATTTTGAAGAAGAAATCTCCATTTTTCCAGGCTCCACGGAAGCCTTTGTTCCCTCCCCAGAGAAATCAGAGGCACTCCTTACCAGCGATACCCCTATAGTTCCCAAGGAAATTATCCCTTCTGAAGGCTTGACCCTACCTCCCCAAATCAAGCCCCCCAGTGATGTAGACCTGGATCCCGACCGGCAACCAGAACTGCCCACCTTTCAGGTAAACGCCGACAGCTCTCCAACCAAAGCTGAGACAGAAAGTCTATTGACTGATCAGGCAGATGAAGTCGCAGACACTATTGCAGAAAATCCGTCAGAGGACTCTCCTGCGACGGACCCAATCATCGATGCTGATCCTGAGGCGATGCGTTCTATAGAACTGGGAACAGCTATGGAGGATACAAAAGTCGAAGAACCTCCTATGGACGAGCCACTCCCCTTTGCCGAACCCCGAGTAGCCGAACCCCGAGTATTTGGGCTCAGTAGCATTGAAGACGATGACTTAGACCTGGAAGTAGCCAATGCCGCTCTTAAGCAGGATGTTGCTCCAGCAGCAGTGGTGGTTAATCGCCCAACCCGTCTGCCTGAGCCAGACTCTGCTTCCAAAGAGTCCAAAGAGCCGCAGTGGGAGCCAGCCACTGACAGCATTGATCAGGCTTTTCAAAAGCTGCAATTACGGGAACGGTTCTGGAAAAAGCTTAACTTGCTAACTCAAGAGGGTTATCGTCAATCCCTGGAGGTCAAGCAGGCGCTACACCCCTCTGAAGCGCAACAACCATTAGAGGACAAGGGCAATCAACAGACACAGACAAATGAGTTTGTGGCGTATGCCCCCCCGAAGCGTTCTCCATGGCCTGAGCAAAGAAAGGTGGCTCAAGAGGTAGATGATCCGATCCAAGTATTTCCGCCCATTTTGGACGTACCAGAGCAAGAATTAATAGCTGGCGAATGGATGGCCATCAAAGTGCGTGTACCGGCTGGCGATTATCAACCCTATGTCAAAGTGTGGATGAACGATTTACAAACGCGAACAATGATTGATTCGCCGCGTTTGCTGATGCAGTTTATCCCCAACGACTCCAATGAATTGGAAACCCTTATGCGGGTGCAGATTCCCCATGGTTGTTTAGAGCTGCAGGTGGCTGCCATCTCAATTGACATGGCGACTTTGCAAGAAAGTCGCAAAGTCGTGCAAAATCGACGAGTTATGCCACCGGACGACTCCCTATCCATATTTGATGGTTGGGATATTTGATGGAATTTTTTAGGGGCGTTCCATGGAACACCCCTAAAAATGTGTACACATTCCATGCAAACTTTCTAAACAATTGACATATACCGCATCAAATCGCAGTAAATTAAGGGCTAGGTCCTAGACCCACCGTACAGTCAGAATGTGGAGTTTTCTCTTGGGAAAGCCCTAATCTTCTGGATGTGACAATGATTAATTCTTTAGAGCATTTGCTCACTATTGAGAGATAGGAGACTCGATATATGGATACATCCCTTTTGCCTCAGGTTATGGTCCCCATCGTTGCTATTCATGCATTTGCATTTATGATCGCGATGTTCCTCTATGTAGAGCAGGAAGAAACATCGGCATAGGTTGTCGATCTATCTGTGGAACTTTCTAATCACATGTAATCTGTGGTAAGACCACCAAAAGTATTGAATGAGAAAAACCCCCCAGGCTGAATAGCCTGAGGGGTTTTTCAACGCCTATTTTTTATAGCTTTGTGCACATTAGTTCACAACATTAGTGAGCGCTAGTAGGTTGGTTATACACCTGAACCCACGCCAGCATAGGCACCATAGAAAAACAAACCAACAACCACTAGCACACCAGTGCCAGCAACAGTTGCCACAATCCAAAGGGGAATTCGGCCATCCTTAAACATGCATTTATCTCCTAGTTATCGCCTACTCTCATGAAAAATGAGCGTAGACAGCCATAGTATTGGCCACCTACACCCGTTACCTTTTAGTTAAAGAAATAGCTGGAAAACAACAGGCCCAACACAAAGACTAAAAGCAAACCAAGGAACAATGATGTCCGGTTTAACTCAACGGGCTGTTTATTTGGATTCGGGATTCTATCCACGGTGATCTCCTATCGCTGAATAAATTGCATTGCAGCAATGGCACCCAGGAAGAAGACCGAGGGAATGCCAAGGGCATGAACGGAAAGCCAACGTACCGTAAAAATTGGGTAAACGATGGGCTCGTTAGGATTACTGCTGGTCATAAGGGGATTCCAATCTCAATTGACAATCAACAAAGGGGACTAATTACCAAATTGGGTAATTTGATTATCCGCATCGTAGCGGTTCTCAAGAATCGGTACTTGAACCTGATTGTTGGGGAAGTACTCGTTAGGACGAGGGGTGCCAAAAACGTCATAGGCAAGGCCAGTGGATACAAACAACCAGCCTGCAATAAATAGTGCAGGGATGGTGATGCTGTGGATAATCCAGTAGCGAATACTTGTAATGATGTCTGAAAAAGGCCGTTCTCCAGTATTACCTGCCATTGCACAATCTCCTCTTAACAGCGAATAGGCGTGACTAATATCCAAACTAGAACGCAAAGTTTTCACTATCTGAAAACCAAAGCTCTATGGATGGAAAGTGTTTAGTAACATCATAGAGAACAGGGCATATCCCTATCAAGCAACGATTAAGGATTCCTTCACGTTTCCGCACTCTTGATGTTTCTCCCATAACGAGCAAAACGGCCTAAGCCATAGCTTCTGGGGAATATCGCAGTAGATAACCACGCTGTCCCAAAATAAAGCCCTGATCCTGATTAAAGAACTTAACCCTATAAAGATTGGAAGGAACATCGCCAGCGGGCTCATCTTTAAGCCAGGTTTCGCCGCCGTCAGGACTCATCAGTAGGGTACCGCTACCACCACTTACCCATAGCTCATTATCGGTACGATAACCAACATCTAAGAACCCCCAGCTAGTACCGATCTCAGGTCGCAAAGGCTCGCTCCAGCTTTCGTATTTAACAGCATCCGGATCTTCATCGGTCTGGCTAAATTGCATCTGGCCACCTCGAGCAATCAACCAAAGATCGCCGTCACTGGTAAAGCCCATATTTTGTAGGCGCTTAGAGTTCTCACGATTATGGGGCTGCCAGCTATCCTGGCCAGGTTCCCACGTGGAATAGAAATTGCCTCGAGACGAAACGGCTACGTAACGTCCGTCTTCACTACGAGCCATGTTACGAACCACACCCACTGCGGCTTGGACGAGGGCAGACCAGTGACGACCGCTATCTTCAGTACGATAGATAGCACCTACATCCGTCGCCAGTTCCACAGCTCCTTTGGCTAGGGCCGTCACCATCAACGGGCTACCAGGAAGCTGATTGCTCAATGGCACGTTGGCCCAGGACTGACCGCCATCGGTTGTATGCAATAACACGCTGGGCAAACCTGAGACCCAGCCTTCATCACCGACAAAGCTAACAGAGGTAAATGTGTAGCGCTGATCGCCCAGGTCCAATGTTCTTTGCCCCCAGGTCTCGCCACCGTCATTTGTTTCAAACAAAGAAGTCCGACTACCCACCAGCCAACCATGGTTAGCATCTGCGGTAAACGCGACATCGGAGAATGTGGCGTCGGTTTCCAGGGCAATCGTTTGCCAGGGATTACCTTCCAAAGCTGGCAGGAAGAACTTGGTACAGCCGACGCTAAGAACTGCGATCGCAACCAGCATTAGTCGCTTCAGCCCGATGGCCAATCGCTCATTGAAAAAGTCTGTTAAAACCGTTTGCATTTCTACGAAATCAAGACAAATAAACAAATTCAGGGATGAAAATCAGACTCAGCGCCCTGGCTGAACAAGCCTGTTTTTCAAAGCTTATTTAAGGCCGTACAAACTCATAAAGAACATGAACGCTACGGCCAAAGCTCCGAAAATCAAAATATTTTTCTGCCCAGGTGTCAGCGTGTTTACCCCCAATCCATATCCCAGATTTTCACTAAATCCTGACGGTTTACCTGCAGGGCCAATATTGGCAAACATCTTGGGGCGGGCACCGCACACCGGACAGCGCCACTTGATAGGCAGTTCATCAAAGGGCACTCCAGGCGGAATATCCGCTTTACCATCCCCCTTCACAGGCTCATAAACATAGCCACAAGGACGACATTCGTAGCGGTCTAACTCGTAAGGTGTCAGTGGTGCAGACGGTTCTTCAGTCTCAGGCACATCAGTCTCGGGCGCATCCACTATTGGATTAGCATCAGGCTCAGTACTCATGGGGGGGTCCGATAGCGTCATGTAAACAATTATTACACACTGAGTTGCGTCTCCTGTCATGTATAGGTATCAGGGCCATCATCATGCACCTATCTATAGAAACGTCCTATAGAAATGTCTCGATTTTTTTATCGTCGGATCTCTTTATCACGATGGGATTAACCTACACAGCTGTCTAGAATAGAAGTAAGCTTATTGGGGGCAGTTAGCCCTCTACGAGAAAACCATAAAGCGCGCGTGTTTGTACTAACTGGATACGAATACTTCTTACTCTTTTTAATTATTTGCAGCCTGGTGCCAGTTTTGGCCCTGGGGGCAGCTAAGCTTCTCGGAGCCAGAGGTACGGGTGCGGCTCGACGCACCACCTATGAATCAGGTATGGAACCCATCGGTGGGGCCTGGATTCAGTTCAACATTCGTTACTACATGTTTGCCCTGGTCTTTGTCATTTTTGATGTAGAAACCGTTTTTCTATATCCCTGGGCAGTCGCCTTCCACAAGCTAGGTGTATTGGCATTTGTGGAAGCTCTGATTTTTATCGCTATCTTACTTATTGGTCTGGTTTACGCGTGGCGTAAAGGAGCATTGGAATGGTCATAAAGTCTCCCGCAGAGAGTTCCTTAATCAGTGACAATGAGCGGGTTATGAATCCGGCAGCCCCGCCAACTGTGACTCAGGATTTATCGGAAAATGTCATTCTCACCACTGTGGATGACATTTATAACTGGACACGTTTGTCCAGCTTATTTCCGCTGCTCTATGGCACAGCCTGCTGTTTTATTGAGTTTGCCGCCCTTTTAGGTTCTCGATTTGACTTTGACCGCTTTGGCTTGGCCCCTCGTTCCAGCCCGCGTCAGGCAGATCTGCTGATCACCGCTGGTACTGTCACCATGAAAATGGCTCCGGCGTTGGTGCGGCTCTATGAGCAAATGCCTGAGCCAAAGTACGTAATCGCCATGGGTGCATGCACTATTACTGGCGGTATGTTCAGTGTTGATTCTCCCTCAGCCGTGCGCGGTGTGGACAAGCTGATTCCCGTGGATGTTTATATCCCTGGTTGCCCACCTCGACCTGAAGCCATTTTTGATGCCGTAGTCAAATTGCGTAAGAAAGTGGCAAATGAGTCCATGCGTGAGCGGGGCATCCTGGAGCAGACCCATCGCTACTATACCCGTTCCCACAAGATGGAAGCGGTTGAACCCATTCTTACTGGCAAATATCTTCGTTCTGACAGTCGTGAGGCTCCCTCTAAGGAGCTAATGCAGTCCATGGGCATGCCTATGAACGTTGCTGAGTCGGAAAAATTAGGTGAGGAGAAGCAGACTAATGGCTGATGAAGAAATTAAGCCTGCCGCTGAAGCCGCAGGTGTGCTGGCTGAAGCTGGTCCTGTATCAAGCTGGCTAACGCAACAGGGGTTTGCCCATGAAATCATGGAGCGTGATCATTTAGGTGTGGAATTGCTTAAAGTTGATTCTGCCTTTTTGATTCCCTTTTGCACGGCACTCTATGCCTATGGCTTTAACTATCTTCAGTGTCAGGGCGCTTACGATGCAGGTCCTGGTAAACCTTTAGTTAGTTTTTACCACCTTCTGAAGGTTAGTGATAATGCTGATGCCCCTGAGGAAGTACGCATTAAGGTCTACGTTCCACGGGATAATCCCAAGATTCCTTCGGTTTATTGGATCTGGAAAGCGGCTGACTGGCAAGAGCGTGAAAGCTATGACATGTACGGCATTATCTATGAGGGACATCCCAATCTAAAGCGATTGCTTATGCCTGAGGACTGGGTGGGTTGGCCCATGCGCAAAGACTACATTTCCCCAGACTTCTACGAGCTACAGGATGCCTATTAATTGCTTTGATAGTACTCTTTGGAGACCGAGCTTGGTAGCAAACCATAGATTTGCTACCAAGACATTTGGTCATTTAGGTAAGAGTTGAAGAGTAAATCATGTTACTTGGGAGCTCTTGACTATTGGTAGGAACACTGATGGCTGGTTCCCATGTCGTTTAAGGATTCCATAGCGCCAGAGTTATTGCCAACTAAAAGTATCGTTATATGTTCTACAGGTAGATCTGGGAGTACTCTTCTGGGGCTTACTTTGGGGGATATTGGCTATGCAGGTAAGCCCAGGGAATTTTTTAGGCCCGATGTATTGACTGCAAATGGTGTGCATTCGCATGTCAGTACGTTATATCCACACTTAGCCAACGTGTATGCTCAGGGAAAAACGCCAAACCAGGTATTTGGCGTCAAGTTACATTGGGACCATATGATCAATTTGATCAAAATTGTCCGCACAGATCCAGCCTTGCAGACAGGGTCAGATATTGAAATCCTTTCTACACTTTTCCCAAACCCTAGATTTATTTTTATTCGCCGTCAGAACCTCATTAAGCAGGCCATTTCTATGGAAATTGGTAAGCAAACGGGGGTGTATGTTGTGCGAAGCGAAGGTACCGACAAGGAACGCGCTAATAAAACGCACAAACTCTTCTTTAAACCCCTCAATATCTATCGCTACAAACAAGGTCTTGCAGGACGCAATCAGAAATGGCGGTCGTTTTTTCAACGCAATGATTTGCCCTTTTTGGAAGTGGTCTACGAGAGTTTAGTCGAAGATTTTGATGGCATCCTGCATCAGGTCATTGAATTTTCTGAAATTGAACTGCCTGAGGCAGGAGTTGAAATTACCAAAGCCACCAGTAAACAGGGCAATCGGATCAACGAACGCTGGCTCAAATATTATCAATTTATACCTGAAGGGCTTTTGGGATATTACTCGGCAATCAGAAGCTATGTGCGGAAAGTCCTGGTAAGCAGGTAAATTACTCTGCCCAACGTCTGAGCAGGTTTGACACGCTTTTAGATAGCAGATCAAACTCTGCTGTCTTTCCATGTTGGGCAAAAATTGATCGCCGCACCGTATCAATATCAAACAGGAGCTCACGCTCATCAGGGGCGCGTACCAGGCTTTGTGCCCAACCCACCACCACCAAACGCTGCCCCTGGGTCACTTCATTTACCCGGTGCAGTGTGGACGAAGGATAGACAATTGCATGGCCCGCTGACAGCTTATAGTGCTGCTCGTCGTCAGCTCCTTCGATGACTAATTCTCCCCCTGTGTAATCAGTGGGGTCACTCAGAAACAGCGTAAAGGACACATCTGAACGGTACCCCCCCATCATGGCATTGTCTGCATGGGTACCATAGGACATACCAGGGCTGTAGCGACTAAATCGCAAACTGTGAACATGTTTGGGCCGAACCGCGACTTGAAATAAAGGATGACGGGTTAAGGCTGCCTTAACCGTTGCTTCTAGTGGTTGCCCGACACCAGGCTTGAGCTGTTGGTTGTGTTTTACTTGTTTGGCATACCAGCCAGCTGTGACTTTGCCATCCACAAATTCAGCCTTGGCTAAGGCTGTGTGGAGCTGGGTTAACTCATCCCCAGAGAGCACATCAGGAATTTGAAACAGCATTGTGCAGCAGCGTTGAGATATAGGCCAAATCTAGCCAGGCAGTTTAACGGGATTTCATCCCTGATCTAACGTGATAAGGCGGTGAACATCCCATGCAAGGCATTGATATCCCATGACTCACCGCCCGTCATCCCATGTTGACTCACTAAGCCGAGGCCTACTGCCAACCAGCTCGGTCAACTATTTTGACAACTTCGGGGTTGTTACGACCATAGGCAGAGACATTGACTTCATCTACCTTGAACTCGCCCAGTTCTGCCACGATAGGGTCCATGGTGATCCCTTCGACAACTGGATATTCATTATTGCTGCTGGCAAAGACTTCCTGTGCTTCAGAACCCACAAGAAACTCCAGGAATGCGATCGCATTCTCCTTATTTTCAGCCCCTGTCACGACACCTACGCCGCTAATATTCACATGGGTGCCCCGATCGTCTTGATTTGGGAAAAAGACAGCGGTCTTCGCGATCACATCCTGGCTCTCAGGCTCATCGGACTTAGCCAGTCGTGCCCAATAATAATGATTAGCAATAGCCACATCACATTGGCCCGCTGCCACCGCCTTGATCTGATTAACATCTCCACCATCGGGGTCCCGGGCAAAATTATTCACCAAGCCCTGGGCCCAAGCCTCCGTTTCCTCTGGGCCAATGGTTTCAATTAATGATCCCACCAGGGACTGATTGTAAATATTGCTAGAACTGCGCACACACACCCGTCCATTCCATGCAGGCTCCGCTAACGCCTCATAGGTTGACAGCTCAGCTGCATCTACTGTATCCACGTTGTAGATTAGGACCCGCGCCCGTTTTGTGAGGCCGTACCACAGTCCATCGGGATGGCGTAAATTCTCAGGGACTTTTTCATCTAATACAGCGGAGGATATTGGCTGAAAAATCCCTGCCTGCTCAGCGCGCCATAGTCGCCCTGCATCTACGGTGATAAATACATCAGCCGGGCTGGCATCACCCTCTACCGTAATCCGCTCAATTAGCTCATCCGACTTACCTTCGACCACATTGACCTCAATCCCTGTCTGCTCGGTAAAGCTGTCAAACAACTCATCATCCACTTCATAATGACGCGCGGAGTAGACATTGACGACGGCAGCCGCAGCCTCAGATGCAGGGGTATCAGACCCAGACGTCTCTTGCGCCTGATTACCACAGCTTGCGATCGCAAATGACATGAGTGCCATGCATAAGAAAACAGGTTTGTAGGACATAGCCAGCAGTTAATGCGAAAAGTTCCTAAATAATCATATTAGGGGAAAACTGACCTACTTGATAATTAAGAACATCCTTGGACGGTTTGTAGCTCAAAAAATTCCTTGCGCAGAGGTAAACATAAGTTGACGGAAGTTTCGCTACTAACCCACTGATATTCAACGAGTTAGCAAGTATTATCGCTATCCGGAGGCCATTACAGCCTCAATTATTCTTTTATAAACTTTTAGATATTATTTGCAATAGAGTAAAACTATTGCAAATAACTTGAGAGTTCGCTATATTCTCATTAAGCTCTTATTAATGACATCCTCCAGAGGAACGATTATGGTCTCCTACACTCCCGCAGCAATGAAAGCTGAGCTTCACGAACGGGGATGGCGCATGACTCCACAGCGGGAAACTATTCTAAATACATTCCAAAATATTGATAAGGGGCAACACCTTAGCGCAGAGGAGCTGTGTGAGCTACTCAAAGATGAGGGTGAGCCCATTAGCCTTTCCACTATTTATCGCAACCTTAAGCTTATGTCCCGCATGGGCATTTTACGCGAACTAGAGCTAGCGGAAGGGCAGAAGCGCTACGAAATCAACCAGCCCTCTCCCCATCACCACCATCACCTGATCTGTGTGCGGTGTAATAAAACTATTGAGTTTAAAAATGACTCCGTACTCAAAGCTGGAGCCAAAATGGCTGATAAATCAGGCTATCACTTGCTGGATTGTCAACTTCTGATTCACGCTGTATGCCCGGCTTGTCAGCGCTCAATCATGCCGGTTTAGGCTAAAAAATAGCAGGGCGACTTGCCCTGCTGCTTAGTACGCGCAACGCCAGCGCTACTTGCCCATAACGTCTTCTTCATAATCTTCATAGGGGCCACCAATGCTGATGGGGGTGCCCACCACTTCGGCATCCGCAATATCAATGTTCTCCAGCGATGCATTAGTGACATCGGTAAAGTAGAGGGCTGAGCCAGATAGGTTCGCGCCATCTAACGTTGCTGACTCAAAAACAGCATTGGTTAGAAAGGCGTTACTCAGGTTTGCGCCCTTCAGATTTGCCCCAGTTAGGTCAGCTCCTTCAAGATTGCTGTCTGACAAATTGACCCCCTGTAAATTAGCCCCTCGCAGATCTGCTCCAATTAGGTGGGAGGACTGCAAATCAGCCCCTGAGAGATCGCAGTCAGGGCAGATACCCGTCATGACCAAACGTTGCAGATCTTCTTCGGATGCTGCATGGCCTGGAAACGCCACAAAAATGGGTAAAGCTAGAGCCAATAACGCATTTCGCACTAACATAAGCAATCTCCTTAATAGGTCTAAACAATTCAGCCTTCGGAGAAACTGGGGGTCATTGAAATTGACACACTCAATGTGTTGGATTTTTCTCAGAACCCAGCTGTTTTAAGCAGCCTTTTGTGTATCTCGTATCGATCTTGACACAGCCTTTCGGTAATTGACTAGGATCTTAACAAGCAATAATTATTCGGTTTTCAGTACACATCCCCACAGTTGCATGAGCGTTGACTATGCTGATTTTCCAGAGTGTTAGCAGTGGATTTAAGTGACAATATTCTGTAACAGTAACAGCGTGAAATTTGGTCTGTATTCGTGACAGTTTTGCTAGCGTCACCATCAATGTTATTTCGGAGAAATAGAGTCAAACAGATGGGGTAACGAGGTGGGATGGGAGAGGGATGTCTTTGCATCCTTCTTGGCGTCTTTAATGTGGAGTTAACGATAGTTTACTCTGGATCTGCCCTTGTCGAATAGGCTACCCCATCGGCTCTAAAGTCTATAACCCCTGGGTATCTAAGGTTGTCATCTCTTTCAACAACTCCTTCATGAATTTTTCGGGATCCTTTAGATTTATTTCTGAAAGTGCAACCATTTCTTCTACACTGTAGCGATCATCGCTATCAACGACATCTGAAATCCAGGTGGAGATTGTTTCAGGATATTGTAGTAGCTCTTCAGCAAACTCTAACGGGCTTTTGCCTGAGTGTTTAGCATCCACTTTGGATGCTAAACATAATCCCAATAGTTTACCTAGTGTAGTTTCCGGGGTTGTACATAAGAGAAACGCCATTGTTTGAGTCAAAAGCTGTTCCTTCTGCATTAGAAAATCTCCTAGATTGACTATTTATGGATGATTTTGGGGTGTATATGTTCGCTGCGCGTAAACTATACCATGGAGGTTAAATTTCAAGTTGTGCGTAGCGATAAGGATAGTTCAGCATGAACAACCTAAAGGTGATTGTTGTTGGTGCAGGCATGGGGGGATTGACGGCTGGGATCTCACTGCGCCAGGTAGGCTACGACGTGGAGATCTATGACCGCGTTCGGCAACTACGACCGGCAGGAGCAGGCATTTCCCTTTGGTCCAATGGCATTAAAGTGCTAAATCGACTGGGTTTAGGGGCTGAAATTGCCCATATCGGTGGTTCTATGCAGCGCATGGCGTATTTCACCCAAGCTGGACAGACTCTGACCAATTTTAGCCTGACACCGCTGGTAGAAGCGGTTGGTCAGTGCCCCTATCCTGTTGCCCGCACAGACTTGCAACAGATGTTGTTATCAGCCTTTGGTGTAGAGAATGTTCAGCTTAATTCTCAATGTGTCGGCATAGAACAATCGGATACAGACGCTACAGCTATTTTTGCGGATGGACGACGGGCAACGGGGGATCTTGTCGTTGCCGCCGATGGCACCCATTCTGTTCTTCGCAACTATGTGGTGGGGAAAACCATAGAGCGGCGCTATGCAGGCTATGTCAATTGGAACGGTCTGATACCTATCGCCCCTGAGCTGGCTCCGAGCCATAGCTGGGTGATTTATGTGGGTAACGGTCAGCGGGCCTCCATGATGCCTGTGGGTGATAATCGGTTTTACTTTTTCTTGGATGTGCCCTTACCCAAAGATGCTCAACCCCAAGCTGATATGCGAGCGGAATTAAACGATCACTTCGACGGTTGGGCGGCACCCGTTCAAACATTAATCCAGCATTTGAATCCAGAAAAGACCAATCGCATTCCCATTCATGATGTGGATCCGCTGCCACAGCTGGTAAAAGGGCGTGTGGCGTTATTGGGAGATGCGGCCCACAGTACGTCCCCTGACCTGGGGCAAGGGGGCTGTCAGGCGATCGAAGATGCTTGGGCTTTAACAACCCACTTGGTAACGACCAATATCGGTGTGGTAGATGCCCTGAAACGCTATGAAACTGAGAGGAAAGATCGGACAGCTGAGATTATCCTTAAAGCGCGGGAGCGGGCGGATATGATTCATGGCAACGTCGCGGCAAAGACTGAGCAGTGGTACGAGGAGTTGGCCCAGGAAGATGGCGGTAGGATTATGGGTGCGATCGCAAAAATCATCCAAAAAGGCCCGTTTCACTAGACCATTTCACTAGACCGTTTCACTAGACTGCAAATCACCATGGCAGGCAAACTTACAACCCATGTTCTCGATACAGCCCAAGGCTGCCCTGCTGTAGGCCTGACCATCGAACTCTGGTGGGTAGAAGGTCTACTCAAAGCAGAGCACCTGCTCAAAACGGTAACCACCAATGCCGATGGTCGCACCGATGCCCCTTTGCTAATGGACAATGAATTCACTATTGGCGTCTACGAACTACGATTTGCGGTTGGTGACTACTTCAAACAACAATCCGGAGAGCTACCAGACCCTCTTTTTCTGGACAACGTACCAATTCGGTTTGGGATTGCCGATGCCACAGCCCACTACCATGTCCCGCTACTCTGCTCTCCTTGGTCCTACAGCACCTATCGAGGCAGTTAGCGATGGGATATAGCATCATTGAGATTAACCACATGACTCAGCTGGCGTTTGTTCAAGTTTTTGGCAGCGTGTTTGAGGACACACCCAGCATTGCAGCCCAGACCTGGCATCATCGTCCGTTTCTGGATTTGGCTAGTCTCCACCAGGCCATGGTAACTCTGGTGGAACAGATGCCTGAAGCCGATCAGTTAACGCTGATTAGAGCCCATCCTGACTTAGGCAGTCGGGTGCAAATGGCCCCTGCCTCTGTGCAAGAACAAACCAGTGTGGGACTTGACCGCCTGAGCCCAGCTGAATATGGACGGTTTCAGCAATTGAATGCCACCTACCAAACAAAATTTGGCTTTCCCTTTATCATGGCAGTCAAAGGTCAGACCAAGGCGGCGATATTAATTGCATTTGCCAAACGTTTGAACCATACGACGGTCAGAGAAAAACAGCAGGCGATTTTGGAAATCGGAAAAATTGCTAGATTTCGCTTAGAAGACTTACTCAATTAGTTAGTTAGAGATAAAGAGGATGGCAGAGGCATCTCCACCAGCTTGGCTAGGAAAGTGCTTGAATAATCGCTATGAAATTCGCAAAGAGCTGGGTAAAGCTGTTGGACGTAGAACGTTACTGGCTGATGATACCCAAGCGCAATGTCCTGTCGTCATTAAAGTCATTACATTCGGTAACGATTTTGAATGGGCTAATTTACGTTTGTTTGAGCGAGAAGGGGAAGTTCTCAAATCGCTTAATCATGCTGGTATCCCTGGATATCTAGACTATTTTGAGATAGATTTGCCATCCGCCAAGGGATATGCGCTAGTGCAAAGCTACGTCCATGGACAATCACTACAAGAGCACCTGCAAACAGGACGGAGTTTTAGTGAGGCAGATGTCATCGACATTGCCCAGCGGCTATTGACTATTTTGCAATACCTCCATAGTCAAATGCCGCCAATTATTCACCGTGACCTGAAACCCAGTAATATTCTGCTCAGTGATCGTACTGGCCATAGTCAGGGGCAGCTCTATTTGGTAGATTTTGGCTCTGTCCAGGTCCCGTTTCTAAATCCATCTGGCACGTTAACCATTGTGGGCACCTATGGCTATATGCCACCCGAGCAGTTTGGTGGACGGGCCACACCGGCTTCAGATTTATACAGTTTGGGAGCTACATTAATTTTTCTGATGACGGGATGCCATCCTGCGGATTTACCCCAAAACAATATGCGCATCCAGTTTGAGAGCAAAGCCAGACATATCAGTTCTCCCATACGCCAGTGGTTGCGCTGGTTGATACACCCTGATGTCAGCCAGCGACCTGCCTCAGCCACAGAGGCCCTAACTGGCTTACAGACGGTTTTAGAAAAGGGTACTTTAAGCGCTTTATCTGAACGCCCTTTTGATCAAAATCGCATTTTAGTGAATCAGCGGGACAGCACCGTAGATACTGTTATTCGTCCCTATGGTTTTCGAAGGAAACAAGTGGGTTCATGGTTAGATCTACTGATTCTTGGAGTCATCTTTAGTATCTCTTCTTATGTCGGAACAGTGGCTGTATGGATTGTTCTTTCATCTATAGGTTTTTTTGGGGGGCTTTTTGGAGGCTTTCTCTGGTTTTTTAACACCGTCGTTGTTAGCTCTATTGCAGGGTTTACAGGCATAGTCCTACTACCTACCCCCTCCAGGAATCGTTTGCTGAGTCAGTTACATATATGTCTCAGTGATGACAATCTCATCATTTATCGAGAAACTATACTGTTGATGCGATCGCGCAAAGTTCTGTTTCAGACTCAGCGAGAAGATATCTTGCATTTAAGGCTAGAGACAACTAAAAACATCCTTGAAATTCACACGAATCATCGTTCTTATAACCTTAAATGCAAGACCTTAGGCTTAACCACAAGAGAATCCCAGTGGTTGGCTCAAGAACTGAGCAATAATTTAGGCGTTAGCCTAATCTCCACTTGAACAGATGTGATTGAACAAATGTGATTAATTTGTAGGCGATAACGGTTAGGCAAACACCACTGTGCGATTGCCATACACCAGTACGCGGTTTTGCAAATGTAGTCGCACAGCACGGGCTAGGACCACCCGTTCTAAATCCTTACCTTTACGAATTAAATCACTGACCTGGTCGCGATGGCTAACATGCACCACATCCTGCTCAATAATCGGCCCTGCATCTAAATCTGAGGTGACATAGTGACCCGTCGCGCCAATGATTTTGACGCCTCGATCATAGGCGCGATGATAGGGATTGGCCCCCACAAAGGCGGGTAAAAACGAATGATGAATATTAATCACCCTGGGAAACTGCTCGATAAAATCAGGGCTCAGAATTTGCATGTACTTGGCCAGAACGACCAAATCAATGGAATGCTCTTTTAGCAATGCCAGCTGCTTTGCTTCTTGCTCAGCTTTAGTCGCCTTAGTAATTGGAATATGGTAAAAAGCGATATTAAACTGCTCAGCAATGGACCGTAATGTTTCATGATTGCTGATAATCAGCGGAATCTCTGCTGCTATCTCTCCCGCTTGATATCGCCAAAGCAAGTCTAACAAACAGTGATTCTGCTTACTCACCCAGAGGGCAACGCGAGGGACTTCATCAGAGAAGTGGAGCTGCCATGTTGCCTCTAAAGGTTTAGCAATGGAATCAAAGGCTGCTCCAATCAGATCACGTTTTAGATTAAATCCATCCAGTTGCCATTCAATGCGTGACAAAAAAAGTTCTGATGGCTCATCGCGATGTTGATCAGCATGGACAACATTGCCCCCATTGGCGTAGATGAAGTTTGCAATTTTAGCCACAAGCCCTTGCTGATCGGGGCAAGAAATCAGAAGTGTTGCAGTCGGTGAAGCCACAGTTAGCAGTTCCTATACATGAAATTAAACGATATTGATATTTCTACAGTAGTTACCAATTGAGATGAATATAATATCGCCTGGTGGTGTAAGTGATACATAAAAACAGCGAGTCGAGGCAATAATGTGCTCGACTCACTGCTGAAATCATTGATTCAAAATGAAACCCATTCAGTCAATAGGCCTCAACGTTTACATCCGCTGCTCTAAGAAACCAGTGAGGCGACCCAACGTATCGTTTAGCTTTTCATCAGTGGAAGGACCAGCATCCACTTCTTCAGTACGCTTCATACGCTCAAATGTACGAATTAGTACGAACAAAATAAAGGCAATTACAACAAAGTTAATCACGGTCGACAGGAACAGACCATACTTGACGCCATTGGCAGATAGCTCTGCAATATCGGCAACGCCAGCCTTATTGAGTGCAGGGCTCAATAACAGAGGAGTGATGATGTCCTCAATAAAAGAGGTGATGACAGCACCAAAAGCACCACCAATAACAACTGCCACGGCTAAATCGACAACGTTACCACGCAGCAAAAACTCACGAAAATCGTTCATAAAACTACCGGCAGAATTCACTGCACGGGAGCGAGCCTGATTACTAACCATAACTGTGTTTTCCTTAAATGCAACAATTCAGTGTGTAGGCTAAACCACATTGAGGTGCAGCTTAGCTCCTCGATAGAGCCAACTAAAGCACTACGGCTGTAACGTACAGCCCGCCTAGGCTTTTGCGACCATCAAAGTGAATTGTTTGGAAGTATATCAGTGTTTTTAACAAACGGGTAGGTATTCTAGGTTACGTTAACCTTTGTGGGTGGCACACTCACTTCTTGAACTGGCTGGGGGGAAATCGAACCACAAACTTGGGTGTATTGTCTTAACGTTGATAGACAATTTGCGTAAAAATCGTAAGCAGCTTGTTGCTTTTCTGGAGCAAAGACAGCATCATTTAACGTCAGTTTATGAAACTTTTTACGCAGAATCTTGCCGGCTTGAATTGCTTTGGAGTTATCTCCATACTTTAGACGAGACGTGTGTTTCGCCACCGTATAGCTATCGGAAAATGGAGAACTCGTCCCAAGAAATTTCTGAAAGGCAGCCAACGTAGCGTCGGTATCAGCTAGTAAATCCTTGTATTTCAGTGTTAGGCAGCGACTGGGGTCATTAATTTGCATCACTAGCCTTTCAAAGCACTCTAGCCGCCTTCGGTAATAATTAAGCCATTTATCGACACCTTCTGGGGACTCTTGTCCTGAAAAGGATTTCACTGTACTTGTGTAAGTGGCTGCGGGATCTCGCAGAAGAAATATAAACTTAATCTGTTTATTTTGCAGAATGTTGTCCGCAATCGGATAGTTTCGAACAATCTTATCCACAATGTAGGTATGTTCCATTGGATCAAAGTTGTCCAGAACTGCAGCTGTTCTCCAAGTTAACTGGCGCAGATCCGTCTCTGATGAATACCCCACATGGCTTTCACCATAACCTGCCACTTCCGGATGACTGTAGAGTATGTGGCCTAATAATGTAGAACCAGATCGTGCGGGGGCCATAACAAAAAGATATTTTGATGGCTGTTGCCGCTGGTTTAACGTTTTGCTGAGGAATGGACCCAAAATGCGGTAGGCATAAATATCAAATAGTAAAAAGCTTTCGATTTTTGAAATAAACGTTCTAATGCTGACTGGAACGAACTTTCTTATGTAGCGTTTTAACATGGTGAGTGTTTCCTGTAAAAATCCACAGCCAGAAGCAGTAAAAGCATCTTGTACGTGACAACAAACGCATTTCACTGATTGTTGTTGATTCTTCTGTGCCGTGTATCTGCCAATGCTCAGATACCTTTTAATACACGTCTAAAAGAGGTTATACGGCTATACACGGCTAAGTGGATATGCCAGACAATCGGACGTGTTGTTTCAACCCTAGTTTCTAAAATTAACGGACAATGGCATTACGCAACATATCTTTAATTACCTGTCTATGCATAGGTAAAATAATGTAAACATCGCAAAACATCGCCTCTTCATTAGAAAAGCCGAGACTAATGACTATGAATGAGCGTACTAGCAGTATGCCCACAGAGACTATGTTAAACCGCTGAGAATTAAACCGCTAAGAACTCTTGAATCACATCATTACTGAGTTGATCCGTTGACCCCGATGCAACAATACCACCTTTCTGCATGGCATAGTAATAGTCGGCTTGACGGACGAAATGTAAGTGCTGTTCTACTAACAGAACGGAAATACCCGTAGTTTCAATAATCCGTCGTACCGCATTTTCAATGTCTAGAATAATTGAGGGTTGGATACCTTCGGTTGGCTCGTCTAAGAGTAATAACTGAGGTTGCCCCATAAGTGCACGGGCGATGGATAGTTGTTGTTGTTGTCCACCACTTAGATCTCCGCCCATCCGTGACAACATTGTTTTCAAGACGGGGAAAAGTTCAAAGATGAGGTCGGGAATTTCTTTTTTAGCCTTGGGGGCACGCTTTCCTAGCGCTTCTAAACCAATAAGAAGATTCTCTTTGACCGTTAAGCGGGGAATGATCTCTCGTCCTTGGGGGACGTAGCCAATGCCGATGCGGGCTCGGTTATCGGCAGTCAAAGTATGAATATTTTGTCCGTCATATGCGATCGCACCACCACGAGGCGACAACAGCCCAATAATATTTTTCAATAAGGTCGTCTTACCTACTCCATTACGTCCAATCAAACACACCATTTGGCCCCTGGGTACCGTGAGATCGACATCCCGTAAAATATGGCTCTCACCGTAATAGAAGTTAAGGCTGGAAATCTTCAGCATTGGAGCCGTGGAGGTGACTTTATGGGTAGGCGGGTAGGCTGTCTCTGTCATGGATGAGGATTGTTTAAGGGAAGTAAGAGGAATAAAGACTGTCTAGATCGAAGTTTCGAAAAAGTGCAGTTGGGTACCTAATTAGCGTTTTCAAATTGTTCTAGAGCAGCGTTTTCCAAACGATTTACGGTTTCTTCAGGCAGCGCTAACAGGTGTAACAGTTGCTGATATGCCGATGCTTCTGCCTGGTTAATTTGGTTAGCCTTAATGACGTCATAGCTCAGCATCAGTGCCTGTTCGCGCTGGTCAGGTGTTTTCAGCTGAGGAACCAACTCTTGTAAAGGAATTCTCTTCGCTAACAAATCTTTTAACTCTGTTTTCAGTGCAACTTGTTCCTCTGGTTCATAGGCAAACTGACGACTCAGGCGATCAAGAATAATCTCTTGTTCTATGGGTTCAAAGTTGCCATCGGCCCAGGCCATAGTTGCAGCGATACGTAACAACAACATCTGGTCTGGTGTAATGGACGTCTCGGTACCTAAATATACTTCAATCACCCGAGGATCATTTTGTACCTCATCCATCGTGCCTTCACAGAGCACAGAACCTTCGTGCAGCACCGTTACCTGACGGGCAATCTGACGCACAAATTCCATGTCGTGCTCAATCACGATTACAGAATGGCTTTCGGCTAAGGCAATCAACAGTTCACCTGTGCGTTCAGTTTCTTCGTCAGTAAGTCCGGCAACCGGTTCATCCACCAGGAGTAAATCTGGGGACTGGGCCACTAGCATGCCAATCTCCAGCCACTGTTTTTCGCCATGGGAGAGGAGCGCAGCGGGCTTGTCGGCCTTATGGTCAAGGCCGATAGTTTCCAGCAACCCACCCACGGTACGGCGTTCTGCTGTGGGTGTGGGCTTAAACAGAGTAGATAATACGTTCTTATCCTGGTTGCAGCATAGCTCCAGATTTTCGCGCGGGGTCAGATTAAGGTAGATGCGTGGGGTTTGGAACTTGCGGCCTATGCCTAGACGGGCAATGTTATGTTCTGAACGACCGCTGAGCTTTTTGCCTTTGAATCGGACCTTGCCGTGGGTGGGTTGGACTTTGCCAGTGATGACATCTAGGAATGTGGTTTTACCTGCGCCGTTGGGGCCAATGATGACTCGCAGCTCGCCTTCGTTCATGGAGAAGGTGAGCTTATTGAGAGCTTTGAAGCCGTCGAAGCTGACGGTGAGGTTATCGATTTCGAGGATTGGGTTGGCCATGATCGGGGTTGCAATGATGGTCGCTTGCAGAGATTGGAGAAAGTGGGATGGAGGGATGTTGGATTGAGCGGTGTTGGCGTAGCAATCAATAAAAGAGCTAGATCTTAGGCTCAACCCAACCAAGGCTTTTGGTGGTTATTTACCGGCTAATTCGCGCTGTTCGCGTTTGACATCGGGATCTAGCTCCAGATCTGGATAGGTGCTGAGCTGAGGTTGTAGGCCAAACAAATCACGAATCTGGCGGACGGCATCATCACGGACCCAACCAACGATTCCCTTAGGTAGCACCGTCACCACTAGCAAGAACAGGGCTCCTTGAAAGAATAGCCACACCTCTGGAAATTGTTCACTCAGAAGAGCTTGGGCCCAGTTAACCACCAAGGCACCCAAAATCGCACCGCCGAGGGTGGCACGACCACCCACAGCCACCCAAATCACCATTTCAATTGAGAAGGCAACGCTCATGTACTGTGGCGTGATACCGCTAGATTGAACGGTATACAAAGCACCCGCTGCTCCAGCAATACCACCTGCCACGGCGAATACCAGGACCTTAAACATGGCAGGGTTATACCCTGAAAATCTGAGGCGGTTCTCATCATCGCGAATGGCAATGAGTAGACGACCAAAGCGACCACGGGTCAGCCAGCGGCAAAGACCATAGGTAAGGGCAAGGACAATAACGGTGGCAACATAGAAGGCAAACTGCATGCGATCGCTACCCACCTGCTGACCAAACAGAACCGTGGTATCGGTAGTGAGACCGTTTGTACCATTGATTAGCTTTTGTTGACCATTAAAGAAGTTAAAAAACACCACCAGCATGGCCTGGGTCAAAATCGAGAAATAGACGCCTCGAATCCGGTTACGAAAGACCAGATACCCCAATAAACCAGCCACTAAACCAGGTAAGGCCACCATGGCAATAAGGGTGACTGGCAATGAATAGAACGGCTGCCAGAACCAGGGTAGCTCTGACACACCATACAAGCCAAAAAATTCTGGCAGACCATCGCCAGCCAGATTGAGCTGCAAATGCATCGCAAATGCATAACCTCCCAGGGCAAAGAAAATCCCCTGGCCAAGACTCAGCAACCCGGTGTAGCCCCAAATCAGGTCAACCCCCAGGGCCACAATCGCTAACGCTAAAAACCGCCCTAGTAACCCTAAACGGAAACCAGACAGTACTAACGGCGCAACAAAGATAAGGGCAAAGGCCAGACCAATAACAATACTTGCTTCGAGGGCACGTCTGCGCTTTTTGCCTACGGGTTTTGTCGTTACCATCGTTACACCTCCACCGAGCGGCCTTTTTGTGGGAATAAGCCCGCTGGCTTAATCTGCAGAAAGGCAATAATCAGAGCAAATACTAAGACCTTGGCCATACTCGTTGTGGCAAAGAATGTCGCCGTATCAATCAGAGGCTGTAAAGACTCGCTAGAGGGCAGCATCAGTACCAAAGTGCCGGAACCAACGATGTAGGTAATGATGCCAATTAACAGAGCAGCGACAATGCTGCCGATGAGCTTACCAACCCCGCCAACGACCACCACCATAAAGGCGTCAACAATATAGTTGCTGCCTAGGTTCGGCCCTACAGAGCCCAGCAGTGTAACAGCGCAACCGGCAATGCCAGCCAGTCCGGACCCTAAGGCAAAGGTAAGGGCATCCACTCGCTTTGTAGGAATTCCCAAACAGGCACTCATGTCACGGTTTTGGGTCACCGCTCGAATCCGCAAACCCCAGGCAGATTTATTGAGAAACCAGAATGTACCCAGCAGGCAAATAATTGTCAGTGCAATGATAAAAATACGTGCAGCTGGAAATGAAAGCGTATCCGTAACACTAATACTATCCTGGAGCCACTTGGGAGCCGTTACATCTACGTTACGAGCACTAAACCAAGGTTTGGACATGGTGGGATTACCATTGAGAGAACGCCCAAACGTGATGCCAATGGCGGCAGAAAGTACTAAAACAACAAAGTTAGCCAGCTTTTGACGCGGCCCCAAGTTAGCAAACTTGTTCAAAACAGCCCGCCCACCAAAAAGCAGTACACAAATAGCCAGAATGCCAAAGGCCATAGCCCAACTAACACTGCGCACAAACTGCTGCAAAATGAGGCTGACACCCCAGGTGGCCAAGAGCGTTTCCAATGGTCGCCCATAGAGCAATCGAATGACGCTGCGTTCTAACAAGAGCCCCACCAGGGCTGCCACGATAAAAGAGAGGGGTAAAGCTAACCAAATGTAGAAGTCTTGAGCCCCGTCCCCTAAGGACTTAAAGCTGTTCTGGACCACATAGGTGGTGTAAGCCCCTAGCATCATTAGCTCTCCATGGGCCAGATTAATTACACCCATGAGACCAAACACAATGGCCAGACCCAGGGCAACAATCAGGAGCACTGCCCCAATGCTGATGCCGTTAAATATGCCGTTGATTAAACCGTCGAGCACGACAATTACCTGTCAAAAAAGTAAACTCTTCTTCCCTTGAATGAAAAAAGGGAAGAGCCACAGTGACTCTCCCCTGTCAGCTAACCTACAAAAGCTTTAGGCTGCTTTAAACTTGCCACCCTTAGCAGGGTCAGACCAGTCGCACGCATAGCCCTTAGTATCAGGAACAAACTGATTCCAAGGAATTGGATCAACCGGACCATCAGTCTCGGAAACAATTTCAAATAGACCGTCTTCGCGGATTTCACCAATGCGAACAGTCTTAGAAATGTGATGGTTGGGGTTCATGGTAACCGTACCACCTGGTGCGTCGAAGGTCTGGCCATAGGCTGCCTCACGTACTGCGGCAATATCAGTAGAACCCGCTTTCTCAACCGCTTGTTTCCATAGGTAAACCATGATGTAAGCGGCTTCCATGGGATCGTTGGTTACGCGCTCATCGCCATACTCAGCTTTAAAATCGGAAACCCACTTCTCGTTAGCAGGGCTTTCGACGGTTTGGAAGTAGTTCCAAGCTGCATAGTGGCCTGTCAGGAAGTCGGGGCCAATGGTGCGAACTTCTTCTTCTGCAATACTTACAGACATGACAGGATAATTATCAGGTCCCATGCCTGCACCCTTAAGCTGCTTAAAGAAGGCAACGTTACTGTCACCGTTAAGGCTGTTAAAGATCACACCGCCATCGGGTAAAGCCGCCTTAATCTTAGTGATGATGGGAGTGACCTCTGTGTTACCCAAAGGTAGATAGTCTTCACCGACAGTGTTGCCACCCTTGGCCTTGAGCTGCTCTTTAATAATGGTGTTAGCAGTACGGGGGAATACATAGTCAGAACCCACCAGGAAGAAGTCTGTGCCTTTGTTCTCAAGCAGCCAGTCTACAGCGGGCTCAATCTGTTGGTTAGGTGCCGCACCCGTGTAGAAAATGTTCTTGGAGCATTCTTGACCTTCGTACTGTACGGGGTACCACAGCATGTGGTCCTTCGCTTCAAATACGGGGAGTACCTTCTTACGGCTAGCAGAGGTCCAGCAGCCAAATACCACGGATACCTGGTCTTGGTCGATGAGCTTTTCAGCTTTCTCAGCAAAGGTATCCCAATCAGAGGCACCGTCTTCCTTAACGGCAACAATCTGTTTGCCGAGGACACCACCAGCTGCGTTAATTTCTTTAATTGCTAATTCTTCAGCGTCCACCACGGTGGTCTCACTAATGGCCATCGTGCCACTTAGAGAGTGCAGAATACCGACTTTAATTGTGTCGCCATCACCAGCGGCCGCTATCGTAGTTTCGCCTTCGGCTGGTGCAGTATCTGCAGTGGGCTCAGAAGTTCCACCACAGGCCTTTAGCAAAATGCTGGTACCCACGGCAGTGGAGCCGTACACCAAAAATTTACGTCTATTAATCCTCGTCATTGGGCGTTCCTTTCTAAAGACTCACACACCTATGGCATCAAGAACCGGCCACTGCCACAAATCAAGTGTTGCAGTTACCGTAGATACACTTATTCGCTTCGTGATGGTAAGTCTTGAGGAAAACGACGATTGTAGCCTTTGATACTTTTCGGGTCTCTGTAGATTTATTTGTTTTTGTTTGCGTTTGATCCCCAGTATTAAATGAAGCGATTATGGCTCCAATAAAGACTCGAATGTTATGTCTCAATAACCTTATCTCTTGCAAAATGAATTATTTAACTTTCTAAACAAGAGTTTAGAAACAAGAGTTTAGAAACAAGAGAAGTTTTGGCAAGAACATTACGCACCCCTATGTGAGATTTGTAACTGGCAACCGCCCGTGAAACTGAATAAATTGCTGAATGGTGTCTAGCCCCTGACTGATTTTAAGGTTTGTAAAGACAAAGGGTTTATCGCCACGCATGGTTTTAGCGTCGCGATCCATCACCGATAAGTCAGCGCCCACCATGGGAGCCAGGTCAATTTTGTTAATCACCAGCAGGTCAGATTTAGTAATCCCTGGACCGCCTTTGCGGGGGATTTTGTCGCCAGCGGACACATCAATGACATAGAGTGTCAGATCTACTAGCTCTGGGCTAAAGGTAGCTGCTAAATTATCGCCACCGCTCTCTACAAAGATTAGGTCTAGGTCATCAAACCGGGTTTCTAGCTCCTCAATTGCCACCAGGTTAAGGGACGCATCCTCGCGGATGGCGGTATGGGGACATCCACCGGTTTCTACACCAACAATGCGGTTATGGTCCAGTAGGGCCTGACTGCGCACTAAAAATTGGGCGTCTTCTTGGGTATAGATATCGTTGGTAACCACGGCAATGGAATAGTCATTGCGCATGGATTTGCACAGGGCATCGACGAGGGCCGTTTTACCAGAACCGACGGGGCCGGCAACACCGACACGGTAGGGGGAGGAAGTCATGGGAGCATGCCGGATAGGTAATGGAATAGATCCCAGGATAAAACCCCTATTTAATGAGCCTAGAATTTACCTTCAAAATTTTAGATTTTACGTTAGCTACGGAAGAGGCGGGTGTATAGCGTTTCGTGTTGCATGCTTGCGATCGCACCGCCCCACCCACTCACATACAGCTGATCATCTTGCAGTGCCACCATGGTGGCTGCTGCCGTCCTCAGTTCAGGAATTAGCTGTAGCAGACAGCGTTGGCCGTCGGTTTGGCCCAGGGGCACCAGCTTAACGGCTGCACCGATCAGGTTAGCAGCCCAGCTTTGCAGATAGCCGAGGGCCATGGTGTGAACATCCATTTGCCAGTGGGCGGCGATGATGCCAAAGGCAACGGCAAAATTGCAGGGGGTGCCACAGGCGTTAAATGTGGCCTGAAGCTCTGGGTGAAGTGTGCAAACCAGACGCACCAGGGCGCGACCCATGTGCCAGCTTTGCTGGCGTAGTTCAGCGGTGTCGCGGCTGGCGGTGAGCCATTGATTCCAGTAGGCAAGCTGATCAGGGCTGTTAAGGTTCTGGTGGATGCGGGTTGCGATCGCAACGTCTAAACGCACCGCCCCATAGCGTAGCTCCTGCAGCAGCCAGCTGTGTAACGTCTCACCATCGGTAAGATGCCTCTGCATAACTAACGTTTCTAAGCCTTCTGAGTAGCTGAAGGCACCGACAGGTAAAGCTGGACTGCTCAACTGCAGCAGCTTTAGCAGCGCTTGCTCGTCAATGGTGATGGCCATAGGCCCCCGACTCTGGTTGAAAGGGAACAGTTTCTTCCGTGACCGTTACACCCAGCTGATGCAACATCGCTGCCAAAACCGGATCTGGCGCTAAGCGTAAGTAATCAGCCCCCACTTCCAGGGCCACATGACGATTACCCAAATGATACGCCGCCTGCAAAAGTCGCAAGGACGCCTGGGCGTTAGTCGATGGGGGCTGAGCGTTAGTCGAAACCCTCACGGTCATTACTGGCTCAGGCTTTGCCACAATTTTTAATACCTGACTATGGTTGCTGCCTCCCAGGCAATCACCGTGTCGTAGCGTCGTTCCACGGGGTAGTTCTAGATAGATTTCATCAGCCTGGGTAGTCTCTGGCTGGGTTGTACTAAAGTCTACAGTCTCCCCTTTAGTGTCCGTAATACCACCGGAGAGACTGTAGCGATATCGTGAGCGAGTACGCTCGTCCGCCGTTAGTGCTAGTGCCAATGTTGGCTCCAGTGCTGAAGATACTTTTTGAGTAAAAACGTACACCGAGATTCTATCTACGCATTGCTTTTACAGCATGCCACATGCTCACCCTATCCCCTAATCAAAACACGCGCACTGATTTATGCCGCCCGCCAAACTGTCACAAATTCATGCGGATTTTCCAAATTCGGAAATGAGGTAAATACCAACAGCGGCATCCGTATTTTCTACTAGTTTAATTCAGCATTTGATACGAATCTCACAGACGCCACTAGCACAGTCAACGAAGTTCAGATTTTCATCCGCCAATTACTTCTCGTTAGTTATGGCTTCTCAGACTCAACTCGTTCCCTCAATGGCTCCTTCTCCAGTTGCAGTAATCGATGATTCTAATGACTCTTTTAACATGCGAGCAGCTCTATTAATAGCTGCCATTGAAAATTCCACATTTGGCCTTGTGATTGTTTCTCAAAATGGAACTATTCTTCTCAAGAACAAACGTGCTCAATCACTACTTAAGAAGATGTCGTGCCCATCGTCCAGCAATATTCCTGATATTCTCTGGCAATCATGCCAAAGTCTTATGGAAAACCAAAATGAAGTCTCAGATCTCTTTCCCACACATTACACCATTGTTTTAGAGGATGAGCTTGTCACTGAGCATGGCAGTATCCATTTGCGAGCCCAATGGTTTGATTGGGAGAATACTGGCTATCAGCCTAGTAATTGTTTCCTAATTACATTAGAAGACCGCCAACATTCTCTCACTGTGATTGCCAATCAAGAGGCCCAGCGCTATGGTCTCACCACTCGTGAGACCGATGTATGGTGTCTAAAACGGATGGGTAAAAGTTACAAGGAAATTGCCAGCGCACTATTTATTTCTGAAAATACTGTCAAGAAACACTTGAAGAACATTTATTCAAAGAAAGAACAGTCTACTTGGTAGGCACAGTCAACTCAGTAGATTTAAACAGGAAGAAAACAGCATGCACCTATAAAAGGTTCCATGCTGTTTTTTCTTGCTTCACCTCAAAGGCACTCAACACCCTGTTTCGTCAGCTGTTTCAAGTGATTTTAGAAAGCCTGATGTTAAACGGTATCAGGCTTTCGCCAGCAGCTTAAACGTACTGGAAGCTAGAGCTCGATAGATTCAGGTTGCCTGCGCCTTGAATGACAGCAATCAGCTCATCCTTTTGGCCAGCCCCATTATCAATAAATAGAGCTTGACCATTGGGTACACCCTTTGGAGAAGATCCTAAACGATAGTCATGATCGTTGCTCAGCTGAATGATGTCTCCTTGACCAGCTTTGAAATCCTTGATTAGGGCGTAGTTGTTTAGCCCACTGGTTTTGGCTTTGCCATCATCGTAGAAAGCGCCAGCTTTGTTACCTAAAACAAAGGTATCGCGACCGTTACCACCCGTCATAATGTCTTTCTCGGTTGCACGCTTTCTAAAGGAGGTCCCTTGTAAACGGTCATTACCGTCACCACCGACTAGAACATCCGACTGTGTTCCGCCTAGCAGCCGATCATTGCCAGCACCACCATAGAGCTTGTCATTTAAAGAGCCACCATGGAGCGTGTCATCGCCATCTCCGCCTTTCAGGATATCTCTTCCGGCATTACCGTAAATCGTATCATTGCCCCCTTTTCCGTCGATGACGTCATTGCCGCTCCTGCCAAAAATTCGTTGGCTTTTCGAGCTACCAAACAACTTGTCAGCCTTGTTAGTTCCTCTAATAACAGAGTTGTTATTTGAGTTGGAAGGTGGTTTGGGGTTGGTGGGATTTGAGGGTGGCTTGGGTGTAGTTGGGTTTGAAGGTG
This sequence comes from Leptothoe sp. LEGE 181152, assembly GCF_032906605.1. Taxonomy (NCBI): domain Bacteria; kingdom Bacillati; phylum Cyanobacteriota; class Cyanophyceae; order Nodosilineales; family Cymatolegaceae; genus Leptothoe; species Leptothoe sp. LEGE 181152. The sequence goes on from NZ_JASATU010000066.1 coordinate 298,064, forward strand.
GATTAGGTGAAGATGTTTCAATTGTTCCCTTACCAAACACCTGGGTCCAATAACTGTTGTAGTTAACACTACCCGTATCATTTTCTAAGAAATAATACCCGATGCCAATTTCGTTATAGTTAGAATTTAGCAGGTTGGCGCGGTGGCCAGGGCTGTTAATCCATCCATCAACTACATCTTGGGCAGAACGATATCCCGCTGCAATATTCTCTCCAACAAATCCAGATTCATAGCCTGCATTTTTAGCTCGATCTGCAGGGCTTGATCCATTTTGACCCTGATGGCTAAAAAAGTCTTTTTGGGCCATGTCCTTGCTATGCTGATCTGCAGCTTTGTTCAAGCTTTGATCAAAAACAAGAGGCTTTAAACCATTTTGCGCACGAAACTCATTGGTAAGTTCAAGAACTTCCCGTTCAAATGCGTTGATTTGCATGTTCTTTGCTTTTTTAAAGGATTAGGTTGAAAAGTGGTACCTGTACCCCGTTGAGAATTCACTACTTCCCCTAGCCCTTAAATCTCAGCTAGTATAACTAACTCGATTTAACTTAACTGCCGTAGATACGGCACCGTTGTTCATAGCAAAACCATCAAGGGGTTCTCTAGCGTTGAACACACTTAGTAGAATGAGTCACCTATGCGATCGCAACAATTGCAACCTTGCCACTGCCTCAGGTCATCACAATATGAAATATCCAACTCTGGAGGCAATTGGGAACTTTTGTATGGCCCTAATACCTATCACTCTATAACGGCATTAGGTTGAGGATAAACTAGTCGGCTAGGATCTCCCCTTTGTTGTTGTGGCGATCTGCACCTGTGATTCATCATAGAAACTGATTCTCATAAATGTCAACAGTTCAAGACTATTTGACAGTGATTTAAATCTTTTCAAGCCTGAAAAGCCCTGTGAATAAAAGGTTTTTCCCATTTATAAGTATAGCTGATGAGAGTTTTTAAAAGCTGCAAATGTCCCATGATATTGAGACGCATACTTTAAAGAAAACCTTGTGACCCACGTGCCAGTTGGAGAAGTCATACAAACTCCTCCGGATTGTTAATCCTATTGCCAGATTGACCTTTAATCCATCATTTAAGTGTTAACCCGAAGCAGAAACAAACACCTTCAATAGCCATGGAGAGCAGTCTTCAAGCATATTGTCCCCATAAAATTTCATGGGCTTCCCAGAGCCAGACTAAAGCAGCATAACCAAACACCGCTTAATATAGTAAGAAAATAGCCATTGTATAGCTAGCTCACGCCTATGCTGCCCAAAGACGACCTACTCAAGGGTGTTGAAAACACCGAAACCCTAACCCGTGTAATTGATCAAGCCGATCAGTCTATTCGTACATGGGAGCCGGTCACAACTGATTTTCTGTCACCACCAGAGCTTTACGAAGCCCAAGCCATATTTGGTCGTCTTACCGATATTCATACCCAGGCCCACGGAGGGTACCCCCAGGCCGAACGGCAGCGCCTGACCATAGCACGAACTGAAATTCCGTTAGCAGGACAAGCGCTTCCCTTAGCATTACTTAGCGTAGCGGGTAACTTTTTGTTTGATACAGCAACTCACCGGGACTTTTTGGGCGCATTATTGGGCACCGGCATTGTGCGGGAAAAAGTGGGGGACATCATTGTCTTGGGTGAACGCGGTGCCCAACTAATTGTTGTTCCGGAGCTGGTGGAATTTTTAGAAATAAGCCTGACCCAGGTACGCTCAGTACCCGTTAAAACAAAACCCATTGACTGGAGTGAGTTAAGAGTACGTGAACCCAAGAAAAAAGAAATCACAACTGTCGAAGCTTCTATGCGCTTAGATGCTGTAGCGTCAGCAGGATTTGGCATGTCCCGCAGCAAAATGGCAGACATGATTACTGCGGGCGATGTTCGAGTCAATTGGAAAACGATTCCCCAATCCAGTCATGCGCTAAAATCCGGTGATCTAGTCGCTATTCGCGGTAAAGGTAGACTGGAAATTGGCGATGTGATGATCACCAAAAAACAGCGCTACCGCATAGGCTTGACTCGGTATGTTTAGGCAGTCGCTATCTGGATGGCAAAATAAATCAATGACTGTGCACCCAATGCTGACTCACAATCAAGGCGGGTGAGAAACGCTACATTGAATCACAAAACTGCGAGGGGTCAAGAAAGAACCCATGGGTTCTTTCTTGACCCCTCGTAATTAAACCAGACTTGATTACAAAAGTGAGAATAGGCAAGCCTAAACCTAAAACACCTATCGTTTAGTTTCCTAAGATTTAGTTTTCTCGGACAGCCATACCAAACACATTAATATTGGCAATCCGCAGTTGATCCAGAGCCTGGTTGATTAGATTTTGCTTAATCTGACCAGGGTTCGTAACAATTAACATGCCATCTGCTTGCTCAGCAACCAGATATGCATCGGATTGACCCAGCAAGGATGGTGCATCGAATACAACTAAGTCAAATTTGGTTTTCAACTGTTGAAGTAGGCCTTGAACACGCTTAGTTGTTAAGATATGGCCCGCATCGTGACCTTTTGTTCCGGCACAGAGAACCTTAAGCCCATCAATAGGTTCATGGAGAAACGTATTTTTGGTAATGGAACTAGGATCAATCGAAGCCAGATCAGTGAGACCTGCATCATGGGGTAATTTAAGATAGCTGTGAATCTTAGGATTACGTAGATTAGTATCCACCAGCAGTACCCGTTGCCCCATCAAGGCAGCTGCTTCAGCCAAGTGAATGGCAGCAATTGATTTACCCTCATTATCCATCACAGAGCTAACCACGACCGACGTTAATGGTTGCTCTACACTGCTGAGTCTCAGGTTAGTGTAAAGGGAGCGAAACGCCTCCATAAATGGATCCTCAGTGTAAGATGCCGACCCGTTGCTTAAAGACGTTTTCGCTTGGGCATCGCCTACAGAAGACTTATTGACAGATAACTGTAACGCTTTGACAGGTTCTAGAATATCTTTTTCAACCAGTTGAGGCGTGGGGATCTTGCCTAAGATAGGCAATTGTATGACCCGTTGAATTTCTTTATCTGAATACAGAACCCCGGATGATTTATCCATCAAGAGGGCCATGATCGAACCCACTAATAATCCCAGGGTACCGCCCAGTAATAAGTTCTGCACCATGCTCACAGCCTGGGAGCTGGGTTGTGTTGGCGGGGTGACAATTTCCCAGGGAATTTCTCGCTGAGCCTCATCAATTTCTAAAGCCGCTTGCTTTGCTAAAAACTGATTCAGGTTTTCTGTGGCAATGCCTAGCTCCCGTTGAATTTCTAAATAGTCTCTCGAAATTCCTGAAAGGTCATCAACACCTGAGCTCAACCCCTGCAATGTTTGATTCAATGCCCGTTCCTGTGATTCTAGCTCTTGCAGCTGACTGATCAGATCTCTCTGGGATTGTTCCCCCTGTTGTTGCAGTAGCGCTAATAAATTCTGACGTTGCTCTTTGAGCACTTCCATATCAGGGCTACTGTCTAGATAAAGTGTGGAGGCCTCAGCAATTTTGGTATCTAGATCCAACAACTGATTAAGTAGCGTCTGATATCTGGGGTTTTGAGCTAATGCAGAGGAAGACGCCTGTTCTTGAGGCCCACTCAGCTGGCCGCGGAGACTATCGTAGGTCGCCCGATTTTGCTCCAGCTGTATTTGCAGGTCAAGCTGTTGTTTAGAGAAGGCATTTACCTGCCCTGATAGTTGAGCTCCACGGGAATCGGGATCAATAATATTGTGCTCTAAACGCAGTGATTGCAGCTGATCTTGCAAAGACTCTACCTTATTGACCAGATCAGGTAGCTTTTTCTCAACAAACTCAATTGCTCGGCGAATATCAGCCTGTTTTGACTCTAAGCTATAGGCAAGATAGGCTTGAGACACTAGGTCTAAGATAACCCGAACAGTCTGTGGATCAGGATCTTGCAATGTTACCTGAATGATGTCTGAATTCTTGCCGAGCTGCTTTACCTTTAAACGACTAGTAACCAGCTGGTAGCAAGGATCATAACTGAGCTCCAATGGTTCTGACTGCGTGGCTGCTGGAGGACAGAAATTAGGATATCGATCTCTAATGCCTTCAATAACAGGTTGTAAGACCTTAGGCCCTCTTAAAATCTTGAGTAGGTCTCCATCAACGGCCACTTGTTCTTGGCTTGTGATTGTTTCAGGAACGTTCGAGATGACCTCGGTCTCAGTACTTTGAGCCTGTACTAAAATTTCAAAACTGCCATTATAGACGGGTTTGGTAGTTATCACTTTAACCGCAGCCAAGCCCATGGTCACAACTGTCATGCCAGCGATGATCCACCACTTACGCTGTAGTGTTTTAAGGAGACCGCCAACATTTAGACCACCTTCATCTTCTGTCGTTGGTAGACGATCTTGAGGGGTCCATGGGGGTGAAGAGGGGAGGGTATCGGCTCTCATAGGTAGAAGATAATTATAATAGAGGTGAATTGTGCAAGATTAAAAGTGAAAATTCAGAGTTCTTGACTATCTCTGCCTAATCGAGTATATCCAGGAATCTTAGGGGAGAGAAGACATTCCTAATCACTTGTCCAACTGGCTCTAGTACAGCTCCAATATCATCGGTTACACGAGCTAGAGCATTGGGATTAACGATAACGACATCGTTATTTTGCAAGATAGGATTATTCTCGTCATTAATTGCTTGAGCAAAGTCCACCGGAATCGTTTCACGGGCAACGGTGCCATCCGCGTTGAGTCTGATCAATTCCGCTTCACCTTTTCTGGCACGACGGTTAAACCCACCAGCTGCAAGAATCGCTTGGCTGAGAGAGGTGTCAGGGGGTAACTCAATGACTCCTGATCGGCTTACTTCCCCGACAACGTTAACGCGAATTGAGTTAGGTGATAGGCTGGAACCTGCAACTGTCGGTACTTCAGCAGGGTTCAAAGCTGTTGCGACTGGAACAAAGATAGTATCGTTAGGCTGCAGCACGACATCTTGATAGATATCCCCTACTTCCAGCAATTTCCACAAATCAACATCAATAACCTGGGTCTCACCAGAACGGGTCGGGCGCACAACTTGCACCTTGCGAATATCGGCTCTGGGTTTGATGCCGCCAGCCAATTGTAGCGCTCGCGTCACCGTAGTGGGGGTTGACGAGCTAGAAGAGGCACCCGGAACACCAGCATCTCCAGTGCTAGCCCGACCTCCTTGCAGGGTATATGGACCTGGACGATAAACCTCACCAATCACAGCCACATTAATGGGCTGACTAACGCTGGCGGCAAAACTAGCATCTGCTAAAAAAGAGGCTTCTTGTAGAGAGAGGGTACCTGTGGGGATAAAAATAGAATCTCCATCTCTTAATGATATATCGTACTGGGAGTTACCAGTTTCTAGCAGCTCCCACAGATCAACGGTGAATGTCTGTTGTTCTCCATTACGTCCAGGGCGCTGGATCTGAATGTCCCGAATAGCCGCAACTTGCGTAACCCCCCCAGCCCGTTCTAGTAACTGGCTTAATCTGGGGGCCTGGGTCCCGGTTTGAGTCAGGGTGTAGGAGCCAGGGCTGTTGATTTCACCTGAAATACCAACTTGTAGAGGTCGTCTATTTAATAGACTGAGGGTAATTAAGGGACGCTTGAGATACTGACCGTACTGACTAGACAACAACTCTGTGGTTTCGCCTAACGTCAGACCCGCTACGTTTATAGGCCCCACGAGGGGTAAGTTAAGAGTGCCATCCACAAGGACTTCACTCTCGCCACTGTATTGCGGCACTCTAAAGATATCGACACGAACTACATCACCAGCACCTAATGTATAAGATGTTTCAGATGGTGGTGCAATGGCCTCTGATGTGGGTGCAGCACTGCGGCTTGTGGGGACTTCTCTATTACGATCCAACCCTGGCAATGGTTGAAGCTGAGCATTTGCTGGAGAGGTAGAGATACCCATTGCACAGAGTGCAAAACAGAGTAGGGCTAGGTTTTGCTGGGACAGGCGACGATTAAACATAGGTATCAAACAGATTGCAATGTGAGAAGTTAGAACACAAGCTTCGAACACACTGTATTCAGGCCATAAGCTATAAGCCTTTAGGGGTGTATCAGTTTTCTGTGTGAATCTACACCAATCCGTTTAATTTTGAAATCGCTGCCATTAATTTCACATATTTTCTGGCAGCAAAATCCTTGTAACCCTTGATCTGCCGTACATTATTGCCTGTTGTTATCTATATAAGTAAATAGGTCTCATCAAGACAATAGCCGTAGTTATAAAAATGCCCGTAAAACTGAACAATCGATTTGTAGAGATCCATTGTGCAACTTAAATAGATGACCACTGCCGCTAATGACAAATCATTTTTTTTTGTCTATACTGGCTGCAAAGCAAGGGTGTTTATGAAATAAAAACGTGTGTTTATAAAGCAATTATGAAGTATAGATTGCTTTCCCACTGAGAAAATGTGTTTTTATCATATGACGACACCTATTAGCAAGGAATTTGTCAATATGTAACGTAGGATGAATCGGCAGGTTTATCTTCGTGTACCCAACCCCAAATCTACAACGGCTAGAAGGTCTACCATATTCGTTTCAGGGTCTCTGAGTTTTATCGCGTTAATTAAACATGACTAACAGATAATTCTCCTGAGGTTGCTACCAGCCATTGAATAGAGTGTTGTTCTGTGTATTATCTACCTAAATCTTTGGTAAAGATTTACACGGGGCTCAGGGTTTACGCTACCAAGGAAGTTTTTCCATAGGTCTTTTAGTCTAAATCAGTCTTTTAGACTAAACAGATTTATCTAAGTAAATGGATAAAATGCTTGGATTAAGGGTGTTCTGAAGATAATCTTCCAAACTTCGTCAGTCTTACGTTCAAGGCAGCAGTAACGCAGCAGTGACTTTTATTACATGTAGATGCTCTAGTGCATCACTGCGAATAAACCTTCTTAAATCATTTAGTTCTCTTAATGTACTTACAGTAGTGCAAGTTTGATAAATTTGATTTTAAGAAAGCAGATTTATCAATAAAGATTCATAGGTTTATTCGATTTTGTGCGATCGCATTAGAAACAGAAGTTTTTGTAATCCGCCCTCAACAAAAATCGAGAATCATTATGCTGTATTCGACTACTAAGTCTAACCTTACTGGTCTTTGGAAGAGACGCACAAAAAAACTGGAAAAGCAGAGTGTGATTGGTTTTCCAGTTACAGCAGAACCCTTTGAGGCCCAAATTAATACGATGTTAGGTTGGGCACATCAGCGACTCAGTAAAGTCGTGTGTGTGGCAAATGTCCACATGTTAGTTGAGGCCAAATACAATGAAGGCTTTGCCTGGGTCTTACATAGAGCCGATATGCTCACGCCGGATGGTATGCCCCTAGTATGGCTAACCAGTCGCCTGAGAAAGCGCAAGCAAGATCGAGTCGCAGGGATGGATATTTTTCTTAGCCTGTGCGAAAAAGCATCTAAAGAAAATATCAGCATCTTTTTCTTAGGCTCTACTCCTGATGTGCTGTGGAGTATGGAACAACGGCTCAAGCGAGAGTATCCTAACTTAAAGATTGCAGGTATGGTATCGCCACCCTTTAGACCACTCACTCGGGATGAAGATGCGGCCTTAGTTAAGGAGATCAACGATAGTGGAGCTGGCTTGGTACTGATATCGTTGGGCTGTCCTAAGCAAGAGTGGTGGATGCATCATCACAAAGGCCGGATCCAGTCAGTTATGGTGGGTATAGGTGGTGTATTTCCGATTTTTGCTGGTGAGAAGAAGTGGGCCCCTGTTTGGGTGCAAAAGAATGGCCTGGAATGGCTGTATCGCTTAGTACAAGAGCCAGGCAGACTTTGGAAGCGCTATGCCAAAACAATTCCCTTATTTTTGTTGTTGGCCTTTAAGCAACTGGTTAAGGTGAAGTTAGGATTAGAGCCTAGATTTGGTTGCCCTCAAGTAAACGTTGCGTTTGGGATGCATGGTAGACGATAGCCCAAAACATTAGGTGATTTGATAGAACGCTTTCAGTAGAAAGCTTTCTATCGCTTGTAGCCCATTGAGGACATGGAACAGCTCGATGGGCTATTTGAGCTGTCTGAAGCAATGCTGAAAATCAGATAGTTGCTTGATGAAGCAACTGTTTTAGTGATAGCTAAATGATGTGGTTTAGGTAAAGCTATGGGTTGCTTTTCGGTGTTTCTGACCTTTCCCGAAAATCGCTTTACATTAGGAAAACTATAGTGTAATGCGTATAGGCTCAGATTAACGTTTGTGGGTTATAAACTGCTTCCCAGAAGTATTTTCTATATTTTGACTTCATGAAAATAAAGCTACCTGGTGCCCTTCGTACACTGATCAAAACAACTCAGATCTGGAAGGAACATCATTTAATTCTTAGGGAATTTAAATATTTTCGAAGAATCGTCTTTCTAGCAATCCTCTTTGCTCTGATTGCAGCTGCCTTTGAAGGGGTAACGGTTGGATTTATTGCCTCCTTTCTACAAGGACTCACTAACCCTGAAGAGCCTCCTATTCAAACAGGAATTCAGTGGTTTGATACCATTTTTTTGGCAACCCAGGCTTCTGCAACAGAACGGATCTACAGACTGTCTGGTCTATTGCTGGTGGGAGTTTGGTTACGGGGTTGCTTTGATTATTTAAGCACTATCTATGCTAAGAAGTCCTCTTTGACCCTTGTCAATCGCTTACGTGGTCGAATTTTTGATCAGCTAGAAAGCTTGCGACTCAGCTACTACACCATAGTGAGTCCTGGAGCTTTGATGAGCACTATCCGGGGGGAAGTGAATCAGGTTCAGCAGGCATTTAATGTTCTTGCAACGTCTGTTGTCCAAGGCTCTAAGGTTTTGGCCTATCTAACGTCCATGTTGCTGTTATCCTGGCAGCTATTTTTAATCTCCACCCTTGTCTTTTCTCTAATCTCCGTTGGATTAACCTCTCTAACGGCCAAGGTGAGAGAGGCTAGCTTTGCAGTCCCGGCTGCTAACAAAGCCTTTACTAACCGCGCTCTTGCATTTATTAACGGCATCCGCACCGTTCACGCCTCAGGCACACAGGACTTTGAACGAAAGCGCTTTTATGCAGCTGCCCAGCAAATTCATGATTCTCAGCTTGCAGTCATTAATTTTTCCGCATTAGTAAGACCCTTAATTGAAGGTCTGGGCGTTACCCTCCTGGTGGGCATGGTTGTCATATCCTTTAGCTTACTCATTGCTAGGGGACAACTCAAAGCAGCAGAGCTACTGACATTCTTATTTGTACTGATTCGTACCACACCACTGGTTTCATCCTTAAACGGTATCCGTGTTGGTTTTCTCTCATCGCAAGGTGCCTTACATTCAGTCAATGACCTGCTCCGACGCGATGATAAGCCCTATTTCCAAGACGGCCATCAAGAATTTCATCGGTTAGAGCGCTCAATCGATTTTGTTTCGGTTGACTTCTCCTATAATCCTGGTGAGCCGATACTCCACGACATTACGCTCTCCATTAAGCGAGGGGAAACGACGGCACTGGTAGGTGCTTCCGGGGCTGGTAAGACTACGTTGGCAGATTTGATTCCACGTTTTTATGACCCTTCGCGCGGTCGAATTTTAATTGATGGCGTAGATCTAAACGAATTAAAAATAAACTCGTTTAGAAAGCGAATGGCTATCGTCAGCCAGGATACGTTTATCTTCAATACAACAGTGGCCGAAAACTTAGTGTACGGTGTTGAAAATGTTAGCGACACGGATATTATCGAAGCGGCGAAAGCATCTAATGCCCTGGAATTCATTCAAGAATTACCGAAGGGATTTGAAACGATCTTGGGTAATCGGGGTGTCCGATTATCAGGAGGACAGCGTCAGAGGATTGCGATCGCGCGTGCTCTGTTGCGAGATCCCGAAATTTTAATTCTGGATGAGGCAACAAGTGCTCTTGACTCATTAACTGAAAAACTGATTCAGGAATCAATCGAGAGGTTATCAAAAGGGCGCACTGTAATTGCTATTGCCCATCGACTATCAACAATTTCTAATGCGGATAAAGTTGTCGTCTTAGAGAAAGGGCGAATTGTAGAGCAAGGAAATTATCAGAGTTTACTCAAAGAGCGCGGCAAGCTTTGGAAATATCACCAAATGCAATTTGAAATAGGTAGCGCTAATTAAAGCGCTAATTAATCTGAAAGTTATCAATATTGGGAAATCAGCATGCATACCGTTAGTGAAGTAACTTATACAGAAAAAATTGTTTCAAAGTTAGTCAAGCGTTGTAGATCCGCTACTGTTGGCAAACCATTAGTAAACTTTTTTATAGCAGGAACACAAAAAGGAGGAACAACAGCTCTGCATGATTTTCTTACTAAACATCCAGAGATTTGTATGCCCTATTCCTTAAAGGAAGTGCATTTTTTCGACAATGATAGATTTTTTATAAATTTGCATTCTATTTTTCCAGCTTATCGAAAATATCATGCATTTTTCCAACCTTCGCCATCTACTAAAGTTGTTGGCGAAGCATGCCCTTGCTATATGTGGAATGAAAAAGCACCAGCAAGGATTCATACCTATAATCCAGATGCAAAAATCATTCTGTTGCTAAGAAACCCTATCACTAGAGCTTATTCCCATTGGAACATGGCAGCTTCCAGAGGTAACGAGCATAGAGATTTCTCTGAAGCAATTTTTACCGAACTTGATTATTCACGGGTCAAGACAGGAACGTCAAAAATGAAGAGATTTATCTCAGACCAAAATAGAACTTTTTCCTATCTTGATCGAAGCTTTTACTCATCCCAAATACGCCGCCTCCTTAGATTCTTCCCAAGGGATCAGATTTTGATTCTTTTATCAGAAGATCTACAGGAAAAACATAATGAGACACTGTCGCAGATATTTTCTTTTTTAGAAGTTGATGACACGGTTAAAATTGAGCCAAAAACAATTCATAAAAGGGAATATAAAATACCGCTAAAAGATAAACAGCTCCAAAGGCTTAAAATTCTTTTCGAACCCGAAATAAAAAGTCTTGAGTTATTAACTGAAAGAAATTTAGATCATTGGTTGAAATGTCCAGAAACTGTAAGTCGCTAAGATTTTATTGAAAATTAGTACGTTAGGAGTTTAACCCTATGAGTTTCGCATTTATTCTTCCTGTAATTCATCCTGATAGCGTTAAAGTAAGCAACTATGAGCATGTTGAAATAGTCCTTAAAAGGACATTAGAGTCATTACGGAGACAAACGTTTACTGATATAAAAATCATAGTTGTTTGCTGTAAAATTCCAGACTGGGCAAAAGAAATTGGTGACAATGTTTATTTTCTAGATGTAGCTGACTCTAAAACCTTTAAACCAGATCGAAATATTGCAAGGGTAGATATGGGTTTAAAGTTTATAGTAGGCATACTTTATGCTATCGAGAAATTCAAAGTAGACTTATTTATGCGCGTTGATGGTGATGACTATGTGAATAGTAATCTGGCTAAATATGCCATCAATTCATTAGATAAAACGCTGCAAAGTTCTACAGTAGATGGCTATATAATTAACAAGGGTCTTCAGATAGAAGTGAAGGTTAACTCAAACAATGAGATTGAATATGGAAATACATATTTCATCAGAAGATTCAACTCATCTTGTGGGACATGTCGCATATTTAAGCAAGCAACTTTACGCGCTAAGCTTCTAGAAATTCACTCAGATATATTTAGTAAATCAAGCCATTGGTTGGCAGCACACCAAGAAAGAACTGTTGCAATACCAACAGAAATGACGGACTGGTTAGATCAGATTTCAAAGGACCACTATGCAGAAGAATGGCATCCTGTAAATATTTTGGGGAGACATATTAATCAGTCAGAATACCTTAATTTTGAAAACTTCCCATTCTTAGGGGCGGCTAAGGCCTGTGGACATGGTAACCATGATGGTCCTCGTGAGGGAAAAATTCATCAAGATAAGATGATTGGAAAACTACCTAAAAGCATTTTAGAATCCACTTTTGGCATCAAAGATGTACCAGAAGCCTTCAGAATGGTTTTAAATTTCTATATGAGTACGATATTTCACTTACAGTCGAAGCTTAACTAACATCTACTTCAAGCATTAGTTTTAATAGAATTGATGCTTGAAATACTCTCTTATCTCTATATATTTTTTATCGCTAGGAAGCTCTAGCTAAATTGTATTCTAGTCAAAATAATTTCAACTAGCTAAGCTTCTAAGGCATTGATGAGAGACATTTATACAGTATAGGAATTCATTATGAAAAACGACCCTAAAGTAGCCATTATTTCTACCGTTAAAGGGACTCTAGAGGAATTAATTTTATTCATCAACTATCATTTGAATATAGGGATTGATAAAATTATTTTATTCTTCGATGATCCTAATGATAATTGCATCGATCACATACATTCAACATATAAAAATGTTCATGCAGTAACATGCACGGATGAATATTGGTTAAAAAAGTCTTCCCATAGACCTGAATTGCATACGGAGAGGCAGGTTATCAATGCTAATGAAGGTATAACTATTGCAAAAGAACTCGGCTGCAAATGGATTATACATATTGATAGAGATGAATTAATTTATTCATCCAAAAATTTCAAGTCTGTTTTAGATAATAGTGAATCAGATGTCATAAGATTATCAATACGCGAAGCTATTCCTGAAATTGAAAATTACAAAAATATCTTTGAACCTAGGATATTTAAAGTTCCTAACCCATCACCTCGAAAAGTAAAAGTAGCTAAGGTATTCGGCTGCAAATCTGTTTTCTATGGAAATAATTATTTCAAAGGTCATACAAGATCAAAAGTAGCTATCAAAATAACTTCAAAGATTCAAAAAATTGCAATTCATCAACCGCTTGAATATGACAAAGAAAATACAAGATTTACAGATACTCAAGAAATAAAGTTATTGCATTTTGATTCTATTGGCTTTCATGATTGGTATCAAAAATTTGCCAATAAGCCTGAAAACTTTTCTAAAAAAACAACTGTGAAAAGAGGAGCCTATAGAAAATTACTGATTCAAGAGTTTGTTGATGCTCGAGATAAAGGTAGTCAGCATCTGCGCTCTCTTTATAAAAAGAAATATATGATTTCTCGAAATAAGATCTTCATTCTATCTCTTTTAAAAATGACAGAGAAAATTCCTATTAATCATAAATTTTTTGAGACTCCATCCAGATAAAAATATTATACCAAGATTAATCTGTGTAAACAAATAATTTTGCTGTATTAATAGCAGCTCTTTTAGGTTTTCTAATTTGAGTGAAAATCAAGAAATATTTTTTATGCTTCTAACTGAGATTTTAAGAAAGTACAAAGAGATAGTCTTAATTGAGTAGAGTATATACAGGATGCTGATTTCCCAGTCTAATAAAAAATCCCTAAAGATTATCTTCTATTAGCTGTTTATCCTATGATTGCTTGAGGTCCATGTATGAGTTTATTGAAAATCTTAAAGAAACAAGTAAAAGGAAATATCTTTCGATACTTGCCTCGATTTATAACGTACTCAACTAAAATTCCAAGGTTTACTTATGAATCATTTACGTGGAGATGGTTGCGAGAAAAAATAGCTTCAACCATAGAGCTAGAGCCTTTTATAAAAAAGAAAAAATTAAAGGATAGTGATAGTAAGGTTTTTGGGAATGTGATATTGTCCCAAACACTAACTAATGGCCTATTAGGCTATCTATATTCAAACAAGAAAGTTCTGAAAAACTACCATAGAAATCAACTACAACTTGTTCCCGGTGAGGCTTCAATTCCCTTCAAAACTCCTCTGCCGTGGGGTGAAAATCCAACTCAACGCATTTATTACATAAGAGTTCTCCATTTTTTAGGATATCTTGTACCTTTACTCCAAGAAGCTCGTAAGACTGGGGATCGACAATATCTCATCGCAGCGGAAAATATTCTGATCGACTGGTTAAAATCTAACCCTTACCCAAATGGTGCCCATACTGCCGCCTGGTACGAAGGATGTGTTGTACATCGACTTGGCGTACTATTGGAGTTTTTGAAGACTTATAAAGCTTTGGGTTCTTCACAAAATCTTCCACTATATAAGTTATTAGCAACTATCCATCAACATGTATCATATCTCTACTTCAAACGCAATCAGCATTACCAGATTGGTAACCATGGCTTACGTCAGGATATCCTTTTAATAATTGCCTCATATGCAATGCCCTATTTTCAAGAAGCTCCCACCTGGAGACAGGTTGCATTATTAGGGCTTGAAAAACAATTAACGGAATATTGTTCTGAAGAAGGTGTGTGGTTAGAACATACACCAGGGTATCAGGTCTATATAGACCAATGGCTCTGGTATTTAATGCATTTTCTCAAAGAAAATCAGTTGCCAATACCTCAGGTTTTGAAAGGCTTCTTTGAGCTGAGTGATCAGTATATAACGCATATCATGTTACCAGATGGCACACTGCCCACCATCGGAGATACTGCCAATATGAATGCAGTCCGCAGTTTAGCACGAGGTTGGTCTCCAGGAGTAACCTATGTTATGTCTCAAGGTAAGGAAGGTCAGAAACCGGAAGAGCTGGATAAGTTTTTCCCAACAGCAGGGGAAGCTACATTAAGAGATATCTGGGGCAATACTCCAGAAGAATACCAAAAAACATTCTACATTTGCTGCCATTCATCGCAACATCTTCCACTCGTCCATAGACATGAAGATGCACTCTCTTTCATTGTGTATGGAGCCGGTCGTCATTGGATCATTGATCCAGGTCGATATGCATTCACATTGGACAAGAAATACAACCAATTCTTCAAAAGTGCATATGCCCATAATACTTGCGCTATTAGAGACCAAGCCTTAGCGCCACAACAGCACCCAGAACTTTCCGCTACACTTTCCAAAGACCATCTTTCAACCGATCAATTAGCTGTGGTAAGTATGCTCTCACAGCGCTTTCCTAGAAATGGAAAGGTGACTCGGTATTTGATTTTTGTGCGCCATGAAAAACTGCTATTCGTTATTGACCAGTTTGAGGGAAGTGAAAAAGAACATTGGCAATTTGTAATGCCATTTGCCCCAGACTTAGAGGCCAGTCGAAATGAGCACTCCATATGTGTTGAAGACACAAAAAATAATGACACAACCCTTGATATTTTATTAGGGGGAGATTTTTCAACATCGAATATTCAGCTTATCAGAGGACAGGAGAGTCCTTTACTTGGGTGGACGTTTGATGCGGAAAAGCAAAGCATTGACCCTTGTTTCACCATGGTTGTCAATCATCATGCGCAACAAGGTTATGGAATTAGAGTGCTACATTGGCGCGCTGTCGATCAACCAGCTCTCTCCTCTATTCAAAGCCACACAATAAACAATGGTTACAAAATTATCTGTTGTGATAGTCATAAGCAACACGAAGTCACTTTACAGGTAGAGCCATCATTAAAGGCGACATTTACATCCTTAAATCCTCAATAGTGTTGCCAGTATAGTCTTAATTGATTTGGTCTCATACTCAGAACGTTTCTAGCAGGAACATATGAAGCCACTCTAATGTAAAGGGTTAAATTAAGATGACACCACAGAACATAAATTTTTTAGGGATAGGTGCACAAAAAGCTGGGACAACCTGGCTATGGAGTGTTTTAAAGACTCATCCAGATATATGGATGCCACCGAAGAAAGAGTTACACTATTTTGATCGTGATCCCGGCTATCCATCACCAAGCCATCTTGCTTCTAAACATTTTTTTCAACGTCTGATTGGAAAAGAAGATTGCAATAAAGAGTTTCGTAAACACTTTAGATTCTACTTATTGCAGCTAATTAAGCTCAAAACTTGGGACATAGCAGCCTGGAATCATCACTACTACACAGGCACATATAGTGATGATTGGTACTTGTCCTTATTCAAAGATGGGCAAAACTCAGTCAAAGGGGAAATAACACCTTCTTACTCTATTTTATCTCAAAATGATATCCAAAGAATCAAACAACTATTCCCCGATCTAAAGGTCATTCTCATTTTAAGAAATCCAATTGATAGAGCCTGGTCTCAATTACGGTTTGATTATATGAAAAATCGAATCGATAATATTCAAAGTTTAGAAAAAATCAAAGCAAAGATTGAGCATCCATCTCAATGCTTACGTAGCGATTATCTACGTATAATTGAAAATTGGTCTGCTTATTTTGAGTATGATCAGCTCTTCATTGGTTTTTTTGATGATGTTATTAAAAAACCTCGAAAATTAATTCTAGAAATATCTAGTTTTTTAGAGCTTGATATATCAAAATTTGCATATTCTGATGCCTTAGTATCACCTAAAAACACTTCTATAAAGAAAGACATACCTGATGAGATCGAATATTACCTTGCACAGAAATATTATGCGAGCATCAAATCATTAGCTAAAAGCTTTGACAACCCTGCTTCTGACTGGCTGGAAAGAGTTGAGGAGATCTTGCGAACAGCTCCATCAGATCTTAAGTAATTGCAACTTGAATCGAAGTAATCCTAGTACGTAATAGTTAAAAAGGCAATGAAAAATACCTCAAATACGTTAACCAAAGCTGTATCTTTCTTATCTTCACCAAGGGAAGTTATTAAATATGTTAGCTATAAAACAGCTCCAGCTTGGGGTATGCCCATGTCAATTTTTCGTGCTAGAAATATTGCCATGTTTCATATGGGGCGCTGTGGCAGCAGTGTTTTAGGAGATCTTTTATATCAGCATTCTCGAATTCAATGGAATGGAGAAATCTATTGTCCTTATATTCATGATTGGCGTACTCAGACAACTCAAAATCCAAAAACTCCTACCTTAACGCCAGATCCACTAATGCTTTTACAGCGAAAGATGTTTGCAGCTGGCTCAAAGAACTTTGGCTGTGAAATTAAGTTTCATCATTTAGTTGAAGGGCATATCGACATTGAAAAATTTATTGAGATACTTAATAAAAAAGATTTTTATTATATAATCCTTAGAAGAAAAAATTTTTTAAGATCAATCATCTCTCATACAGTTATGTATAGCCTAGCAGAGAAAAAAACGCATAATAAATCATCTGAAAAGGCTACTTTAAAGCAGGTTAATATTGATGTGAAAAATACAGGATATAATGGAACGAAAAAAACACTACTTGAGCATCTTAACATGCAAAAAGAAAATCATATTTATTTAGAGAAGTTATTAGCTAATCAAAAATATCTAAAACTGAATTTTGAAGATGATATTGCAGAAAATCCTAATAATGCATACTTACAGGTTTGTGATTTTCTCAATATAGAGCCAGAAGAAACCCCTGTTCGCCTTAGTCGAACTAATCCCTTTCCATTATCGGAAATTATCATCAATTACGGTGAAGTTAAAGAGTATCTTAAAGATACTGAGTACGCTTGGATGTGTGATTAGCAATAAATTTTGTTCTTTACTAGATATAATTTTTCACACAAAATAAGACTTTTAGGTATATAAAAATACCTGAAATCCGCTTTGAAATAATTTTAATTTAAGCCTGATCTAAAAATACTCTTTATTAATAAAAAATGATAAAATAAAAATAGCATAATGGCTTTTTCTCTACCAGGGTATAGCAACTGATTAGCTGTATTATAGATGAATTTGAAACGCTGCAATTATACCTTTTAAGACTTGGTCAGATAATCAAGGCTTCATCCTGAATTAAAGATATTAGGTATGAAAAGCTTTAGTGAAACTACTAGCGGTAAAATGACTTCTATGCCACATGAAATGGTTGAGCCAATCCGCTGGTTTAACCTACTAGATTGGGCTCGACAAACAGTATCTGTCGACCGTAAGAACTATCACAACCAAAAGCGTCCGATCTCGACAGATCGGCTGTGGCATTTGTTATTCCCCAATCTGAGTCGTCCTATTTTTATTGTGGGTTCTCCTCGCTCTGGCACCACATTTCTAGGATCATGTATTGGCCAACTGCCGGAGCTTTCCTATCACTTTGAGCCAGTCGCCACTAAATCAGCCGCTCGCTATATTCATACCCAGGCGTGGAGCTTTGACAAGGCTAAATTTTTCTATCAGCTTGTTTACGCATGGCTAATGCGACTGCATGGAGATGGAGATTTACGCTTTGCCGAGAAAACCCCCCGTAATTGCTTTTTAATTGACTTTCTCTATCAAGCCTTTCCCGACGCCCAATTTATTCACATTATTCGTGATGGCAGAGATGCCGCGCTCTCCCATAGCAAAAAGCCATGGCTACAAGCCGCTTCGGCCAACTCTGACAAACGAGAGTCTAGTGGCTATCGCCATGGTCCCTATGCTCGCTTTTGGGTAGAACCTGAACGTGTGAAGGAGTTTGAAAGCACTAGCGATATTCATCGTTGTATTTGGGCCTGGCGACGTCATGTCAGCAGTATTCTTGAGCAGGCCCAAGCATTGCCAGCCGATCAATACTACGAACTACGCTATGAAGACCTGGTTAGTCAGCCTCAGCAGGCGGCACAAAAGCTACTTAACTACTTAGGAATTGAGAGTTCGGTCTCTAGCCAAACGCTCTACGAGGCATTCTCACAAGCTAAAGCAACATCCGTTGGCGGTTGGGAAAGGGAGTTTGCTGAAGAACAACACCAACAGGTGAATCAAGAGGCAGGCTCTCTACTCCGGCAGTTGGGATATGCTCACTAGCGCCATGAAAGATAGCAAACCTATGCAGACCCTAAATCCTATTTTTTTGGTGGGGTGTCCGCGCTCTGGTACCACGCTGCTACAGCAGATGTTGGATGCTCATCCAGACGTTGCGATCGCACCTGAAACCCATTTCATCCGAAATTTTTGGCTAAAGCGGGAGCACTATGGCGACCTAGCAGAAGATGCCAATTACCAAGTCTTGCTTCACGCCATTGCCGACATCCCCGAATTTGCGGAGATGGAACTAGACCTGTCAACTTTTCAGGATGCTGCACAAACACTCGATAGAAGCTATGCTGCACTGTTCAAGTTGTTGCTAGAGCAGTTTCGCCAAGGTCGCAACACCCAGATCGTAGGAGAGAAAACCCCTAATCATCTGCTCTATATGCAGACCCTACAGACCTTCTTTCCAAAAGCTCGTTTTATTCACATAATACGAGATCCTAGAGCTGTCGTTAACTCTTGGAAGACGGTGCCGTGGAGTACAGGCAGTGTTGGGGGTGACGCTGAGGTTTGGCGACGATACATGGCCACAGCACGTCAGTTGCCACCAAATAATGGTGCTATTTGTACATTGCACTATGAGCAACTAATCTCAGCGTCAGAAGATTGTCTTAAAAAGCTGTGCAACTTTTTAGAGCTATCGTTTGATGCCAGCATGTTGGACTATCACACCCAACAATCTAAGCGAGTCAATGTCAACCGTGAACCCTGGAAAGGAAATGCCGTTAGACCCGTCAATAACAAATCCTTAAACCGCTGGCAAACCGAGCTATCCACCCTAGAAATTGCCACCATTGAAGCGGTTGCCAGCAGCGAGATGTGCCAACTTGGATATAAGACGCAATCTGCCAGTTGGCCGCTCTTAAAAGCGAACGCCCAAAAACATACTCAGCAAAAGTTAAAGCTTGCCAAACGCTATATAAACAAGCTAGTAAAACTATGAATATCGGTTACTTACATGTAGGCCCCCAAGAACATGGCCTACATCGCTATGGTCGGCTCATTGCTGAGGAAGCCAAAACACGGCCCAATGACTCTGTTATTGAAACCAGTGCAGCTTTAGACAAAGCCTGGTGGCAAAACCTGTTAACGTTGCATCAAGCTGCACAAAAATTGGCCGATGCCGATATCGTTCACTTTCAATATAACAAGGCCATCTGGGGGGAAACACTAAGTGCGTTAAACCTCTTTATTTTTGCCCTCAGCTGCAACGCTGCCTTAGTTGTAAGCTTACACGATGTTTACTGGGAACAAGTCCCCTTTCAATGGTCTAAACCAGCCTTTTATTTTAAGGCCATGTATGGGCCTAAAGCGCTAGCGATTCGGTTTTTAATCCATCGTATGCAGAAAGTCTTTGTTTGCACCCAACAGGAGTTTGACAGACTCGTATCCGTATCTAACTTGCAAACTAAGGCTAAAGAAAAGATCAAAATAATCCCTCACTTTGTGGAAACAAGGGATATTCAAATCAATCCTGAAGAGGTTCGGCAGTCTTTAGATCTTAAAAATAAGAAAATCATTACACTGCTAGGGTGGATTCATCCCCGCAAAGGCCATCGACTTGTGGTGGAAACTCTCCCTAAACTTCCCTCAGATGTGATGGTCGTTTTTGCAGGACAAAACAGTGAAGGTATCGGTGGCGAACAGTTTTTGCAAGAACTCACCCAATTAGCGGAAACTCTCAAAGTTGCTGATCGGCTAAAAATAACAGGCTATCTATCCGAAAAAGAGCTAGAAGAATATCTTATGGTTACAGACATTGCCGTCTGTCCATTTATGAAATGTTCTGCCTCCGGTTCACTATCTACCTGGATATCGATTTCACACCCAAAGGTAGCCGCCTATAAGCTCCCTCAAATTGAGGAATATAATAACATTTCACCGGGTTCAATCCATACCTTTGAGCCTTACACTGCCAACTCTCTGGCCATGCTTCTAAGCAATCTTCTATCTCAACTGAAAGAGTCTAACAATACAGCCATCGAACATTTACGCACTCAGCTACAGATCAGCACCATAGTTGATGATCATACGCAGAGCTACGCCCAAGCAATTTGTCGCTCCAATCCTGAGGAATCTAAACGTAATCGCTCTAAACGATTCTTTCAGAATTCGTAACCCATGGCCAATGATTTTCCCATGATTGTCTGAACATAGGTGTAATTCTAACGTGGCTTGAAGAACTAGGAGACTTAAAATATATGCTTGGAGCATTTACACACAATAAGTCATTGACTCAGGCAGACCAAAAAGGGGCTAGCGAGACTAGTTTTGGTCAAAATATCCAAGCATCTAATCAATCCCAGGATAGTCTTAACGTGATTATTGCCCCCTGGTATACTGACAACCCGTATCAACAAAAATTATCTGATCAGTTAACCCAAAAAGGGCACCAGGTTACAGGCATTAGCTGTAGCACATCTAGCTTACTCAAAACAGTTAAAAATAATCAGGCAGATGTTCTACATTTACATTGGCTACATCATTTCTTTTTAGAGGAAGAGAGCCGATTTAGAGCCGCTTTGAAGCTTTGTCTATTTATTGTTCAGCTAATTATCCTTAGGTTTTCTAAAGTTAATATTGTTTGGACAATTCACAACCTGAAAAATCATCAGAATAAATATCTATTACTCGATAATATCGCTTCATTTTTAGTTGCTCACATTGTTCACAAGTTGATTGTCCATAGTGAGACAGCTAAAACAGAGATAACCCAAAAGTTTTACTTAGCCAATCAGCAACGTATCCATGTGTTACCCCATGCTAATTACATTGGCAGCTATCCCAATACCATTACACGCCAAGAAGCTAGAAAATTACTAAATCTGCCAGAGTCAGGATTAGTCCTATTGTTCTTAGGAACGATTCATCCCTATAAAGGTGTCGCCGATCTACTGCAGGCTTTCAAAAAGCTGAATTCAACCAATACATACCTGGTCATTGCAGGTAAATCTAAGGATCAAGGACTAGCAGACGAATTAACAACTGCTGCTAAAAACGACGATCACGTCCGATATTTGCCAGGGTTTATCCCTGATGAACAGTTGCAGATCTACATGAATGCGGCTAATACCATTGTGTTTCCCTACCGAGAATTTTTAACATCTGGTGCTGTTATTTTAGCGATGTCTTTTGGAAAAGCCTGCATTGCACCTCGTAGAGGACATATCGGAGAGGTTTTAGACGACGTTGGCGCATTTTTGTATGATCCAGATTTACCAGACGGACTGCTTCAGGCATTGCATGCATCTCTGCAACCTCCAGAACAACTCGATAAAATGGGTCAACACAACTATCAGGTTGCGAGTCAATGGACTTGGGAGATGATCACTGAAAAAACCCTTGCGGTCTACCAATAATATCTGGAATTAGAGGCGCAATAGCCGTAGAAAGAATTTGATTACGACTTGTTCCCAGGAGAAGCTATATCCCCTTAGGCTTTCAGATAAAATTATGGCTGAAAACTTTCACAAGATGCCGTTTGTCTCTATTATTATTCCTGTTTTTAATGACAACAGGTCATTACGCATTTGTTTAGATGCGCTCAGTGCTCAAACGTATCCAAAAGACAAATACGAAATTATCGTCATTGATAACAGCTCACAAGAAACTGTTAGCGATGTGACCAATGACTTTGAGCAAGTCACATTGACGCATGAATCTCAGCCTGGGTCATATATCGCACGTAACAAAGGACTTTCCTTAGCTAAGGGCAATGTCATTGCTTTCACAGATGCAGACTGCATCCCAACTCCAACATGGTTAGAAAATGGCGTAGCTGTTCTACTTAGTGAACCTAACGTTGGTTTAGTTGCTGGTCACATTGATCTATTTGCCGAAGATCCTGATAATCCTAATCCCTATGAGCTCTATGAAATGCTTGCCCTAGGGTTTCCACAGGATCAATTTTTAGAGAATGGCCAGTTTGGTGTCACCGCCAATCTATTTACATTTAGCCATGTTATCAAAGCCATCGGTGATTTTGATAAAACACTCAAATCTGGCGGGGATAAGCAATGGGGACAACGGGTCTTTAAGGCTGGTTATAAACAACTTTATGGTAAAGATGCCTGTGTAAAACATCCTACTCGAAATACCTGGGACGATCTTCATAAACGTTGTACTCGAATTATGGGTGGTCGTTATGATGCCATCAAGACTAGCAAAAAAACACAGCTTGCTTTGCTCATCGACTTTATTGGCTTTCTCAAACCCCCTTTCCGCTTTTTTATACGCATCTGGCATGACAACCGATTGCGGGGAACTCGCCAAAAAATTCAATTTACTACGGTAATGTTACGCCTTAGAGGAGCCGCTATTAAAGAAAGAATGAGACTACAGTTTGGCGGTGGGATATCTGAACGTGGTTAACCATTGACCTAAAGCCATCGGGCGACCAGTTTTATTGTCCCTCTTACATTATGTACACAACCATTGATATTGATCATGAGCGAATATACACCTTTAGTTAGCATACTTATCAATAACTATAATTATGGTTCATTTGTGAATCAGGCAATTGACAGTGCTCTCCATCAGACCTATGAAAATATTGAAGTTATTGTCGTAGATGATGGGTCTCAAGACGATTCTCAAGATGTGATTCGTAGCTATGGGGATAAAGTAATTGCTGTCCTTAAGGACAATGGTGGTCAAGCCTCAGCATTAAACGCAGGGTTTGCCAAAAGTAACGGAGAGATTATCTGTTTGCTTGATGCTGATGACCTCTATCTCCCCAACAAGGTTTTAGACGTCGTCAATATTTTTAGAAAAGATAATAATACTGACTGGTTTTTTCATCGCTCAATGGCCTATCGCTCTGACCAACTCATCGACGATAAGCTAGGCTCTCATTTTCAGGAGATCAACCATAACAACACAACTGAAACCCCCCGAAAAATTGATTTCAGGGTTGAGCTTAGCAATGGCAAAGCACCTGATTTTGCGCCAGCAACGTCTAATATCTGCTTATCTAGATCCCTTGCTCAAAAAATATTTCCTATGCCTGAAGTACGGGGTAAATCAGGGATTGCTATTAATGATATGTATATTAAATTATTAGCTGTCGGCTTAGGAACAGGCTATCAGACAGAAAGGAATCTATGTATCTTTAGATTGCATAACAACATTGTTTCATCCACCGATTTTGTCAATAGACGAAAAGTTGGAGCTGAAAATTATATTGCCACAGGCTATTGGATTAAAACCAAGGGACCTGAGTTTGAAAAGCTAAGCGACAAACTCTTAGCAAAAGGTGTAAGTCTTAAGAAAAAGAGTCAGATAACCGATCAGGTTTTCACGAATTTAGTCAAAGATTATTTAGCTAAAACAAGCTTCTTGAACAGAATAAAGATGAACTTGATGGTCATCTATTATTCATTCAAGCTTTACTTTGCAGAAATGGTTTAACAGATAATTCTTTAGCATGTCAAGCAAATTGACAGTACAGAGTAAAAGTAAGGACTAAAGCTATGACTATGCCAAACTTTCTGATCATTGGCTCTGCCAAAGCAGGAACAAGTTCACTCCACTATTATTTAAGGCAGCATCCAGAAATTTTTATGCCCTTTTCTAAAGAGCCTAAATTTTTTGCCTTAGAAGGTGAAGAACTAAATTTTCAAAATCCTGATCAAGGTATTAATCAATACTCCATTAATAATTTAGAAGATTATCAGAAATTATTTGAAGACGTCAGTGATGAGATAGCAATTGGTGAGGCATCACCCATTTACTTATACAGTGAAAAGGCCGCTAATCGTATTAAGCACTATATTCCTGATGTTAAGATGATTGTCATCTTACGAAATCCTGTCGATAGGGCATTTTCTTGCTACACTCACTTAAAACGTGAAGACTATGAACCTCTATCGTTTGAGGAAGGCCTAAAAGCAGAGCCATCAAGAATTGCTAATAACTGGTCTCACTTGTGGCATTATCAAACAGCTGGATATTATTATAGACAGCTGAAACCATATTTTAAACTATTTGATAAACAGCAATTCAGAATCTATCTTTTTGAAGATTTATGCCGTGATTCCCTCAATGTACTAAGGGATATTTTTGAGTTTTTAGGCGTAGATCCTGACTTTGACCCAGATATGACCAAGCAGAATGTATCTGGGATGCCTAAAAGCAAGCTTTTACAAAAGTTCTTTTCTAAAGACAACGTTGTCAGATCAGCAATCCAGACAGTTGTACCTGAAGATTTGCGACATCAAACTGCAAAACGTATCAAGCAATGGAATATTGGGAAAAAACCAGAATTATCCCCCAAAACGCGGTTAACACTAACTCAAATCTATCAAGATGACGTCTTGAAGCTACAAGAGATAATTAACAAAGATCTTTCTGGATGGTTGTCATAGTTGTAATAAAAAATAGGGAGTCATTTTACACATAGCATAAGGAGATACAGCACATGAGTACACAACCATTCGTTAGTATCATAATTAACAATTATAATTACGAGAAATTTTTGTCTAAGGCCATTAGCAGCGCCTTAGAACAGACTTACTCAAATGTTGAAGTTATAGTTGTTGATGATGGTTCTACCGATAATTCTCGTAGTGTTATCAATGACTATGGAGATCGCATCATTCCTATCCTTCAGCCCAATGGCAAACAAGGTGCTGCTTTTAATAACGGCTTCTCCCATAGTAAGGGTGATATCGTCATCTTTTTAGACTCAGACGACTATCTCTATCCCTATGCTGTCGAGAAAATTGTATCCGTCTGGCGACCTACCCTTGCTAAAGTTCACTATCGTTTAAACGTTGTCGATAGCCAAGGTCAGGATAAAGGATCTTCCTATCCTCCAGGAGGCAAACCACTGGATCAAGGTGATTTAGCGTCTACGGTTTTAGAGATAGGTACATATCGCAGTGTCCCAACTAGCGGAAATGCGCTGAATCGTCGGGCCATGATTCCCAATTTCCCGATTCCAGCAGAATTTAGTACCACTTCCGATGATTACCTTTCTGTTCTAATCCCCTTACATGGAGAGGTGATTGCCATTGAAGAACCACTCGGTTGTTATCGTATTCACGATAGTAATCAGTGGGCACTGGTTGACCTGTCCAGTAGCCGCTTCCGCCGTTTCATTAAACATGATCTACAGCGCTGTGAGCTGCTCCGGCAAAAAGGGTCAGCCTTAGGTCACACTGTCCCTGATGATTTAGAATTTCGTTCGTTTGGCCGAGTTTGGTCTCGACTAGTGTCTTTACGCCTCGATCCTCAAGAGCATTTGGTTACATCTGATAATTCGCTGAAGTTGATTTACTTTGGCATCCGTGCGCTATGGCAGTTTTCAGATCATAATCTGGCAAAAAAGCTATTATTCAGTGTTTGGTTTATCTGGGTTGGTTTAATGCCATTATCGTTGGCCAAACTTGCCATTAACTGGTTATTTATGCCCAATAAACGACCTAGGCTATTGAGCCGCGTTTTCTCTAAACCAGCTACCAGTTAATCGCAGCTTAAAAACTCTGCAAAGAAGCTCCCAGATCGGTCTGTCAGGTTAGGAAAAAGTACTTAAGGCTATTTTCTAGTCCAAAATTGCTAGGCCGATCAGTCTAAACTCAATCTTCAATCACTAAAACGTCTGCTCCTTTTGATTTGCCTCTTCTTGAGACAATGGTCAGGGGCTTCTCACTCTTCTATGACCAGTTTATTTTTTCTGTTACTAAAGCATTAGCGTTAGGTGTTTAGCTCTATGTCAACTGATAACTTTCGTCTAGGCGTTGTTTTTACTCATCCGACTCAGCACCATGCTCCTCTCTGGCGTCAGTTGAATGCTCAACCAGGAGTCGATGTCTCAGCCTTTTATCTGTGTACTGAAAACCAGGCCCAAGGAGCTAAAGGTGTGGGTAATACAGCCGCTTGGGACGTGGATTTGACCAGTGGCTATACCTATGAGTATCTGAAGAATTGGAATGGTAGTGTGGCCCCAAAGATTAAGCGTGGACTGTTTACTCCAGGCTTGATCAATAGGCTTAAGGCAAAAAACTTTGACGCTGTCTTTGTCAGCAGCTTTTTCACCTATTCCTATCGACTGGCAATCTTGCTGTGTAAGCAGCAGGGCATTCCCATTATTATGCAAAATGATGCCACAATTATTACAGACTCACATTTTAGCTACTTAAGAAAGCTGGCCACTACTTTACTGTATCCATCCATGTATGGGCTGGTAGATCATTGGATCTCCAGTGGTGATCACAATGAAATATATCTCCGTCACTATGGCGTTTCCGCTGACAAGATTGTACGGGGATGTTATCCGGTTGATCGCGATCGCTACGAGCAGACACTGGCCCAAAACCCAGAAGAGATCAAGAAAATTCGGGCAGAGCTAGCCTGGAATGACGATACGATTCTGTATAGTTTTGTTGGCAAATATATTGAGCGCAAAAACCCCTTTGAGTTTATTGATGCCGTTGTGCAAGCCCATCGTAAAGATCCACGGGTGCGAGGCATTATGCTAGGCGGTGGCGAACTCAACGCTGCCATTAATGAGCGCTTGAGTGAATTAAATGGAGAGGTGATCAACGTTGGCTTTATTAACCAAAGTAAGCTGCCCCTATACTATGCAGCTCTAGATGTATTTGTGGCTAGCTCATGGTCAGACCCCCATCCTCTGGTGGTTTCTGAAGCCATGGCCTGTGGTTGTACCGCCATTATTAGCGATCGCTGTGGCAACTGGGGCTATAGCGATACCGTTCGTCACCACTATAACGGTCTTGTCTACCCCTGTGGGGATGTGGATGCCCTTGCCAAGGCTATCCTCTCGCTGACCTGTACCCAAACTCGCAAAACCTATAGCCAACGTGCGCGCGAAGTGTTTGCTAATCAAGACTTAAATTGCGAAGTCAATGCCTTCTTGACGGTTATTGAGCGCATCCAGCGGCAAAAAACTGGACAAAAATTGAATTTACATCCTGTTTCGTCTTAGTATTTCGAGATTTAACGAGATGAAGTTGTCTGTAAATACTAAGGACCTATACCTGAAATGCGCATAACAATATTAAGGCGTTCTCCCGGCGTTTCTTTTAGTATGGATGTGTATGCCGACGCCGTGGTGGAAGGACTTAGAGCCGTTCGACCGAATTGGGAAATTGTGGAAAATTTTCCTGATAACCCTGTTCAGGGCAAGCGCACTAACTCTCTACTCAAAGGCATACAAAAATATCATCAGAGATATTGGCAATATCCTAAAGGCTTACAAAATTGTGAGTCCGACATTTTCCATATTATTGACCACAGTGATGGCTATCTTGTGAACTGGCTTAAAACAGCCCAGGTGCCTGTTGTTGTTACCTGTCACGATTTGATCAATCTAGTCCATCCAGAGTTATTTCGTGATCGAGCTCTGATGCCTTGGTTAAGTTTAGCCACATGGAAATATTCACTGCGCAGCATGTGTGAAGCCCATCGCATTGTTTCAGTCTCGGACTATACCGCCCAAGATATTATTAAGTATTTGGACGTGGGCGCAACGAAAATCCAAACTGTTCCCAACGGGGTAGACGATATTTTTCAGGCTATCACTTCCCAGGCAGAGGGCCATTTTCGTCAAGATTTAAACATACCTGCGGAAACATGCTGTTTACTCAATGTTGGTTCTAACAACCCACGCAAGAATATCATTACAATTTTGAAGGTTGTGGCTCAGTTGCAAACTAAAGGATTCCCCATTCACTTTTGGAAGGCAGGGGATGACTTTACCCATGACCAGAAAAAATTTATTGCGGAACATCAACTTGATGGTCGTATATCTTATCTAGGTAAACCTGACAAGGAGACTTTGATCAAAATTTATAATGCAGCTGACATATTAGTCGCGCCTTCAACATATGAAGGTTTTGGGATCACGGTTTTAGAAGCAATGGCCTGTGGTCTGCCTGTAATTGCGTCCAATGTCACCTCACTACCAGAGGTGGTTGATGATGCCGCTATCCTTGTGGAGCCTCTGGATATTAACGGTATTGCTAAATCAGTAGAAGCAATCTTTAAAGACCCAGATGTAAAACGTGAGCTGATAACTAAGGGGACAACACGCGCAGCGAAATTTACTTGGAAAAACACCGCCGAGCAAATTGCTCAGATATATGAATCGCTATTAGCTAGTGCTGCTGAAACAAATATTGCTTAAATTTAAGGAATTATAGGATGAGCTATCAACTCAGAAATGTTCTAGGCTTACATGCTAGAGATGCTGTTTTTTTGACTAGGACGCTTAAAGCGAAAGCTCTTTCAGGTAACCGTCCTAAGAATTTTGTGATCTGTAATTCCTATCCTAAAAGTGGCACTCACTTACTGTATCAGATTCTTTATTCAACCCCTGGCCTCAAGCGATGGGATGACATTATTTCTGTTCAAGCCCTTTGCGGCATTATGAACACGCCTAACCATATTCGATGGAAGTTAGGGTCTGCCCCTAATCAATCTATTGTGCGATCGCACCTAATGCATTCACAAGAGATTTTAGACATCCTAGGTGAG
The DNA here is from genome assembly GCF_032906605.1 of Leptothoe sp. LEGE 181152. Taxonomy (NCBI): domain Bacteria; kingdom Bacillati; phylum Cyanobacteriota; class Cyanophyceae; order Nodosilineales; family Cymatolegaceae; genus Leptothoe; species Leptothoe sp. LEGE 181152. Next base: position 327,214 of record NZ_JASATU010000066.1, read on the forward strand.
CACCATTGCAAGCCTTTATTTATCTATCGCGATCTCAGAGACGTAGCGGTTTCCCATGCTCGCTGGGTCACCAAAGAGAAACGCATATTTTTGCACGATATTTATCAGCAGCAATCTAACTTCGACCAGCAGTTAATGAACTCCATTGTCGGTGTCCCTGTCGGCTCACCGTTTGGTTCAAACCTTTCCCAGCCTAATATTGCTCAAGACTTCTCACGCTGGCATGGCTGGCTTCAGGATTCACAAACCCTGGCGGTTAAGTTTGAAGATCTGGTGGGGGAAAGGGGGGGTGGCTCTGAAGACAAGCGGCTACACCTTATTGGTCAAATTATGGACCATCTTCAGGTCAACCTTTCCTCTGAAGAAATCAAGGCTAAATTTGGTTCCTATGCCATGAACCCAGAAGAATCTCACACCTTTAAGAAAGGTGGAAAAGGCGCTATTGGAGGATGGCAACAGTACTTCAAAGAAGACCATAAGGCAGCATTCAAGAAAGTTGCTGGAGATTTACTGATTGAACTCGGTTATGAAACGGGTCTTGATTGGTAGTCACAAAAGCTAAAAATTGTTCGACTGTTAACCTTAAGGCTGTATTCCAGATGAAAGTTCTTATATCAGCATATTCGTGTGAACCTGGCAAAGGCTCAGAACCTGGTGTGGGCTGGAATATTGCCCGAGAAGTTGCGCAACACCATCAGGTTTGGGTGCTGACTCGCCCTGATGAGAGCAAAGAGGCCATCGAAGCTGAACTGGCCCGCAACCCCATTCCCAACCTGAAATTCGTTTACTTTACGCTACCCTTTTGGCAAGATAGCATGCGCCTGGGACAATCGGGTGCCATGCAAATTCACTATTATCTGTGGCAGATTCAAGCCTACTTTGTTGCCCGGCGCTTACATCAAGACATTAATTTTGACGTGGCTCACCATGTCACCTTTGTCCGTTATTCAACACCCAGCTGGCTATCCCTATTGCCTGTTCCCTTTGTTTGGGGGCCGGTGGGCGGTGGCGAACAGGCTCCTCAGAGTTTCTTCAAAGACTTTAGCGACAAAGCAAAACAGTATGAAACCCTGCGTAAGCTAGCCCATAAAATGGGTGAAATTGATCCCTTTACCCGGCTAACGGCGCAACGTAGTGCTGTTGTGCGAGCCACCACCCATGACACGGCTAAACAACTGAGCAAAATGGGCGCATCCCATGTGCAAATCGCTTCAGAGTCTGGTCTGGCTCCAGAAGAGATAGAAAAGTTAAATCGTTGTCCCCTGCCAGAGACTGGCCCCTTCCGCTTGATCAGCATGGGACGTTTACTCCATTGGAAAGGATTTTATCTGGGTATTCAGGCGTTTGCGAAAGCGAATTTGCCCGATGCTGAATATTGGATTTTGGGAGAGGGACCGGAGCTGGAGAACTTTCAGGCACTAGCCAAGGACCTGGGAGTAGCCGACAAAGTCAAGTTTTGGGGACGGCTACCCCGTAAGGAAACCCTGGAAAAGCTAGCTCAAAGTCACGTGTTGGTACACCCTAGCCTGCATGATTCGGGTGGTTGGGTCTGCTTAGAGGGGATGGCGGCAGGGCGTCCGATTCTCTGCTTAGATCTAGGCGGTCCAGCGGTCCAGGTGACCGATGAAACTGGATTTAGAATCGCAGCCCATACCCCCGAGCAAGCGACCCAAGACCTCAGTCAGGCAATGCTTAAGCTGGCACAGGATCCTGGCCTGCGGAAAACTATGGGTGAAGCGGGGAAAAAGCTAGTGCGTGAGCACTATAGCTGGCAGGCAAAAGCGTCACAGCTAAGTCAGCTGTATCAAGAACTCTGTGCTGTGTCACCAGGTATGTAACGTAAGCCCTTTCACAAAAACTGCCGACGTCTTTCAAACTATTCCGACTTGGCAGTAAGGACTCGTAAATTTAGACCGTAGGGAGTTAGATTACAAATGCGTATTCTAGGGGTTCACAATCGCTACCAGATCCGTGGTGGCGAAGAAGAATGCTACGAAGCTGAAATGGGTCTACTGCAAGAGCAGGGGCACCAGGTGGATCTCTATGAGGAAACCAATGACCGCATTGCTGAGGTGAGTAAGTTATCCCTGGCAGCACAAACTGTGTGGTCACAGACTACCTATAACGCAGTGCGTAAGCGCCTGGCACAACAACATTACGATATTGTGCATGTGCAAAACTTTTTCCCTCTGATTTCTCCCTCCATCTATTACGCTGCTAAAGCTGAGAATATTCCTGTTGTTCAAACTCTCCATAACTATCGTCTTGTCTGTCCTAACGGCCTGTTCTTCCGCCAGGGACAGGTGTGTGAAGACTGTGTCGGTAAGCCAATTCCCTATCCGGGCATGGTCCATGGCTGTTACCGAGAGAATCGTGTAGCCAGTGCCGGAGTTGCGGCCATGCTCTCCACCCATCGAGCCATGGGCACATGGAAAAATAAAGTTGATTGCTATATTGCGTTAACAGAGTTTGCGCGACAAAAGTTCATTGAGGGGGGACTACCTGCTGACAAAATTGTCGTTAAACCCAACTTTGTTGCCCCAGAGCCGCAGATAGGGGCTGGCAAAGGCGGTTACGCTCTGTATGTGGGGCGTCTTTCTGTGGAAAAAGGGCTGGATACCTTGCTAGACGCCTGGAAACAGCTCAAAACACCGTTACCCCTCAAAGTTGTAGGGGATGGGCCACTGTCGACACTGGTGACCGCAGCAGTTGAACAGATGCCCCACATAGAATGGCTGGGCCGTAGACCGATGGCTGAGGTGCATCAGCTGATGGGGGAGGCTCAGTTTTTGATCTTTCCATCTAAGTGGTATGAAACCTTTGGTCGAGTTGCCGTCGAGGCATTTGCCACGGGTACTCCTGTGATTGCCTCTAAGATTGGTGCCATCACAGAAATTGTTAAATCTGGCCATACTGGTTTACATTTCACCCCTGGCAATCCTGACGATCTAGCCCGTCAGGTGCATTGGATGTTAGACCATCCTGAACCTCAGGGACAGATGCGTCAAAATGCTCGTGCTGAGTTTGAGGCCAACTATACAGCAACCGCTAACTATTCTCAGCTGATGGCCATTTACTCCCAACTTGTGCCCGTTTCTCCATCGGCTCCATCGGCCACACCGGTTACTTTACGCTAATAATGCAGACTCAGACTCTACCTCGTCCCAAAGCGCCTGCGGGTTTCATTTCAAGCTCTCGCTTGTTACTAATTTCATTTGCGACGGTTTTTTTCCCCAGACTCCTTGAGTCAATGGGGGCTCCAGCACCGATCAATTTTGTTCACTTTATTGTGCTACCTGCGGCTTGTAGTCTAGTGATGTTGAGCAGTCGGCATCAATCCCGCAGGCAGTTGGCTACTGTACAGGCTCTACTTGTTGGATTGGTGGCGCTGTTTGCGATCGCAACCGCCAGTGCCTTACTAAATAACGCAGGCCTGATCAATGTCTTCTTAGGGCTCATGATTATCTCAGAGCCTTTTATTTTTTTGGCCGCCCTTATTTCCGTTCCATTTACACAAGACTCCTTAGACCAATTCAAAAACTGGATTCTTCGCTTTGGAGCTATCCACCTGGGGTTAGCCATACTTCAGAAAGTAGGTTTAACCACAGGTCTGTTAGCCCACACTCGGATGACCATAGAAGACAATATCCAAGGTGTTTTTTATCTCTCCTCCGGTGGTCACGTAGTGGGGGCGAGTGCATCCTTAGTATTTGGTCTTTACTATTACGTCAGTGCTAAGACAATGCCCGTTTGGATACGTACTTCTGTGCTTGCCGCAGTGATGGCACAGGTCTTATTTGCTGATGCGAAACAGGTAATATTAGTCGCATTTTTAGCCTGGGGCTGCCTAATTTTTAGCAAAATCACCGATTTCAAAGTAGCCTTCCAATATATTATTGCAGCCGGTTTACTTGGGTACACCTTCTATTGGTGTATTTACAATGTCGATTTTTTTAGCGCCTATAGAGGCTGGATTCGCCCCCATATCTACGGCCCTAACGGCGATGCAACCGTTCTCAAAACCACCCCTTTTAGAGTTATTCCCAACCACTACAATTCATTCTTAAACTGGTTCTTTGGTTTGGGGCCTGGGCACACCATTGGTCGCATAGGAGGCTGGATGATCAGAGACTATTGGTCTCTTGTTGGACCCATGGGTGCAACGACCCATCCGGTCACTGATTTAGTTTGGTCAAGGTGGCGTGGGAATTATTTAGATTCAAGTTTTTTCTCTCCCCTATGGGGCTGGGCCGGTATCTGGGGAGACTTAGGTCTTTTAGGTCTAGGCAGCTACATCTATTTATGGTTTGTTACCTTAACTAGAATTACTAAAGACGATGTATCTCGTTTCTTAGTCCTCAATGTCATCGTTAATGGTTTTATCTTTACTCTTATGGAAGAGCCTGGCTTCACACTGACGAGTATAGTGTTAGTTGGGCTCCGCTGGCACGAGTTGCGTATTAAAGGTCGTTGATGATTTAGAGCATTAAATGATCAACTTAGAAGGCTCTTTCCAAACTTGAAAAAGAAATATTGGCTGGCTGCAAAATTCTTGTCTTGATCTCCTTCTTAAGAAAGCAGCGTCAGACTCCAGATACATTTCCTTTGTATTTATAAACTCTTCATAAAGTTAAATGAGCAATTTCCGGTCTCAGCATTATGACGGAGTTAGAGGGAAATAGTTTCTGCCTGGTATGTAGTCATCACCAATCCTCATACTATCCACTACCAAGCCTATGTCAACACAAAAATTCTTTGATATAAAGCAGCTTATAGCGGTGGTTTATGCTCAGTTACAACAGGCCATAAAGACTAACCATGGTCGGTTGATGCTCTTGGGCTCAGTTGTGGGGTTAGTATACCTACCAGTATGGGTTGGCTATCTCTTTCCTCGAGCACTGAAGGGAAAAATTGGCTGGTTTTTAGTATTAAGTATGCTACTCATAGCAGCTTGGAAGCTATGGCAGCGTCGCCAGGTGTTTAGCACCTTAAAAGCATCGGAAGAAGATCGAGCTTTAGGCTATTTATTAATTGTTGTCGGCATAGTTGTATTCCCATTTTGTCGATTTGCCATGTGGCCCCAAGCGTTATTGTGGCTACTTATTATTATCGGTATGGCCTGTAGTACCTGGGGGCTTAAAGTCTTTACCAAGTTCATGCTGCCAACCTTTTTTATTGGTTTAACCGTATATCCTCGCATTGGCATTATTTCTCGGGGGCTGTGGGACTTTTTCGTTCCTGATCAAGGATTAGAGAAAGTTATGGCCTGGGCAGGCACACAATCAATGCAGTGGATTGGATTCCCAGCAACGCAGCAGGGCATCTTTATCACATTTCCTGAAGGAGCTGTGGAAGTAGGTTGGGGGTGTAATGGGTTAGATATGGCAATTACCATTGCCGCAGCAGGTTTATTTATGGGGTTGTTGTACAAACAAGATCGCCGTCAAATGGTGCTGTTAATTATCGCTGCTGCAATCATTGCCATGATCGCTAATGTGCCCAGACTCATGTTGGTAACCATTGCCCATGTGTATTGGGGACCAGAGTGGTTTAAATTCTGGCATGGTTTTTGGGGTGGTCAAATTTTCTCGGGCGTTTTGTTTACGGCTTATTACTATATTGTTGAGGCACTAATGAAGTCTCAGTCTCGACAGATGAGCGGATAAAAAATCATAGCAGTCTCAGCCAGGCCATCCAAAGCATTTGCCCCAAACACGTTATTCATAAACCTTAAAAGAGATAGACTGTAGAAGAACTAGAGCCTATCTCTTTTTTCGACTTCGCTTAGTCAACTATCTCGGCCAGCGTTCCCTATCACTTTGAAGAAGTCATACCAACAGCTTCATATAGGGGACGCTTACCCTTTTCTACGCATCTTTAAGCAACGGTTTTCAGTCAACCACAACTAAACCATTAGCTCTTAAAGACTACCGTAGACCCATTAGGCATCAGCGGCTTCACCACGTCGCTTGCGCATAAAGGCAACACCCATACCAATCAAACCAGGCAACACAGCTGGAGTGGGAATTTCTTCACTAGTGACCGTCAAACTGGCAATGGTGTAGTCATCATCCAGCTCAGGAGCACTAAATCTCCAAACATTACCACTAGGCAATAGTAGGGGCGTAAAGTCAAAGGTGCCTATACCGGAGTCAAGGCCATTACCACCAGGGATATCAGCGATCTCGATAACAGAGTTACCGTCAACCGCCAGACTAAAGTCATCGTTACCAACTTCACCTACCTCATCAATAGGCACATTGGTACCAACACGTCGGAACGTAGCAGAGACAATGTTTACAAACCGACTACCAAAGTCAAAATCAAGGAAGTCTGGACCGTTTAAGGCAAGGCCATCCACCTGTTCAGGAGGAGCAACGCTTAGGACCCTGGCCAAACCCAAACCGTCAGCAGTCTGAGTGACGACACCATTACCACTTACATCTACAGTTAGACCATCAACTGTAAAACTGGATGGTGCAACATCAATTAGAAGCGGTACGTCAAATCTTCTGAAGTTATATGTAATAGAAGCAGCGTTTGCGGAATCAGCTTGTGCCAGAAAACTTGTAGCTAAAGTACTTGCAAACAGGGCACCTGTTAGAATATATTTTTGCATGATTTTGTAGGGAAAAATGTTTGCTTGAAAAATGTATCGGTAGAGCCCAATTTAACCCTATAACTCCAGCCTCGTTGAACTAAGTTGCCCACTTGAATTCAACTGGAGTATTTGTCAGAATCGCACAAGAAACAGGAACACCTCATGCATATGCACCATAAGACTTTAAAGCATATGCAAGAATCAAGGAAAAAGCTTTATCAAGCTTTCTTGAATACATTTTCTGCCCTATGAAGCTGAGATATCCTCAATTGGTGACACTTTAATTAGTTAAACATCGATCCCCGGAGTCTTCTTTAATAAAGAAAGAACCCCAGGATTTGACGAGGATATCCAGAAAATCGTACAAAAATAAGGAGCAATAATAGAGATATTTAGGGCAATAGGGAAGGAGAAGAGAAAGCTGTCTGATGTGCTATATCCACACAAAAAATCTCGCTTACTATCAGACTCAACGTCGTCCAGCATTCTCCTTAGGATTGACCAAAAACTATTGGCTATACAATAGTCCTAAAATAAGAAGCCCCTATCAACTCTCACCTAGCAGTTAACAGGGACTCAATGACTATTCAGTTATTTGATGATAATAGCTATTGAACGATCAGCTGTATCAATATCAACCAGACTTATCCACGCTTAATGCCCAGGCGACCTAATCCTACCAGCCCTAGGCCAACTGCTATAAGATTACCGAGGCTGGCCACACTATTTTTAGTAATACCCTGACGAGCATTTTGCTTGAGGGCTTGAGCCTGACTCGACAATTGTTGAGACGCTTGCTGTAATTGCTCAAGAGTCACGTTTTCCGGTAGGCTGCCACCAACTTGGACCTGTTCAATCTGCGTCTGGATCTGTTGTTCCTGATTGTTGATATTTTGCAAAGCCTGTTTTTGAAAGACCAAGTTATCCCGGATTACTACACCACAGGACAAGACAAAGGCAACTCCTAAAGCTAGACAAGCATACCCCAATGAACGTTTTAACTGGCGCTGTTCAAAAGTGGCAAATAGCAGCATCCCAACTGCCAGCAGCAATACAATACTGCGATCTCCAACCTGTTGCATCACATTGATACGCCATTCTAAAGCAAAGACATTGAGCGGTGTAGCCAACACCAACATGTCAACTAAAAATCCCAGCAAACAGGTAAAGCCAACAACTAAACAAATATTCTTAGCAGCAGGCATCTGTGGATTTTGGCCAACATCTGTTTGATTAGCTTTAGAAGGAAAGGGTCTAGGAAGGCTTGTCATGGCAAAAAAGAATAAATCAAGTGGTGTCGGAACATAAGTTAGGCGCTTAGGTCTTAATATTAAAGCGATACTAACGAATGATATATCGCGTTGTCCCCATACATGAGAGTGGGCATTATCTCGGAATCTAAGCAGGAGCAATGGGAAGATAAATCTTCAAATGTGGTAAACTAGTCTCTATAAAGTTTGTCTGTCACCTCTCGATTGCCTCCTTTGTTTAATCGCAACAAAAGCGATAGTCTTACTAATCAAGAAATAGGCATAACGTATTAATTATTTTCTCTGGTCATAAGGAGCTATCCGTAAAGTTCCTGACATTTTTCTACGTTGGCATGTCCGTATGGCCATTATTTGCTAAGTTGCATCACCCGGAAGGGTCGCAATAAATAATATATAAAGAATAAAGATTTAGGCAGCGATACTGTAGCGATATCTGCAAGAGTCGGCTGCATAAGCGTTAGGATAAATTTAATACGATTTTTCCACTGGCTCATAAGCCGCAGTTGATATGCAGCGTTGAGAAGATCTAACTTTGACTTAGAATTTATATTACTCTTTAGTATTATTTGTCGTTGTAATGCCTCAGCAAGTTTTTGAATAAAGGTACAATTCTGCAACGGCTGTTCAATCTGGTCGGGCAAAGTGAACCCATATAGTTGACGAATCAAACACAGTCCCAATAAAAGCCTAGGAAGCACATCCATCTGCTTTGATAGTTTCACTAGCTGATCCCAATCTAAATCAGGGTGGTTCTTGATCAAGATTGCAACATCAAAAAGCTTACCTAGATGATTCCAGCAATCTTCAACACCTTGTGCGCATAACACAAGTATCTGAACCTCTGGTGTTAAACCTAAGACTTGATGTCCTCCGATTTTAACCTGCTGAGTGTGCTCCCAAATCCATTGAGTGTTAAATAATGGGGAGAATTGCTTAGATAAAACTCCTTGATGAATATCAAGAAAAATACGATTTTTGGCATTCACTAAACTATACTCTTTTTGTGAGTTGAAATATAGTTCTTGGTCTTGAAAGCTAAGTTTAGTCAAACACTCTCTTTCTTCTTTCGCCATCAACAAATCACACGTATAACCATGATTTTTGGCAATATCTCTAAGTTTAAAAAAATCATGGGAATGTACTAGTAAATCTAGATCATAGAAGGTGCGCAATGATAAATCGCCATAGGCAACCATTGCGGTCATTGGCCCCTTAAATGTAATTGCATCAATCTGATGCTTTTTTAGGATATCTAAAAATCTAATGAGCTCTTGTAATAGAAAAAAGTTACGTTTAATATTTTTAAAGTGTAGTTGATGTAACTTTGGCAGGACAAAATCTGGCAGTTCCTGTGGGGATACTAGAGTAAGAGTCTTATGGAGTATGGGCAATACCCTATGAACCTGCGCCATTTTAATGACTTCATCCCAGTTTAAGCTGGTTTGTTGGATTAGCTGGTTAATCTCGCACGGGTCATCAATATTCAGATATACTCTGGCGCATTTTAGTAGAAATGAGATTTCTGGATTTAGCTCAGTTATTCTTAAAGTACTCACAGCTCTAAAGTAGTTAATTGAAAATCAAATAATAGATACTACCTCTACCAATAGTTTTTAGCTTGAATTTCAAATAAATGGGCGTAATTTCCCTGTTTCTCCATTAACTCTTGATGTGTACCGTTTTCTATGAGTTTGCCGTTGTCCATGACATAAATACGATCAGCCATTTTGACTGTAGACAAACGATGGGTAATTAAAATTGCTGACTGGTCTTGAATTAACTCACGAAACCTACTAAAAAGTTCGTACTCAGCCTTGGGGTCCATGGCACTGGTGGGTTCATCTAGAACAATCACCTGAGACTGACGTAAGAAAGCTCTGGCTAAGGCAACCTTCTGCCACTGACCAATACTAAGTTCTTCTCCACCCTGGAATAATTTGCCTAACATAGTGTCATACCCATGGGGTAACTGGGTAATGACCTCATGGGCTCCTGCATGTTTAGCAGCTTCGATAATAAGTTGATCGTCCAGCGGCAGCTGAACATTACCTAACCAAATGTTGTCTTGGGCTGAAAGATTATATTTAGCGTAGTCTTGAAAAATAACACTAATCTGTTGTCGCAAATGGGGAACATCGAGATCTCGCAGATCGATGCCATTCAGTGTGATTCGTCCTTCAGTCGGATCGTACAGGCGACATAATAATTTAATCAGTGTTGTCTTACCTGAACCGTTTTCTCCTACCAGAGCAATGGTTTCTCCAGGTTTGATATTGAAAGATATATCTTGAAGTGCTTGTCGAGACGTTCCTTCATACTGGAAATTAACGTTCTCAAACGTAATGCCCTGCGCTTTTACAGGGGGGCAGAATTTGGGCTGTGCTGGTGTCACAATCTGGGATTTTAAATCTAGAAATTCATATAGATTTGCTAGAAATAGATTGTCTTCATGCAGTCCGGAGAGTCCAGCAATAAATGATTTGAGCCCCTTTTGACCTCGCTGTAATGCCTGATGGTAAAGTACAAGATCCCCAAGCTTTAATATGCCCTGAAACGTTTGATAGAGGATAAAGGCATAAATTGCACCAACCATCACCCCCGCTATGACATTGGCAGCTAAAAACGAGAGTGAACGCCATGTCATTAGTTTGAGCTTGGCGTGGTAAATTTGCGATCGCAGCCCATTAAACCGCTGACTAAATAGGTCACCTAAGCCAAACAAGCGAATTTCTTTGGCAAACTGATCCCCTATCAACAACCAGGAAAGATACGCTGATTTCCGTTCAACAGGGGTCCAGGTACGCTGCCAAGCATATAACCTACGCGTATAGTGTAGCCGAACCAATACGGTTGGAATAATTGCAACTAATAAGGCACTAGTGATACCCCAATGGAGGGTTAATAACAAACCCACCATGGCAACCAATAAAATACCGTTTTGACCAACCAGCGCCAGCCGCTTTAAAATCTGATTAGGGCGATAAGTTGCTTCTTGCTGAGCCCGCTGTAATGTGTCGTGATAACGCGGGTTCTCATAATAGCTAAGATCAATCTCAATGGACTTAGCATGCAAAATACCCCGCATGTAGTCAGAGACCTTTTGAGATTGTGACGATGTGACTAGCTCTGAGAGTGAAGTTGCTATCATGCCAACCAGTAAGACCACAGCCAGTCCGATAAATAGCAATTTATTTTGACTGAAAAACTGTGGTGATGTGGTCAACTCAGATTGAGTTGTCACGACATCAACTAATAGCTTGATTAGATAAATCTGTAGTAATGGCTGTAGCCCCTGAATTATCAGTAAGCCAAGTTTAGCCATGGTCCAACCAGGACTGCTACGCCAAACCAGGCGCAAAGCTGGCATCAATCGCTGAGTTTTCTTAAAGAATGCCGCTAATGGCTTAGCAAATTGCACGGTAGGTTAACCCCTAGTTGGGGGATGGATGATTCTTTCACATGTTCCTCTACCATTCGCACTAAATCCGGCAATTCTTCTAAACCAGGTTTCCGATTAAATCGGTAGTATGACACTTGTTTAAGCAATTGGGTACATTGTTGAAAATGAGCCTTTAAGGACTGGTTATCCCGCAACACATCCATAGCACGGCTATGGCTGACCAAATATGCAAATGCATCCTTGAAGCTCAAGGGGGTGATACTGTGGCTATCGCCTTTGGATAACAGATAAATACTTTGTAATGGGAGCTGCTCTTGTTGGAACCCTGTTTGAAAGTTATAGGCCCGTTTAGCAGAGTGGGCAAAAAGTGCCTCTAGGCTGGCTGGATCTTTGCCCAATGCCTCTGCAGCTTGGGGAGAAAGCTTACATTGAGGAAACGATGGAACAACTTTAGGATTCTCCACATCCTCTAGATTAATTGCCAAGACATCATCGGTTATCACACTATGGCCATGGCTATGTAGTGCTGCAGCTAGAGTGGATTTTCCCCACCCTGAATGCCCTAAGAATGCCACCACCCTGTCTTGTATTGCAACACTGCTTGCATGCAGAACTAGAAATCCCCGTTGTCGTAAAATAACTGACATGCACCCCCCTAAAATATTAGGGGCAATCATCTCGTGGGTCACCCCTTCAAAAGGAGTGATAGTAATCAATCTTCCCTCTGAGAACCGGCATTTTCCTATCCCTGCCAGCCGACCAAAAATCTCCTGTGTGGGCTGGAGCTTTTCAGGGTTAGATTGTTCTCTAGAATCTTGTAGGCGGATGATAACATCTGGCTCACCGTTAGCACTAGGCAGCCCTGACAATGGAATTTCTGAGTGGAGGCACAGCTGATAAGCAGAATAACAATACATGATTTACAAAAATAAGCCTACTGATACTTCAGATAATTTCTCCCCAACACAGTGCTCGAGTAATTATAGTTATTGATATCTTTTACTAAAGACTTAAGGGTGCATATTCACGATGTTTGAATCTATCAAAGCATAGTGGAAAAGGGAATCTAATAAGATGCGTTTCGAATCCATTCAATAATTGCTAAAGTCATAGGAAATGGATTCCTAGTTATCTTTAACAAGAATGGTTGGAAAGAAAATCGCCGTCTATTAGATCCCCTAGATGTTAATCATAAGGTTTGGCCCCTAAGACTGGTCTTCGATGAAGACCTCGAAATCTGAAGAGCCAAAACCTCAATCTCTAAAAGTTAACCATCAGGACTAATCAGGTTAGAGAAGATAATGATATCTTCAATAGTGATAGTTCCATATTGATTGACCTTTTACACTAAAGCGATTAGAGGTCGTTGAAGTCTCCCTCTACATCGATAGAACCTGAGGCTGGGATATTAACAGTTCCCCTACCAGGCACATTGGAAAGTATCAAGATATCATTAAGATCGATATTTCCCTGAGCTTTAGTTAGCTTTTCTACACTACCGTAAGTTGTCAAATTAGGCTGAGTATATGCTTTCTTAGTCATTGTATGTCCTCTAATTAAATCAGTTAGGTTGACAGTTGGTGATACTCCCTGGTTTGGACTTACAGTCAGGCGTATCTGTCCTAACCTGCCAAGATAAATGTTTACCTTAGCAACGAATTATCTCTACATTCGCTGAAACCAAAGCGCCAGTACTGTTGCTCGCCAAACTATAAAACAGTCCTTAGTTATTGAACTCATTCTTTTATTCGACTTAGGGTACTGTTTTAACTTATTCCAAGCATTCTCCCAATTATCAAGATTGATATATCCAAGCACAGCGTGATTGTACTTATTAAGTACTTGCTCAAATGATGGACTATTTATATTGAGTAACCCATGTACAAAATTAGCAGTCATATTGACTTTGTCACCTCGCCATTGGACTGCTTGGGGTAATATATCATTCAGCCCTTGACGCATAATCATCCGTCCAAATCCTCTTCTGAATTTTTGGTCAGATGGAACAGCTAGACAGAATTCAACCAACCGACGATCTAAAAATGGATGACGGGCCTCTAATCCAAAGGCTGCTGCACAACGATCTAATGCCTCAAGATTTACCGCCAGTACACCCCCTGTCATTGCCTGCCAGTGCTCCTGCCGCACTGACCTTAGGGAAGACTTCTTAGGAGTGTATTTTTGAATTCGCTCCTTTAGACGAACCTGCTTTACAAAATCAGCGTTTACTATTTCTCCTACTCTAGCTAAATCATCGGCTGGCTTCTTTGGCGTTCGATAAAGTTTGTGTAAAATATGATTGAAAGTTGGTTTAATTCCTTGTCGAATCAGCAAACTACGCCGTGAGTATTGAAATCGATGGTGGATAAAATTAACTGCTTTAATGAATTCGAACCACTGTCCTTGCTTACTCAACTGCCTCAAGGCTGGCAAACCATAAGCGGCCAGCATGTAATTAACAGAGAACTTATAGTTTTTGCTAGCAACTTCTATAGCATCTGCAAATTCTGTCCATTTTTTCTGTAATGCTAACTCCTGTAACCGCTCTACGCCGTGAGACACAACTGTATCTCCGTCAAAACCGTCAAAAACAATCCGTACATTTGCCTCATGGGTCGCCTGATTCAAGCGCCAAGGATAGTGATGGCTAGGCCCCAGTATGGGCTCATCTTCATAGTTCAGAATCTGTTCAACATCACTTAAAGGCCCAAATGTGTCAGCATGAATATAGTGGGGAGTATAACCACCTTGTTTTAAGACTTCGTCAATATAGGAGCGTTCATCACACTCTTTGACTGTGTCAAAAATGTTTGAAAACGTATGCAGCGTTTCTCCTGTTGTTTCACTCAGGATTTTACGAGCCACACAGCTAACAGAAGAAGAGTCTAGACCGCCGCTCAGATGAGAGCCAACTGGAAAAGCACTTCTTAAGCGACACCTGACCGCTTCAGTAAAAATCTCACGAAAAGCTTCTGCATAGGCATCATCTGATTCTAGTTTTAACTCATAGTTTGAATCGAGTTGCCAATAGGTCTCAACTCTAATGCCTGAAGCGTCTGCCCATAATCTAGAGGCAGGGGGCAACCGAAAAATATCCTCAAAGGTAGTAACTACCTTATCCTCGAACATCAGGGCTAGATAGTCGGCAATACGCACCTCATTAATTTGTTGAGGAATCCAGTCTAGGCAAAGCAATCCTTTAATCTCTGATGCAAATGCAAACGTGTTACTTTCTTGATGAAAATAATAAAACGGCTTCACACCTAAATGGTCGCGGGCACAGAATAGCTGCTGCTTTTGTCCGTCCCAAATGCCAAAAGCAAAATCCCCTAGTAAATGTTCAGGGCAATCACTCCCCCATTTTTCATAGGCTGCCAAGATAAACTCACTATCAGCCACCTTTTCTAAAGGACGATCAGGTAAACTCAAGATCTGGGCTAGTTCATCTCGGTTATCAATGCGAGCATCTGCAGTGATAGCCAAATCACCCTTCACTAAAGGTAACTGTTCATGGAGCGATTCTGGTGTTGTCCACAGCATACGATGCCCCATGCCTACGGCTCCCTGACACCAGACATCTGCACCGTCAGGGCCACGATGCATCAAGACATCTACCATCTGATGCAGATCACTGGACTTCACTAGACGTTGATCGAAATGATAAATCCCTACAATGCCACTCATAACTTCGCTCTTACAGCAGAAAGCGGTTTAAATTGACTCAAGTTATGTAGACCACCAACAATGACTCGTCCGTTGTATTCAATCCAAGCATGGGCAGTCAAATTACCGTTTTCACTCTTAGCAACACCAATATGTAATTGATGCTTATATCCATAGCGAGTTAAGAGTAGCTGGGTTGTTAATGCCCGCACTAAACACATTACCCCGCCTGGGGTATAGCGACTGGCAATATCAACACTCCAGACAATCTTTCCTACGGAAACAGGGGAAGTCAAGTTATGGCATACCCACACAGAAGCAAGGCGCGATATTCTTTGCCTGACCATATTGAAAGGCAACAACCACAGAGCCAATCGAATTCCATTAAGCAACAGACATGCGTAGAGTAAAACTCGTCGCTCAACTCCTGACAGTCTTAGGAGATTATTCAACTGTTTCATCACTCACCTCAATCAGGTGGGCATGCTGCATTTCTGAGAGAATTGTATTTAGATCATGCTCGCAAATGTCGGGTTGTACGTCATATTCTGCCAGTAAGTGCTCAAGTATACTGGCGAATGTACATGGCTTTTGAATAAATTCCCAAACACTTGCGCCTACTTCGTTCAGGCCATAATACATACCTGACTCTAAGTTTAGAATCACCGCTTCACCACCTAATTCAGAGGCAATTTGGTTCTGTGCAGGTGAGATCATCGATGCTGGCGATATTTTTAATGTTTGAGAAGTCATAAAAACCTCAATATAGACAAGTTGTTAACGTTGAAATAGGAAAGCGTTATATAAAGACTGCAGCTTAAACTCGCGAGAAAACGTTCATGTTTTCTTGACTATTGAGCTTTATTCAGTTAGAAATGGGCACTTTTGCCTTGATTGAACGGTCTCAAATAGTGAGTGTTAGTATGCTCCCTGTCTGTTAAAAACAACAGCGAACGTTTGCAAGATTAGTAGAAGATCATAAGTTATTGACCATTTTCTCTGATAATTGAGATCCATCCGCACAATTTCGTCAAAGTTTTCTACATTAGAGCGTCCATAAACTTGCCATTCACCCGTAATGCCGGGTTTGACATTCAACCGCTGGAAATGGTATCTAGAATACTGTTCGACTTCCTCAAAGGTAGGCGGACGGGTGCCGACCAGGCTCATATCGCCTTTTAATACATTAAAGAACTGTGGCAGTTCGTCCAAGCTTGTTTTTCTTAAAAATTGTCCTACACGAGTGATTCTAGGATCATTCCGATTTTTGAAGATGTGTCCAGCAGCTTCATTCTTGACCAGGTGCTTCATGCTATCTGCATTCGTCACCATCGAACGGAATTTCCAAATCTTAAACTGCCTACCCTTTAATCCACATCGTTGTTGATTATAAAAAATGGGACCAGCGGAATCTAAGCGAATTGCGAATACTATTGGCAAAAATAAGATAGAGGTAATCGTTAAACCCAGCAAAGCACCAACTATATCTATAAGACGCTTACGTTTACTACGCACTGAAGGATGCGTCGCAGGTGTAACTACCTGTGGGGTGGGGGAGTATGTCGAGAGTCGCATAACGCAAAAAGTTATTTGGGTGCAACGGGAGAGATCGGTATACTTTCAAAATCCAAAGGGCTTCTGTTTGAGTCAAGATGTTCAGCGTCAACAGAAACCCTTAGTGCATCTAATAAGCGAATAACTTGCGTGCTATATCTCATGTTTGAGCTGTTTCAACCTTCCAGATAAGGCGTTCTTATCTGGAAAAAAACACTTGCTTCATGTAAGCTTTGTTAACTTCATGGAGTGCTTACATTGTTTGCAGTGTTTTTACACTGAATAGTCTATTTCTATGGGTAAACAACAGTATGCTGATTTTGTTGGCTGATTTATCAAGGTTATTAGTTTGAATGTCATCGTTTACAGTTTGAGTTTTATAGCTCAGGACGAAATCACACTGTAATTTTGCCGAATAGATGGCGTTAACTATTCCTATAGCCATGGTTTTTTGTGTAAATCCCCGGACATTTGCTTAAAACCTTGTAGAAGTCTGTAAGCCAAGCCATGTTGTTTCTGTCTTCGTTGGTATGACTTCTTTCTGTAACACACCACAACCCACCAAGCCCTGGCAGCAGCTAATCGCTGATTGTCTAGGAGATGAAACGCTCTACCAACGTCAAGATGGCGATCTGGACTCTGATATCTCTACGTCTGATAAATCTGATCAGGTTTATTGGGTAGATGACTTATCGGTTCCTGCTCCACCATCTTCGCCTTGGCAATATCATACAGCCTTAGCCATTGGTGCAACGGTGGTATGCTCTGCCGGAGCCCTGATGCAACATACGGAAACAGGTTTTTGGCATTCGCCAGAGGATTCTGCTTCAAACGACAACACAGCAACTGTAACAGACGCAGAGTCTGCTGCTGAAGCTGACGTGTCTACACCGCCGATTGCCAGCCCACAAGCGTCATCGAGTGTGGCGTTTAGTTCTGGTGCTGGTGAGCGAGATACTACTTGCAAAGACAGTACTTGTAAGGGGCTTGAGTTTATTGATCAACAAGTGCCTCAAATTCAAGAGCAAGTTCGTGCACTGAGATCAGAAATGCAGATGTTTCAAGCGAAGCATACAACGCAGAATCTGCAAACACATCGCACAGTCTTGGCGTATCGTAGTAGCGATCTCTCCCATAGACAGGCTGAGTTAACGGTGCGATCGCAACAGCTACAGCAAAAGCTTTCTAACGTTACCTCTATCTTGGCGTTAGACTCAGATGAAGTTAACTATATCAGCCATCTGCTAGTAACAGACCGCGTATATCAAGAGCAACTGCAACAACTTAAAGCATTAGAAACCGACATTGCTGTTGAATTTAGCAATCCTGACTTAGACAACACTCAGCTTGGGGAGCTTTATGCAGCCTACTACCAACTTGAAGGTCAGCTACGTCAGACTGCTCAAGTTATCTTGGCAGACTATGCCTATGTAGCAAGTCTACAGTCTCCCGATCCACTATGGCAGGAAGCTGCCTATGAAGCGCCTTTACAGGAGCTAATGGATATATCCCACCACCAGCAAATGTTGGTAATAGAGCAACAGACACTGGATCAAATTGCCACAAAACTAACTGAGCGACGTACTGAACTAGCTACCCTGCTAAGACAATATGCTGTCATGCAACGTGAGTTGGATGGTCACAATCAGGTGCTTCAACAGTATGTTGCTGAACGTCAAGAACTCACAAGTGAGCTTACTTAGACAAGCATGTGTTAGGAAACAATAAATGGGGTCTATAACCTCATTTATTGGCGAGAACGGAGCTTCCCTTTATGTGGAAGCTCCGTTTTTTTGTATTAAGTGCCCCTACAGGATGGTCCATGTAATCAGTGTTAATGAATTTGGATTTGACATCAGGAGTCAGGATCTAGAATCTCACTGCCTCCTGGTTCCGGACTGCCATTTGTTTGAAAAACGTCCTTTAAACTACCACTCTGTTCTTTTCGTGTTGAGAATTTATGCCCCATGAAAATAAAAAATGTCTATATCATGTTTTGAGTCATGTTTTGATATCTGGTATTTCCTAAAAGTAATCAGATTTTTCAGGGATAAGAATGTGATTTTAGTTGGCAATTCAGTACATCAAAAAAACAAAGATAACTAATAATTAAAGTCGATAAAAAGTAAATATCAAGAATTGTAGTGAAAGAGGGTAAAGATAAAACCTATACATAATAAACCTAGCTTTAATGCCTGGTATTGTGGCCTTTGAAGACACAAGTCGACTTATTGTACAGTTCTAGGAACGATTGACGGCAAGAACCTCAAGTAAGAAAATAATCCTTAGATGACTTTAAATTATGTCAGGCTCTGGGTCATTCATCCTTGACTTTGTCTAGATGAAAAGTCTATTTGCTAAGACAATGCTGGAGGTTTTCGATTTCTGTTAAGTTTTGATGGTGGCAAGACATTTCAATTCTTATCCTTCTGAAATTTATAAAAGATTTCGAATAAAGAGGTTGAGATAAGACTATCAGGTTTAATTTTCATTAATCTAGTAAAAACTCAACCTAGCTTGAGAAATCGCACATATTTGATGTGTAGCCCTAATTAGGGTATTTGTTTCAAACTGTCTGCCATCTGAGGGTCTTTCATTTTATGGTTTTGTTGTTCTTCTTGTTGCTTGATGATTATGTTCAAAAGATTTTCTTGTGTGATCCTGGGAGCTTTAGCAGCCTCCCTCACTGCATCAGTTGAGCCAGCCCAAGCGTTTAGGCTCAGTTCTGGTAGCTCCAATAGTTTTACAATGCCCAGTGCTTCTAACTCCTTCAGTCCTTCAACTGGCAGCTTCGGTCAATCAGCATACGGTGGTAGCTCTTCAAACTATATCTCTCAAGGAGGGTCGACTGCATCCAAGGGAGATGCAAATTCTTGGGCAGAGATCCTGGCATTCATGATGATGCTGTACTTCGTAGCAGAGGGATTAGATACTACTGATGAAGGCAAGAAAACTGTTGTCATAGACAAAGAAATAGAGCGACCTGGCAAGCCCAGCAAGCCTGGTAATCCTGGTAATCCTGGCAAGCCTGGTAAGCCCCCCACTCCTGTGCCTACACCAGCTCTCTTACCTGGTCTCATCGGTATGGGGGTCGCAGCCTGCCGTAAACGGAATCTAACGTCGGCTAATCAAGCTTAAATAGCTTAGAGTTGAACCCATACGATAAATGTATTTGAGTATCAGCTTGAGCAGAGGGGTAGCCAAACCCCTGTAATTAGCCTCTGGATTAAGGGGGAGAAACTTGAATAGGCATATTTAAGGCTGATCTAAGCCTTATTAACAACACATTAAAAAGAACAATATCTCTAATTCTTCTGAGATATTGTTCTTTCTTGCAAACTAGTTCTATGGTAAACCGAGACCATTAAATGGTGATATTGTGATTTTTGTGGCCGTTCTGATGGTCGAACAGGTGTCCAGTCTGACTCGCAAGAGAATCATTGAGCGAAAAAATAGCAAATGATCACAGGACCCAATCTCTAGCGAATAGTCATGCGGAGACCAACCAAAATTAATGAGATGCCAAACAGCCTGCGTAGAAACTGTTCCGGTAAATCAACAGCAAACTTAGCCCCAATTAAACCACCTAATACAAACCCAAGACAGATGAGGGTCGCGGCTCTAATATCCACATATCCCTGTTGAAAGTAGGTCCAGGCTCCCAATAAACCAATGGGAGGCACCAGCAAAGCGAGGGTAGTACCCTGGGCACTGTGTTGCGAAAAACCAAACCAATAAATAAGAGCAGGGGTAATGAGTACACCGCCACCAATACCGATGAGACCGCTAAGGGTCCCTACCGCAAGGCCTAATCCTAGATATAGAAACAGGGCCATACAGCTTTCCTGCTAGAACTTGTTAAATGAGGCGCTGACGAATTTTAGCAGATATGGTGTCAATTAAAGCGACAGCCACGATGAGAATCAGCAAAATGGCGGAGACTTTTCCGTATTTGAAGGCTCGAAAACTTTGATAGAGTGATACACCAATACCACCTGCACCGACAATCCCTAATACGGAAGCAGAGCGTACGTTAGCTTCAAAGCGATATAGGGTGAAGGAGGTCCACAGGGGAATGACTTGGGGAATCACACCAAAGATAATTTCCTGTAGCTTGGAGGCTCCGGTTGCCCGAATACCTTCTACTGGACCAGGCTCAATGGCTTCAATGGCTTCTGAGAACAATTTGCCCAGGGTGCCAGTGGTATGTACAAACAGCGCTAACACCCCTGCAAAAGGACCTAGACCTACAGCGACAACAAAGATTAGGGCAAAAACAACTTCATTAATGGCGCGCATGGCGTCCAGAAATCGCCGAATAATAAAGACCATCCACAGTGGCGCAACGTTTTCAGAAGCCATAACGGCTAAGGGCACGGCAATGATTGCGGCCATCAGGGTGCCCCAAATACCCATGCCAATGGTTTCTAGGATGTCCGATAGATAAAACTTCCAGTCGGTAAAGTCCGGGGGGAAATAGCGGCTGATATATTCCGCCATATTGCCAGTGCCTTCGGCTAGTTCGATAAGGCTAATGTCGCTCTTTTGGGCGGCATAGATCAAGACTGCGATCGCAATCAACAGCCACACAATCCGTAGGGGGGTAACCAGCTTCTTTTCCTCAGCCAACACCCGCATGATCTCAGTTGACACATTACCGTCATCACGAGTTTGGGACGTAACCACCGACTTAGCCATATTTAAAAACATCAATAATGAACCGCCGCCACGTCTAAAATGCCAATTTCTTGGTAGAAAACACTACAGGTTTTGACTGAGACATGGTTAAAAAACACGGGCAGCCCCTGGGCTGCCTATGGTATCAGTTTTGGCTCAATGAGCTCTCAGGTAAGCAGAACTTACTTAAGCGCCTCAAGCTTCTTGTTAAGTTCGTCAAGCTTGGTCTGCTTGTCAGCATCGCTCAGGTTCTCATCATTTTGAACTTCCAACAGATCCTTAGCAATTTGCAATTCACGAATCGTGTTCCAATCTTCATCCTTTGCAGAATCTAGACCAGACCACTGTAGACCTTCTAGAACTTCAGCATTGTCATAGTTGATAAAGAAATCCTTCATGGAATCCTTTAAACAATCGGGCAGGTCCTTACGATAAGCAAGAGGATCGCTAGGAATAACAGGAGACGTCCAGATTATCTGAATCTTTTCAAGGGCGTCAGGAGCCGTCTCTTCTAAACGAGCCAAGTTTTCGTTGTTGTTAGTGGCAACATCCACCTGGTTCTCAGCTATAGCCAAAGCAGTTGCTTCGTGGCTACCAGCAAAGACAAGCTCGCTAAAAATTTTGTCGGCATTAGCACCCTGTTGAGCAAATACATAGTAAGTGGGCACTAAGAAACCAGAGGTGGAATTGGGATCGTTAAAAGCAAACGTAAGGTCAGCAGCATTCTCAACCACATACTTGTCACCGTCACCCGCTTCTAGATCAATTTCACCAACAATAGGATTCTCTACATTAGTGATCAGGTGAGAGTAATAACCTTTGGAACCATCAATCGCTACAGTCTGAACAAATGCTTCCGCTTCGGAACGCTCAGCCGCCTCAATGTAGGACTTACCACCGTACCAAGCAACCTGTACCTTACCCGCACCCATGCCTTCAATTACACCAGCATAGTCAGTGGCGTAGAAGCCCTTTACAGGACGGCCTATGGCCTCAGACATATCAGTCAAGAGTGGTTCCCATTGAGGCTTAAGATTGTCGGCAGACTCCGTGGAGATAATACCAAACTCAATTTCTTTAATATCAGCTGCACAAATGCCGCCTTCAGTCACTGAAGTGGCTGCATCTTCTGCAGCATCAGTTGCTGTATCAACACCTCCACCAGCACCGCTACAAGCAGCCAAAGCACTAACCATCATGGTAGAAGCTGCAAATAACGATGCGAATCGACGCAAGGAAATAGTAGACATGATTCCGTGTTCCTTTGATCTTATCCGTTTTTGTAACCGTGTGTGTGCGAACCCCAGATAATGAGCAGTTGTCAGCTTGCAAACACCTCGCTGTGACCGCTCATTACCAACTCTTCAACCGCCGATCCATAGATACTGTTGAGGCGAGCCGCATCTAGATCAACTGTATAACCGTCAAAACAAACCTCTCCCTGGCGTAGCGCGAGAGAACGCTCGAAATAGCGCTGCACGACCTGCACCTGGTGCAGCGAGGTCACTATTGTGATTCCTTGTTCTCTATTTAGACTGGTCAGTAGTTCCATAACCTTACGGGCTGAGTCTGGGTCTAAAGACGCAATCGGCTCATCTGCCAAAATAATTTTGGCCCCCTGCATTAGGCAGCGGGCAATGGCCACACGCTGCTGCTGGCCACCAGATAACGTCGATGCTCGCTTATGAGCCTGGTCTAAAATACCAACCCGCTCTAGGGCCGACAACGCTCGCACTTTCTCCACCCTAGTGAAATTGTGACTTACGGAGCGCCATAGGGACACTTGAGACAAATTTCCCACCAGAACATTTTCTAGAGCCGTCAGCCGGTTGACTAGATTGAACTGTTGAAAGATAAATCCCATTTGGCTACGAATCTGGCGAGCTTTGGAATGGAGTTCGCCCTCTATCTGTAAGATATTTCCAAAAATTTCTACTCTCCCTGCATCCGCCTGCTGTAGACCATTGAGATTACGCAGTAATGTGGACTTACCAGAACCCGATGCGCCTACGAGAGCAATCATTTCACCCGTGTGCACCCGCATGTTGACATTCTGCAAAGCAGGTTTCCCCTTAAACGCTTTTGATACCCCCATTACCTGCACAGCAATCTGAGGGGATATCATATTCGAGTTCATTTCTGCGACTGATTGCATTGCCTCTCCGCCGAATTAAATTATTTATTTGTCAGATGATACCCATTTAGGAAAACGCCCTAAGCCACTTTTAACAAGGGTTTGACACAGCCTTGGAAATCCTTAGACCCAAAGGCATTCATTCCACTAAACCACTAAGCCAAACATATCAATGCCAAATTCATAGACATTGAAATGTATAGACATCTATAACTAGCAATGTTCAATGTCATTGTCATCGCTAGCAGCTTAAGAGATAAACCAAGGTAAATTAAAATTTAGATAAAGTCAGGTTAAGGGTTAAGAGCACAGAAGCTGTTAGTAATCCTCTGTAATCCCTTTTTTTGTAAGGGGTTGATGTTGGCTGAGGTTCTTAATCTCTGGCATGTGTCCGCTGCGTTTTTACACGTCGTGTTCCATGACCAGTTCCATGCGATCTCCTCGGAAGCGGGTCACACCATACTCAATGACGGTACCGCCAGCTTGATCAGCGTTAATGGATTCTGATAACAAAATAGGGCTATTGGCAGGCATTTTAAGGAGTCTTGCATCCCGAGGGCGAGCCACCCGCGCAGAGATGCGTGTGGACCGACGCAGGTGGTCACAGTTATATTCTTTGAGCAGCATCTGGGAAATAGAACGATAGTTTTCGCAGTAGGTAGCTAGCTCTGGAAATCGTTCGCCAGGAAAATAACTGCTGCTGATGTTGATCGGTAGATTGTCAATCAGACCGAGACGCTCGTATAAGATCACCGAGGCTCCCAGCTCCAGTTCAAGATGCTTCGCTAATTTTGGATCAGCTTTCATGTCAACGATTCTAAGCACCTGCCAGGAAGGCGTTAACGCTTGAGCCTTGAGGGCCTCGTTAAAGCGCACGCGCTTGCCAATGGGTAGAGCAATAGGCGCTACTACAAATGTGCCGCGACCACGTTCTACATCGACTAATCCTTCTTGACGGAGGACTTCTACGGCGCGGCGTAGGGTGTGGCGATGGACTCCGAACCGCTTACTAAGTTCTAGTTCTGTGGGTAGTTGATCGCCGACATTAAACACCGATTCTTCGATGTTACGGCGTAGTTCGTCAGCAATTTGAAGATAAAGAGGCAAGGCGTCTTGGCGCATCATTCCTTTTGTCGTTACCCACAGTTTAACCCGCTTTTAACCTATCTAATTTTTAGCTGTATTAGGGTTAACAGGGAGTTATGTTTTGCACACTACCTTAAGGGTTGCCTTAAGAAAAGTACGTCAAGTTCTACAGCGGACTGTTTTGTTGTTGAGCCTGACATGGGAATGCCCTTTATTCTCGTTATCCTAGACGGTTTGCGCTTTGGTGTGAGCCAGACCTCTATGGGATATCTGGCTCACTTGCTGGAAGCCAGACAGGCCAGTCTCCATAAGTTGAAAGCGGAGTTGCCAACGGTATCTCGGTTACTCTGTGAGGTGTTATTGACTGGGATGCCTGTATCTATCAGCAGTATTACGTATTACGGCCAATGAGGTGGTCTGACTGTCCCACCCAAAAAGTGTTTTTCATTTGGCGATAATCAAATCAATGATATGGGTTACGTTCAGGTCCGCAACAGCTTGCCATCATCCAATTAGACTTAAGCTGAAACCAAACCAAGCTGCTGCATAACTTCTAACAAATTGCACTCGTACCACCACTCTACAATTTTGCCATCTGCAATCTGAAGCAAAGTGAAATCATTCACTTTGACAGACTTACCTGTTGGGGGCGTGCCTAAAAAGTTGCCTGTATGGGTTCCCTGAATGGTTGTGCGGTATACAACCTTGTCATTTTCAGCGACTATATCCCCCATACGTTGATAGATGTCGGGAAACCCTTGAAAAAGGGTCTCGTTAAATGCCTTATTGGCGTCCAACCCGACAATTGGCTCCGCTGCACTATTGAAGTGATAGACAACATCTGCACTCATTAACTCATCCCATACCCCACGCCAATCAGATTGGATACCCCATCCATCTTGGGCAAAGCGGAGTGCGATCGCTTTATTTTTTTCAATTAAAGTAGTCATGCTCATTACTTCCATACGGCAACGTATGGATATAGATTAATGTCGTACCTAAAAAACGTCAATACGCTACCGTATGGAAAAGGAAAATAAATCGTCCAAGTTGACTCGCCAAGATTGGATCAATCAAGGCCTCCAGACACTTGCAGAAAGCGGAGTGGAGACAGTCCGCGTTGAACCCCTTGCCAAGTGCATGGGGGTAACAAAAGGGAGCTTTTACTGGCACTTCAAAAATCGAGACGTGTTTTTAGAAGCTATCTTGCAGGAATGGGTCAATGGTCAAACCAGTCGCATCATTGAACAGGTTGAAACGATTGGGGGCGATGCAACAACAAAACTGCTTTACCTATTTGAGTTAGCTGTTCAGGATGATGGTCGAGTAGAGAATGCTATTCGGGCTTGGGCAACGGGTGATTCCAAAATTACTACCGTTCTTGTCGAAGTTGATCAACAACGCTTGGAGTATACAAAAGACTTATTTTTAGAAGTTGGATTTGAACCGTTTGAGGCCATGGTACGTGCTCGCATGGTTTACTACGCGCTAGTGGGCGAATTTACAATCGGGGCTCGCAGCGATCACGCTGAACGATTAGCTGAAATACGACTTCAGCATGCCATTCTTACAAAAAAAGCATGAGTATTACTCGTGCGTTAGTTCATCGGCACCCTACCCTCATACGCTATTAGTAGCGGCAGTTCGACTCACTATTACTTCCATGCCTTCTTTCCCAAAACCCACAAAAGCTGAAATTCAGGCGGCCTACGGTAAAACTGTTCCCGATATCATTGCTCCCAATCTAAATGTGCTCTTTTGTGGAATTAATCCCAGCATTTACAGTGCTGCAGTGGGGTATCATTTTGCCCGTCCAGGTAATCGCCTTTGGAAAACACTCCATGCTGCAGGGTTCACCCCTCGATTGTTTCATCCGTCAGAGGATCGAGAGCTGCTATCCCTGGGACTGGGTATGACGAACATTGGTGAACGCGCTACAGCTAGGGCTGACGAACTCTCCAAAGAAGAGTTATTGGCGGGACGGCAAACCCTTGAGCAAAAGATCAGACACTATCAGCCCAAGGTGTTGGCTATTCTGGGTATCACAGCCTATCGCACGGCGTTTCATCAGCCTAAGGCTGTCATTGGGCGGCAGGCCCATGGGTTACATGGCGCTATCCTGTGGGTGTTGCCTAATCCGAGTGGTCTCAACGCCCATTATCAGGTTAATGACCTGGCACGGGTATATGCTGAAATGAAACAATTTAGCGATGGCTGATTTAGGGGATGACCCCGTCTAGCGCCGTTGTTATGGATTGAGTGAGATGTTTTGGGTGGGCTTTAGTCAAAGCCACGGAGTCACATTGTTGAAAATGACAGAATTGTATGATGGCGTCTACAAATGCAGCAATGACTAAATCTTCATCAAAATTATGTTGTTCCAAATGGAGTAATTTGATTTCTAAATGGCTGTTTTTTCGATGGGCTTTACAATCCATCCGTCCAATAAATTCATCGCGGTAAAGGAGTGGCAGGCAAAAGTAACCATACTGACGTTTGGCTGCGGGGACATAACATTCTAACCGGTAATCATATTGAAACAGTGCTTTGAGCCGTTCTCGCTGAATGACACTATTGTCGAATGGCGAGAGAATCAACATGCGGTTGTTCAATCGGGGAAGAGGGCGTTCGAAGGCACCTGTTTCTAATAAAAATACTTCGCCACTGCTCACTTGTACTTGTTCTAACGTGCGCTCTGCCAACTTTGTGTTTACCAAAGCTTTTACAGCCTTGCGTAGATCAGCATTGCGGCGCTGATAGGTCAGTCCTTTGAGTGAAACCAACCCATGGCAGCGCAACTGTTGATCGACAATATGCGTCGCAAATTCTTCCATGCTGGGCATTTGTGAATTTACGTGAGATGGCAGCACCCGCTCGGTCAGGTCATAGGTTTTCTGGAAACCTTTGCGATCGCTGACCATGAGGTCGCCTTCCATATACAACTGTTCGAGTGCTTTTTTAGCAGGCTTCCAGTCCCACCAACCTGCACGTTTTTGGGTGTTAGTTTCTATATCTCGGGAGCGTAGCGGGCCATCTGAACGTATGCGGGCCAACAGTTCACCCATGAGCTTTGTATCACGGTTTCTATACCAATGGGTTTGGCCGCTTTTTATGGCGTGTTTGTAGGGTAAGGAGAAGCGAAAATCGGCGATGGGGAGAAAAGCTGCTGCATGTGCCCAATATTCAAAAATGTCTCCATTGAGCAACAGTTGATTGGTCATGGAGGGCTTAAACTCAGGCACCCTAGAGTGGAAAACATGATGGTGTGCTCGTTCTACCACCGATATGGTGTCGATCTGTACATAACCGAGGTGGTTAATGGCTTTACGTGCCCCTGCCAAACCACGTCCATAGGGTTGAGCTTGCAGCAAACCTTGTGCAGCCAGGGCAAGGCGGCGTAAACGCGCCTGCTCTTGTGGATGTTTAATTTCAATCATGGCCATACTTGCCGCATAACGGCAGAGTTGTGCGGCTGTGAAGCACCTTTCAAGCTTAGCCGATATTTTCGCTCAGACAGCATCAACGCCATGTTCGGGGGCAAAACCTCTGGCGGGGGCTGCCATGATTTCAGCTGGAACTTCCGACTTCTACCGATCCCTCAACGCTATTCACCCTGAGCGATCCACCGATATTGAATGGGGCCTTGGCCAATGACCAACCGTTGACAAAACATAACCTTGGCTAGGTGGCAGACCCCGCCCCCCACCGAGTGCACTTGTCGTTAACGCTACGGGCGATCGGGATATTGCGACAAGCGACCGCCGAGATTTGTTGGAACTGATGAGATTTGACCAATCGTTATTAAAACTCAACTGGATGCTATGAGCGACAACGTTTGGGGACCTGTTGCAATTTGGGATACCTGCACTGCACTCAGCCCAAAAGGTTCATCAATGGACTAGTTGAGTTGTGTTCAAGAACGGACTTTAGAGCTTGCTTGCTCAATAGGCATTGTATGCTTCATTGGCTGATAGGACATGCGTAGTGGAATTTCTTGATGGTCTTGCGGCACACCCCAAAATTCTCTTAATGTTGGTCCATTTATTATGCGAGAGTCGTGAAATAGAAAGTTCCAAAATTCATGAACTATAACCCGTCGCCCCATGCGGGTAAACCAATTCATGCCATGCCGTGCAGCTCGATCTGGCTGCAGAAATGATCTCCATAACGCCTTAGGGCGGGCCTGCAGAACTATTTCAATAAATTTCACCCACAGAAAGATACGCCAGGGAGGCATGTAGCGAGTTTCTAATACCTGATGTTTGTAGTCCCACTTACGTTGATCGGGTTGGATAATTCGCCTCTCAGAAGCTATTCGATAATATCCAGTCCAGCGATGGGGTGTAACATATAACGACATAAGTTGGTCAGGATCGTACCAGAGTAGCTGTTTGAGCGAACGAATAAAGTCATAGTCAGTAACCTCCTCAAAATCAGTCACCCATGTGGCTAGAGAAAGAATGCCATGCTGTCGAAGGAGACGAATGGCTTCACGATCAGTGCTAGTTTTACTGCCTTTACGAATTGCCTTGAGTGTGACTTCATCGGTATTTTCCATACCCAGGAGAAATCGCTCAACGCCTGCCTGACGGTACAAATGCAGGATATCCGCATCTCGTACAATATCGTCTGCACGGGTTGAACCGATAATACTGATCTGTAGATTTTCAGCAATAATAGCTTCACACAGTTCACGCCAGATGGCTTTGTTTACTGTTGGGTTTTCGTCGGCCAAGTTAAATAGTTCTACGCCATGGGTTCGATGAAGCCAGGCAATTTCCTTTGCAAATTTCTTTGGGTTACGATGTCGCCAACGAGCCCAGAAGCCTCGCTGTCCACAGTAGTTACATAGGTGTGGGCAGCCTCGGGAAAACTGTATAACGACAGCTTGCTTACCGCCGTAGTAGCTATAGTTCTTCAGGTCGACTAATTCCCAGCCGATGCGATAGGCATCAAGATCTTGGATCATAGAAGCAGGGAGTGTTTCAATGATCTGATTATTACGACGGAAGGCAATACCTTCTACGTTAGCAAGATCATTCGCCTCTTCAATAGCCGCCATCAGCTTAGGAACAGTGGCTTCACCCTCACCTCGAACAATCACGTCAATCTGAGATTCTTGGGTGAGTATGTCGTGGAAGTGATATGTGGGAAAGACTCCACCGTAAACAATCGTGAGGGAGGGCAACTCTTGCCGAAAGCGAAGAGTAAGATCAACAACAATTGGGTGGGCTGAGGTTGAGCCTGAGTGACCAATAAGCAGTACCTGTGGACTGTGAGTAACAACTTGCTGAACAATTTCATCATTAGAAAGTGGGCCAAGTTCAGCGTCAAGCAACGTAACGTCATGACCAGCGTCCAATAATGCTCCACCGACACACAATAGTCCCAGAGGGGGCAGTTGCTCCCGTGGAATACGACTGCCAATGGCGGGGTGCGGTGGATTCACGATGAGAATACGCATAAACTCTCTGCACTGTGGCTACCCCGAAAGCATAGCGATTGGTCGGGCGGCAAAGTGCAGCAGATGCAGCTAACGGCAGAGTTATGCGGCGGTCAGTACCCTAGCCTCGAAATCAGTAACCCTTGCACCGCCGCACCAACCTAGTGTTAGCCTTCTTGATGTGCAAAAGCATTATGACATTATTCAGATTCGCTACTGTGAAGCTACGTTGTCCCTTATAATGAAGGTGCATACCATAACTTCAACAAACTGTCAAATATGCTGAGGTCACTGAGAATTGAAAATTTTCGTTGTTTTCGAAGATTTGAGCTTCAGCAGCTTGGCAAATTAAACTTGCTCGTTGGCACTAATAATAGCGGTAAAACTTCTATCTTAGAGGCTGTGCAGCTTCTTTATTCTCAATCTAATCTTGAATCATTGCGAGAAGTAATGATCGGTCGTGGTGAATATATTTTTAGTGATGAACGGGGCGGTAATCGTGAGCTAGATGTTCGTCACCTTTTCCATAATCATGAAATTGATGTAGGCAGCAAGTTTTCAATACTCAGCAATACTCATAGCAATGAAGAAGGCGTCACGGTATCTGTAGAAAATTCAGGCCAAATGAGTCTATTTGAAGATCTACGAGAGCTTGTATTAGTTATTGAGTGGTTGGGACAGGAAAATGAGAGCATTAAACTGCCCTTATCCTCTAGAGAAGGTTTGCCGTTAGATTACATAAGACGTGTTCGCAAAGATTTAAAGAAATTAGGATCAAGAACCCAATTTATAACGTCTTCCTCCTTGACCAGTGAGAAAATGGTTGAGTTATTTGATCAGGTTGTTTTGACTCCAGAGGAGGAGCTTGTTACAGAAGTACTCCAGATAATTGAGCCAAGTATTAATCGTATTGCTTCAGTTGGTTCTGAAAAGTATAGATATCCTGGTGATTCACGTAGTGGGTTTGTTGTCAGGCTCACTAATGAAGACCAACGCATACCGATTGGTAGTATGGGGGATGGAATATGGCGAATGCTTGGCCTTACGTTAGCTATTGTTAATGCAAGGAATGGTGTTTTATTAGTCGATGAAATTGATACTGGATTCCACTTTAGTGCAATGTCTGATATGTGGAAATTAATATGGAAAACAGCTAAAAGGCTTAATGTGCAAGTTTTTGCCACAACTCACAATAGTGATTGTTGGACGAGTCTTGCTGCAATGGCAAATTCCGAAAACGTGATTGAAGAGGGAATTACAATTCAGAGGATTGAGAAAGATAAGCCAAAG
The DNA here is from genome assembly GCF_032906605.1 of Leptothoe sp. LEGE 181152. NCBI lineage: Bacteria > Bacillati > Cyanobacteriota > Cyanophyceae > Nodosilineales > Cymatolegaceae > Leptothoe > Leptothoe sp. LEGE 181152. The sequence goes on from NZ_JASATU010000066.1 coordinate 358,333, forward strand.
AGTATTGTATTTACGGAACGACAAGTTGTAATCGCTGCTGAACGTGGAATTGAGGTGCGATAGGGCATGGCTGACATTTACCCCAACGTTCTTCTTGTCGAGGGAAAACAAGATCGTTTCGTAATCCCAGAACTAATCGAAGCCAATGGTGTGAATTGGGGAACTCGGACAAGACCGGTTGTTTTTATTCGTGATTATGACGGTTATCAAAATTTAGTCGATCCAGACGTAATCTCGACAGAGCTACAAGCCTCTGGGCTTTCGGCGCTCGGCATTATGATTGATGCTGATGATAATCCTATAGGACGTTGGCAAAGTATTAGAAATGCAAGCTTAACCAGTATTCCTGATATTCCAGACGTCTTACCTGAAGATGGATTACTCCACCCTACTTCTAGTGGAATTAAGTTTGGAATTTGGATAATGCCTGATAACAGGATGCGCGGCATGTTGGAAACCTTCTTAACTTATATGATTCCAACAGACAGTGAAACACTCTGGCAGTTTGCCCAGGTAGTAACCAACGAGGCTAAAGGTAAAGGTGCTGTATTTACAGATCCTCATCTCGATAAAGCTAATATCTACACCTGGTTAGCTTGGCAGGATCCTCCAGGGAGACAGCTACATCAAGCAATTATGGAACGCATTTTGCATCCCAATCATCCTAATGCCCAGAGGTTTGTAACCTGGTTCAAAACTTTGTATGGCTTGATTTAAGGGTTTTTATTGCAGAACATTAAAGCATTTTCAATAAAAGGTAATATCTGTGTGTGTCGCGACTGAAAAATTCAGTATAGTTAACCTTTGAACACAGTAAAAACTGGTGCAAGCGGCTAAAAAAGAATACATATACATATATTATCCGTAAAAGTGTTAAATTTTGGGACCTACCCCTTGAAGCTCGTCTAATGTAAGGATTACACTGTCTCCAATTTGTAGAGGAAGCTATGAAGCTGTTCCGAGTTTTACTCACTACAGCCATTATCCTTCTAGTACTTCAGGCTGAAACACCCCTGAGAGTCGTTGCCTTAAGGGCGACTAAAAATTGTTCCGGCTGTCGGTTAAAAGGAGTACGCATTCAGCATGCGGATTTGACTGGTGCGGATTTGAGTAATGCGGATCTCAGATGGGCACAGCTGGATTCCGTCAATCTTAACCACGCAAATTTACAAGGGGCAAATTTGCGCCATGCCCGTCTCTACAATGTGACCACTAAAGGTACAAATTTTTGTGGGGCTGTCTTGATGGATGCAGTCAAAGGCTATTGCAGTCAGCCATAATGCGAAAGACCAAAGCTTTGAGCCCCAGATCATCTATCATTCTGGATCCTGCGGACGCATCACTCGCGAATACATTAACGCCAGACCAAATGCATAGTAATACTTGAGTTGAATTTCAGCTGTACCGATGGGTTCTGCTTGAGCATTAACAACACAGGTGCCGGCAATTCGATCACGTAAGGATTGGCGATCGTCATCAACGCTGGACCATAACAAATCAAACAACAGATTAAACGGGCCAAATGCCCATAATAATAAACGAAAGGTCATGCGAAACATGGAGGGGCGTCCACCACGCAGATTAATGATCCGGGCACCCATCAGCCGATAACCCACCGTGCGAATGCGTGATGATTTGAGAGTCGTTAAGTAAGCCCACACTATACCAAAATAGAGCAACCCCATTGACCCGTTGCGGTTACCAACGATTGGTATCAAAAAAATGGCAAATAACACATATACGATGATCAGCACTGCCAAATCGATAAGCAAAATGGCAATGCGACGCATCATACCAACATAATCATCCGGGGCGAAATAAACACCCATGCCAAGGGAAGTATCGTGGTTATGGGTTGTCATGGTGTGTCGCCTCCCTTAACTCTTAAAGGGTGACAAGGAACTTCAAGCCTATAGTCGGCAATGATTTGGGAAACTAAAAGGGCAAAAAAATAGGGGACTATGCAGCCCCCACAAAAAATAAAATGTTGCCTCAAGTATACCAAACGAT